>JBMOPI010000065.1:0-10714 GCA_049324975.1 Bacillota bacterium
TTGTACAGCATTGCTTCCACCAGAGAAGTCTTGCCGGCGCCGCCGTGGGCGACTACACCGATATTCCTGAGTTGACCTGTCTGATAGCCTTTCAACTTCAACGCCTCCCGTCGTATATTTTGATAGGTGCTGAGTCCTATCGGAATCCGGGCAGCTAGCCATATTAAATTAACTTAATATTAACAGGACGTTAATTATGAAAAATATTCTACGTCGCCTTGACAAAATCCTTTGCTGTTTTATGCGGGATAATGTCGAAACTATCTTTTTTTAATAATTATTATATCCATATTTGCCAGTAATACCCGGTTTTTGCAAAGTTTATATTACATATAAAACATCGGCGGGCAAAAGATAAGACAGAAATATATTATGAAAGGAGCCTGACGGATATGCCCTCTAATGTTGTTGTCTACAGTACCCCTACCTGACCGGCCTGTGTCCAGGTGAAAGAGTTTCTTTCCAGAAAAGGGGTTCAGTATCAGGAGTTTGATGTGGCTGAAAATCTCAGTGCCAGGGAGGAAATGGTTAATAAAACCGGCAGCATGGCTGTCCCTACATTGATCATCGACGGCGAAACAGTGATAGGTTTTGACCGGGGTAAGCTGGAAAAATTATTGCATTAAATATATCGTATGTCGAATATTGTATTTTTTTGTCGTATTTTGTTGAACGATTGTTGAGTATAGCGGGAGGATTTTCGGTGCATTACGGCGAAAAAAATAATACCTCGAAAAGGCAAACTTATTGAAAGATAAGGGCGCAAAGCTACGGGTCTAAAGTACAGCCATTACTTGACTGCATTATGGCTGGCTGTACTATGATCGCCGGGTTACCGAAGGACAAGGACATTCTTGAGCCTATCGGTTTTCCGGTAGGCGTTTGTTTTTGAGGATTTTTTAAAACGGGCAGCACCTAAAAATGTAGGGTGAGCCAACCGACAACGATGTCATGAGATTGTTTCTCTTAACAACGACATGTTTGGTTGGTATTTTTATTTAAACCTTTATTTTCTAAAAGGTGGTGGTTGAGGAAAGTAAGATTGTGGTAAAACTAAATTATTGTTTAATATTTTAGACAGGAATATTAAGAATAATGTCGAAAGCAGATAATATTACCGGAATGTTGAAGGACAAGACTTTGAGCCTGCGGTATTACGGTAATAAAATTAAACCACTTGAGCGCCGGTAGCACTTGAAACTTAGTGTATTCGAAAGTGAGCCAACCAGACCAAATATATTAGTTTCTCTTAAGAGAAACTAAATTATATTTGCTGGTTGGTTTTTCTGTTGATAGAGTAATAAATAACAGAGAGATGCTAAATAGAACAAGTGCGGGGGAGGTGAAAAAGGGGTTAAAAATGGAAAACCATTGTGACGGAATTTGTCCCGAATTACAAAAGCGAGCCCTACAAGTTATCCCCCCCATTATCGGTCGCCTGTTAAAAGCCCTCACAGGTAAAGGGCCCGAGGTAATTAAAGTTTCTGTAGATAACCAGGACATAAACATTAAAATTTACGGGTTTCTCACAAAGGGTGAAAAACTTTTAATGGCTGAATCTATGGGAAAGCAAATTATCCAAAATTATCGCTGCGGAATGGTTAAGGCCGATCTGGAAAGCATTAAGGCTTTTATCAGGGAAAATTTAAGTCTGGATATTTCCTCGGTTTTTTGCGATTTTAACGTAGAAACGGATGAAGCTGTAATAGTGTTACGGTACGCATAACTTTTAAATTTTGGCAGCACTCGGGAACCAAGGGTCCGAAAAGTGAGCCGATTAGTGCTATGCGTTTGAGCCAGTCTTATTCAATGTATAGTCTTGATTGGTTTTTTTATTTCTTAAAGGGAAAATCAAACATGTTTTAGATTATTTTACAAAGGAGGAATGATTTATGAAATTTGGTATTAGGGCAAAGTTGATACTCGGATTTATGATTCTCATTTTATTTATGTTAATTATAGGCGCAACGGGTATTAAATCATCATCCAGCTTAAATGCCAGCCTCCAGGATGTTACAAACAACTGGATGCCCAAAGCGGTTCTGATAGAAAAAATTAATTTTACCGCGGCCAACCACAGGATATGGGAGGTGGCCAATGTAATTGCAGGACTTACCAATGACCAAAATGCCATAAGGGATTATGACAATAAAATGCAGGCCGAACGGGAAAAATTCAAGTCGGAAATGGCCAGATTAAACGGCATGTTAGTAACCGCCGAAGGCAAACAAATGTACAATGATTTACAGCAGCAGTGGAATAATTACATCCAGATTTCCGATCAGCTTAAAACTTTGATCAGTCAGCAAAAGGAACAGGAAGCATTGCAAAACATAGCAGCAGTTACGGAATAGAGTTCGGCCGCCACCCAGGAAGTTTCGGCCTCAACCGAACAAATCTCCAGTTCAGCCGATACCATTACAGCCGCCGCTGAAAACCTCTCTAAAATGGCCATTTCACTGCAGCAGCTGGTTACTAAGTTTAAACTGTAAGGAGGCCTGTCGATGGCAGACTATAAACAAGTGCTGGTATTGGAATTTAAGCACACGCCAGATGGCCTGAAGCTGGAAGAAGTAAAAGACATCAGCACCCGGGATAGCATAACAGTATCCCAATCCCGCAGTTTTTCAAAAGAACAAGTACTCCCTATCATCAACATAGAAAATACTTTTAAACCCCAGGATCATCACGAGGAGCAGGCTCCCAGAACCCTGGTGATCAAAGTTGCCGGAACGACTTCCGCCGTAATCACCTTTTAAAAAGGCTTCGCTGGCGCGAAGTGCCGGCGTTAGCCTTTTTTATGCCGCAGGCGCGTTATACTTTCCTATGGTGCAAGTAAAAGCCCGTTTTACCTGGCCGGGGCAAATTTCTGCGCCAGGTATTTTTCTGCCTGAATGGCTGCCACCGCACCGTCACTGGCGGCGGTAATCACCTGCCGGGTGCTTTTGTCCCGCACATCGCCGGCGCAAAAAACCCCCGGCACATCAGTCCGCATTTCTTCATCCGTAGTGATATATCCCGCTTCGGTGAGCTTAAGCTGACCCTTGAACATTTCGCTTTTGGGTTCGTGACCGATAAACACAAAAACCGCATCTGTGGACATTTCTGTTTCTTCGCCGGTTTCAAGGTTTTTCAGGGTGACAGACGATACGTGGTTGTCCCCGTTGACCCTGACAATCTCCGAATTCCGGATGACTTTTATCCGGGGGTGGTTGAAAGCCTCATCCTGGGCGGTTTTACTCGCCTGAAACTGCTCCAGTTGGTGGACGATGGTGACCCCGGATACAAACTTAGTGAGAAACACTGCTTCCTGCAGGGCTGAGTTGCCGCCCCCCACTACAATTACCTGCTTATCTTTGTAAAAAGGACCGTCACAGGTGGCACAGTAGTGCACTCCCCGGCTCTGAAGCCTGTCCGCCCCCTCGGCCGGCAGTTTCCTGGGTTTGGCGCCGGTGGCGATGATTACCGCCTTTGCGCAATAATCGTTTTCTTCAGTAATAAAACATTTGTTTTCGCCCTGCAGGTTAATCTTCACAGGCGGCCTGTACTCGTCGATTCGTACACCGAAGCTTAATGCCTGTTCCCGCATATTATCCATCAGCCGGTGTCCTTCGATCACCCCGTCAGTGCCGGGATAATTCGCAATATGGTAAGTGGTGGTGGCCTGCCCGCCCAGGTTGTCCTCGTCAACCACCACTGTTTTAAGTTTTGCCCGCCCGGCATAAATAGCCGCCGACAACCCCGCCGGCCCGCCCCCGATAATAAGCACGTCACAAATTACTCTGTTTTGCGGATTCAATTTGCCTGACAACAAAAAAACCTCCTCTATTCAAACTAAGTTATTTCTAGTCTTAACAGAGAAGGAAAAAGTATTCAGGTCGCTTTTTTTATTTCTTCCCTGGCAAGCTGGTCGCAGCGGTTGTTATACTCATTGTCAGAGTGGCCCTTCACTTTAATCCAGTTCACACGGTGCTTGCCGACAAGATTCAAAAGTTCCTGCCAAAGGTCCTGGTTTTCCACCGGCTGCTTTTGACTGTTGCGCCAGCCGTTTTTTTGCCATTTATCCAGCCAGTTCTGCAGAAAAGCGTTAACCAGGTAGGCGCTGTCGCTGTATAGTTCTACCTCGCAGGGCTCTCTCAGCATTTTCAGGGCCTCGATGGCAGCAGTGAGCTCCATCCGGTTATTAGTGGTTTCCGCCACATAACCGGAAATCTCCTTTTGATGGCCGCCATACATCAGGATAGCCCCCCAGCCGCCGGGGCCGGGATTCCCGGAACATGCCCCGTCGGTATAAACAGTTACTTTTTTCATTTTACCACTCCTCTACCGTTCAACCCCCGGACCGGTAATGCTTTAAACATACTCAAAAATAAACAAAGGACAAAAATTTATGTAATCACATGCCACCAGGAAAAAACTGATCCCCTCCGCCTCCGTCAGGACCGGCCCGGCGACATTATGCAG
Source organism: Bacillota bacterium (assembly GCA_049324975.1). Taxonomy (GTDB): domain Bacteria; phylum Bacillota; class Thermincolia; order Thermincolales; family CAZWUW01; genus JBMOPI01. The sequence goes on from JBMOPI010000065.1 coordinate 4,465, forward strand.
GTGGCCGTAAACACACTCCTTAACCCCGTATCTGTGCAGCAGCCCCATAAAACCGGGGTCGGGTTTCCCATTCGCCGCCGGCGGAAAATGGAGCATTACAATTATCCGCTCGAAACCGGCGCGGACAGCGCTCTGTAAAGATAGCTCCAGGCGCTGCAGTTCCCGCCGGTACATTTTATAGTCATGCTCATCAAATGCCTCTCCGGCGGCTCTTGTTTCTTCCCTTGCGCCGGGGCAGAGCCACCCCCTGGTGCCGCAAACAGCAATGTCCCCGGCCGCAAAATGGTCGTTCTGCAGGGCAATAACACCCGGCGGCAGCATCCGGCGCACCTTGCCGACAGCCTGCCACCAATAATCGTGGTTGCCTTTGACCAGCACCTTGGTGCCCGGCAGCTGACCCACAAAATCCAGGTCAAATATGGCTTCTTCCGGTTTCATGGCCCAGGATAAATCCCCCGGCAGCAAAACGACGTCATCATCCTTAACCGTCCGCCGCCAGTGGTCGTTAATCTTCTCAAAATGCCGGCTCCAGCCCGTCCCGAAAAGGTCCATGGGTTTATACGGCTCCAATGTCTGCAAATTCTCCGGAGACACTTTCTCTCGAAAAGACAGATGCAGGTCACCTATTGCATATATGCGCATATCCCTGCCCCTCCCGGGTAAGTTCTGTGTAAATATATTATAACCCCCATAGGGCATTGCGCAGACAGACAAATAATAAGGGCCACCCTGCGTGGCCCTTAGGAGGGTGGAATACATCCCCTCCGAACGTTGGATAGGCTGGCTATCCTCTGATTAAATTTTACCATAATATGAAATATGTTAAAAGGGGTCAGGACAAGTTTTTCGAAGTTTTTTATTTCACAATAATAATTTCGTCCGGAGCAGGAGTCAGCCTTTCCACCCCGGTTTCTGTTACGGCAAAGGTGTTCTCTGTCCCCACCACACCTTCCCCGGGGAAAACAAATTTCGGTTCAAGGGCGAAAACCATGCCGGGCGCCAGTTCAACGTTTAAGCCGCTCGCCAGCACCGGCAGTTCGTCCAGTTCCAGGCCAACGCCGTGGCCGACAAATCTCGCCCGGTCGGGGCCAAAGCCCATGAAATATTCAGCCAGACCGGCAGCCTCAGCCAATCTAAGCGCCAATTCATGGAGTTCGCTGCCGCTGACACCGGGTTTACAGTGCCGGACCACTGTTTCCTGGATTTCAAGGGCGACCTGATGGGCGTCCGTAAACTTTTTGGGTAGTGGGCCAATGGAATAAATACGGGTCTGGTCGATAATATACCCGTCCCAGATTCCCGCAAAATCTACAAAAATCGGCTCTTCCCGGCCGATTTTTTTGTATCCCGCGCCGGAAGGCTGGGCCGGGGTCAACCCCGGTCCGCCGGTGGGTCCGTCAAACCCGGAAGGGATAGCGGCGGCCGCCCCGCTCATCAGGTTGCCCATAAAAATACTCTGATTGAACGCCCGTAACCGGGGCAGGCCCATGTGCCCGCCAGCCCGGGCCGCCCCTTCAATACTGGCGGCCAGTTCGACTTCAGTCATGCCTTCCCGGATGAATCCGGGAATTCTCCGGAATACAGCATCCATCTTTTGCGCGGAAACCCGCAGCCGTTCAATTTCATAAGGGGATTTAACCTGCCGGACCTGCCTGGTCAAAGGGGAAATATCGACAATTTCTGACCCCGCAAAAATTTGCCGGTAAAACAGGAAGTTGTTAGCCGGCAGCACATCCATCTCCAATCCCAGTATCCCGGGCGCCGGATAACCTTCCCCTGCCAGCTGGTCCGCCAGCTGTTTCAGACCGCCCAGGGGCAGTATTTTCACCAGGGCCGATTCCTCCCGGGCCCTGGCCAGGCTTTTTTTCACCAACAGCACCGGCTCCCCCTCAGCAGGAATATATAAGTGGGCATTTTGCGCCGTGCCGGAAAAGTAAAAAAGGTCGGCCTGCTGAATTATCAAAGCACCGTTCACCCGCCGTTCCTGCATCAAAGCCTGCAGCCGGGAGATACGGTCATCAAGCTCCTGTTCCGGTGTATATAACATTAATTCTCCACCCCTTTAATAACCTTCGGAAACAACCTCCAGGTGCCCGTCCCGGGGGTCGAAGATCATTCCGTGCACAGGTATGTCCTTGGGAATCAGGGGGCTGTTCCTGATCATGTCCACCACTCTGACAACGTTTGTTACCGGGTCTTTGAAGGCCCCCAGCCACTCCAGCAGTTCCGGTTCCATATTGTCCAGGAGTGTTTCCGAAATACCCCGGTCCTTCATTTTACGGATTAGAGCCGGAGCGTCAATATTGGCCATTCCGCAGTCCTTATGCCCGATGACCAGCACTTCTTCCACTCCGAGCAGAAAAATTGCCACCACAAGGCTGCGGATAACACCGCCCTGTGGGTCTACCAGCGTATTGCCGGCGTTTTTGATAATTTTGGCGTCCCCACGTTTAATGCCCATGGCCGGCTCCAGAAAATCCACCAGCCTGGTATCCATACAGGTGAAGATGGCCAGCTGCTTTTGTGGCACCTTGGAAACATCCGCCTGTCTATACTTATCCCTGTAAACCACAAAATCCTTGTTAGCCGCTAAAATTTCATCCAAAAGACTCATCTAATTCCTCCCTCAATTACTTAATAGGACAGTGTTTCTCTTCCGTGGCTGCTTCTTCGCCACCATCCACACAGGCAATCAATACCGGCTCCTTCTTTCCGAAAAGCAGTGAAGCGATAATGCTGCCGGCCAATATACTGAGGATGATCACAAGAGCAACCGGTACGGGCACTTTTATCCCCCAAATGGTCAAAAGCATCTTCACTCCGGTCACGGCCAGCAGCATTGCCACGCCGTACTTAACGTAAACAAAGGCCCGCTGCATCGTTTCCAGGAAGAAATACATGGACCTAAGTCCCATGATAGCCAAAATATTTGAACTATAAACGATAAACGGGTCGGTGGTGATAGCGAACACCGCCGGAATGGAATCGATGGCAAATATCAGGTCGGTGCTTTCAATCAGCAACAGCACTACGAACAAAGTAGTGGCATGCAGGGTGCCGTTTATCCGGACAAAAAACCTGTCCCCATGGTCGTCACAGGTAACCGGGATAAACTTTTTAAGCAGCCTGACCGCCCAGTTATCTTCTACGCAGGGTTCGGATTCCTTGCCAAATACCATCTTAAATGCCGTAAAAATAAGTATCCCGCCGAAAATGTAAAGCACCCAGTGGAACCTTTCCACCAGCGCCAGGCCAAAAACAATGAAAATCAGCCGCATGACCACTGCCCCCAGCACGCCATAATTAAGGATCCGACGCTGGTAGACGCAGTCAATCCGGTAACAACTAAAAAGCATCAGGAACAGGAACAGGTTATCCATACTCAGGGATAGCTCTATCAGGTAACCGGCGAAAAATTCCAGGGCCTTGGCCTGTCCTCCATAATAATATACCCCGGCTCCAAACATACTGGCCAATAGGACCCAAAAACCGGTCCAGAGCGCAGCTCTCTTAAATGTCATGCCAATACCTCCAATCTGTCATATCGCAATGCCTAAATCACCGGCTGCTAGCTTTTGTCACAATGCTGGCCGGCCGCAGGCTGCTGGTCGCCGTAAGACATTTTTACGGCCAGATAAATCAAAACCCCGAGGGCCGCTAAGAAAGTGCTCACAGTTGCCGGACTTATGTAGGCCTTGGGCACCCCGGCATAAAGGCCCAAAATGCCGAAGATAATAAATATCCCGGCAGATACCGCCTTGACAACGGATTCTGGTATCTTCCTGCCCACCAGTACCCCGAACCAGATCCCGATGGCGTCGGCAATTATCATCCCGATGGTCGTGCCCATCAAAACCATCACCGCGGCCTGATATTTGGCAGCCAGGGCAATAGTGGCAAGCTGGGTTTTGTCCCCCAGTTCGGCAATAAAAAACGCCACTGCCACAGTCCCTATGGGGCCAAAGCGGGTATGTTTCTTATCTTCGCCTTCCAGCTTATCCCCCCGGAGGGTCCATAAACCAAAAACGATAAATGAAATTGCCGCCGCCACCTGGATATAGCTGATGGGGATTTTGGCGGTCAGAAACTCTCCCAGCGCCACCGCCAGCGCATGGTTTAAAATAGTGGCAATAAAGACTCCTATTAGCACTTCCGCGGCTTTAAAACGGGTGGCAAAAGCCATGGCCAGGAGCTGGGTCTTGTCCCCCATTTCAGCGACAGTCACCATAAAAACTGCGGTCAGAAAAGCTTCCACTCCCTGATCTCCTTTCGGTAAATATAATACCCGGAACCCGTTAAAAAGGCTTCGCTGGCGCAAAGCGCCGAGTTAGCCTTTTTTATACCGCAGGCGCGTTATACTTTCCTATGGTGGAAAACAAAAAGACTTTTAACACGCATGATGCGTACGGCATCATAACATGTTAAAAGTCTCACCTCTCGGCTGGGCCAAGTATGAAGCCAGGCGGTTACCCACCAGGATGTTGACTCCATAAAGCGATTCTTTCGCCGGCTACTCCCCTTTAACTAAAATTATATTACTACATATATTACTGGTAAGTCAAGCTTTTGCTGCCATTTTCAGTCAGGCCGCAGAATTACTTTTACCGGGCCCCCGTATATACCTGCTGGAGCTCTTCCGCCACCCTGGCAAAGCTGAACCGCTTCTCCGCCATGTCGCGGCCGTTCCTGGCCAACAGGCCGGCCAGGCCGGGATTGGACAGAAGGGTGTCTATAGCCCGGGCAAAAGCTGACGGGTTCTTATAGTCGTTAACAAGCAGGCCGTTGTGAAGATGCTTGATGACTTCGGCATTGCCGCCGCGGTTGGTGGTAATTACCGGCACCCCGGCAGCCATAGCCTCATAATGCACCCTGGCTAAAGGTTCCTGCCACTGGGACGGACAGACGAAGACATCACCCATCACAAAATAATCCGGCATATCATCCTGGGGAACGTAATTGGTAAAAATTATTTTATCTTTTACAGGATTACTCAGGTTATAAAGTTTCCGGACGTAATCGTCCACAGTATTGTCACTGAACCAGCGGCTGCCCACGATCACCAGCATGGCGTCAGGATGTTTGGGTAAAACTTGTTTCAAAGCCTCGATTAAAAGATGCGGGCCTTTTTTGGGTTTCAAGCGCCCTACAAAAAAAATGACTTTCTTGTCTGTCAGGCCGAATTTGGCCCTTAAAGCCGCGCGTTTTTCCCCGGCTCCCCAAACCGGGCGGTAGCGGTTCAAATCAACGCCGGAATAGACAGTTTTAAGTTTCCCCGCGGCCATCGGGAACCGCCGGGAAACCGTGCTGCCAATATAGTCACTGACGGTCATGATGGTTTCCACACTTTTGATGCAGTTCAATCCATCCGCGTCGGAGAGCAATTGCGGGCTGAACACTTCATTATGCAGGCTAAGCACAAAACGGGAAGCGGGCGAAGCCTGTTTATACGCATAAACCCTGCGGGGGCGGTTAAAAACATGGACCACATCAAAAGGCGGCTGCCGGCGCAGGTAATTAACGATGGAACTCCAATAATACTTGCCGGGAAAACGGACATATTTTGCCCCCTGAAAAACCTCCCTGACCGGCAGGGCCGGGTCTGTCACAGAAAGCACTGTCAACTCATGCTTTTTGGCGATAATGGGGGTAACCCCGTCTATTAAAGCTTCGGTCCCGCCACCTCTGATAGCCGGCAGGGGAAGCATTTCGGGACAGATAAAGGCCAAACGCATAGCTACCTCCGGCCGATGCCGCTGTATACGAATCCCCGCGCCTTCATATCCGCAGGTGAGTAGATATTCCGGGCGTCAATGACTACCGGTTGTTTCATGATGTCCCGTAGAAGCTCAAGGTCCGCCTGGGCAAAGGCACTCCATTCAGTCATGATAATCAACGCGTCACAGTCCCGGACAGTTTCATACATATCATCATAAATATCCACCGAGACAGGTAGCAGTTTTTTGGCGTTTTCCGCCGCTACCGGGTCATAAGCGGAAACATGGACCTGTTTGCTTAACAGCAGGCTAATCACCGGGATAGCCGGCGCAAAACGCATATCGTCGGTTTCCGGCTTAAATGCCAGACCCCAGACGGCAATTTTTTTATCTTTCAGCGACCCCAGCAGCTTTTCGGCTTTTTCTACCACCATAACCGGCTGGCCGGCATTGACATCGTGGATCGCCTTAAGCAGCAGGGCCTTTTTCCCGGCTTGACCTGCCAGGTACAGGAGCCCGCTCAAATCCTTTGGCAG
>JBMOPI010000066.1:0-10669 GCA_049324975.1 Bacillota bacterium
CGCCGTGCTTTGTCAACATCCTGCAGGTACTTTTCATGTTCTTCCGCCGGCGCCGGCAAAGGGTCATTTTCCCTGATCAGGCCTATTAGATGAACAAGCTTTTTACCCAGGCTGATTAATTTTTCCCTCATAAAAATCAAACCCCCTCACATCAATATATATGAGGGGATGTACAAGTTATGACCGGGGCAGTTAAATTTTTTGCTTTTTTTGCACCTCGACGAAATGGTCGAAAATGGTGTGGTAAATCTTAATTATAAGTTCGGGGTTAACCCCCTTTTTTTCTGCACTGGCCTTAACCCTTCTCAGCACCTGCTCTTCCCTGTCCGGGTCCCGGACCTCCGGCTGGCCGCTCTTAAGCCGGCCGATGACCTTTACCAATTCAGTCCTTTTGGCTAACAGTTCAACTATCTGCTGGTCAATAATATCAATGTCCTGTCGCAGCTGTTCCAGCGACAGTCCGGGGACTTCCCGTTTCACTTCCTGAACAGTCGCCGCATCGGCGGGATAAGAGCCCAGTATCCTGAATGTTGCCGCCTGGTTCCGCACCGCTTCCAGGCAAGCCCGTACCTGCGGGTCCTCCCGGTGCCCTTCCAAATCAACAAAAAACACGTAATCACCAAGGTTCCTCTTGGCCGGCCGGGATTCAATCCGGGTCAGATTGATATTCCGCAGGGCAAATTCCTTGAGGATTTCGTACAACCCGCCGGGCCTGTCAGTAATGGTAAATAAAATAGAAGTCTTGTCACTCTCTCCCGCCACCGGCGCGTCTTCCCGGCTGATAACCACAAACCTGGTACGGTTTTCCCGGCAATCCTGAATATCTGAGGCAATCACCGCCAACCCGTGCATTTCCGCAGCCCGGGCATTGCCTATGGCCGCCCACGGCTCCTGTGTTTCCGCCACAGCCCGGATAGCTTCCACGGTACTTGCCATATTTTCAACCTCAATGCCAGGCAGGTTCTTTTCAAGATACCGGCGGCACTGGGCCAGTGCCTGAGGGTGGGACAACACCCTGGCCACCCGGCCTGCCGATGTCCCGGCCCGGGCGATCAGGTGTTGGGAAATGGGCATAATGATTTCCCCGCTTATTTTCAGGTCACATTCTCCGGCCAGTAAGTCGAGGGTGAGGTGCACCGAACCCTCGGTGGAGTTTTCAAAAGGCACCAGCCCTAAATCCAGGCTGCCGTCCTTTACCCCTCTGAAAACTGCATTGATGGTGCCACAAGCTACCCTTTCGCTGCAGTCAGACCCGGTATATTTAATCAGCGCTTCTTCGGTAAAGGTCCCGGCAGGCCCCAGGTACCCAATTTTTCTATGCATCCGGATGCCCTCCCAACTTCCGTCCGACAGTACCGGTTACAGATCGAAGCTCCCGCATTAATTCGGCAAATCTTTCCGGAGTAAGGGACTGCGGCCCGTCACAAAGGGCTTTGGCCGGTTCCGGGTGCACTTCGATCAACAGACCGTCCGCACCCACAGCCACCGCCCCTTTCGCCAGGGGCGGCACCAACCGCCAATCGCCGGTAGCATGGCTGGGGTCGACAATTACCGGCAGATGGCTGAGCCGTTTAATCAGGGGTACTGCGCTCAAATCCAGGGTATTGCGGGTATAGGTTTCAAAGGTGCGGATACCCCGTTCACACAGGATAATGTTATAATTCCCTTCCGCCATGATATATTCCGCAGCCATCAACCACTCTTCGATGGTGGCTGAAAGGCCGCGCTTCAGCAGTACCGGTTTGCCGCTCTGACCCACCTTGCGGAGGAGCATAAAGTTCTGCATGTTCCTGGCGCCAATCTGGATGATGTCCACATACTGGCATGCCCTTTCCAGGCTTTCGCCGTCAATGACCTCAGTGATCGTCAGCAACCCGGTATCCGCCGCCGCTTCGGCCAGAATTTTCAGGCCCTCCTCTTCCATGCCCTGAAAAGCATAAGGTGATGTCCTGGGTTTATAGGCCCCGCCGCGGATTACCTGCCCGCCGGCGGACTTAACGATACGTGCCGTTTCAACCAGCTGTTCCTTGCTTTCAATGGCACAGGGCCCGGCCATGACAGTTATTTCCGGCCCTCCTATGGCAACCCCTCTGATCATGATAATAGTGTCTTCATTTTTGGCTTCCCTACTCACCATTTTAAAAGGCTGCATTATAGGGACAACTTTCTCAACCCCGGGCATGAGTTCGATGCTTGAAGGGTCGATAGACTTTTTATCTCCGACAGCGCCTATAACATTGCGCTCCACACCGCGGATCAGGTGGGTTTTAAAGCCCAGCTGCTCCAACCGTTTTTTTACGTCTTTGATTTGCTTTTCGGTAGCCCGCAAATCCATAACCACAACCATCGGTAAAACCTCCTTTTTCCGGCCGGCAGTACCCGGCCGGGAATTAAAAAACCCCCGTCCCAAAAGGGACGGGAGTTAAAAAAACTAATCTCCCGCGGTACCACCCGCATTGACCTAAAAAAAGGCCCACTTGTTCAAAGGTACGGGCATTACGCCGATACCCCCTTCCTTTAACGGGGAAGACCCGGCCCAGTCTACTTTGGCTAAAAAGCCTTTCAACCTGCAGCTCAGGAGGGAACTTCGCACCGGGCATGTTTTAAAGGGCTTTCAGTCGCTGACCCTTCTCCCTGGGAAAACCTGTTCCGGCCTACTTTCCTCCGTCTCAGCTTTTATTGGAAAATATGATGTTAAAAATAATTTTAACACAGTACAGGTAAAGTGTAAATACTGTTTTTGTCCAAAATTTTTGTGAGCCTCAAATTTCCCGCCGGCCTTCGAAGGCCTTGGCCAGGGTTACCTCGTCCGCATATTCCAGGTCGCCGCCCACCGGCAGCCCGTGGGCGATACGGGTAACCTTTATGCCCAGCGGTTTAATCAGCCGGGCCAGGTACATGGCCGTTGCTTCCCCTTCAATGTTAGGGTTGGTGGCCACTACCACTTCTTTTACTTCACCTGCCTGCAAACGGGGCAGCAGTTCCTTGACCCGCAAATCTTCCGGGCCTACCCCGTCCATGGGCGAAATAGCGCCCTGCAGCACATGATAAAGCCCCTTATAGTCCCTGGTCTTTTCAATGGCCACCACATCCCTGGGTTCTTCTACCACACAGATAATTGACCGGTCCCGCCGGTCGCCTGAACAGATGACACAGGGGTCAATATCAGTAAGGTTGCTGCAGACTGAACAATACCTTGTTTTGTTCCTGGCCTCAACAATCGCCCGGGCCAGGTCCCTGGCCGCACCGGCATCAGTGTTCAGTATGTAAAAAGCCAACCGCTGGGCCGTTTTAGGTCCTATGCCCGGAAGTTTGCCCAGTTCCTCTATCAGTTTAGCTACCGGTTCGGCATAATAAAGCACCAGTTATCCACCTGCCTAGAAAAGACCGGGAATGTTTATGCCACCCGTAATCTTCTTCATTTCCCCGGCCACCATCTCCTGTGCGGAACGCAGCGCCTCATTAACCGCGGCCAGCACCATGTCCTGAAGCATTTCCACATCTTCAGGGTCCACGGCATCCGGTTTGATTTCTATAGATACGACTTCCTGTTTTCCGTTAGCCACAACCTTTACCATCCCGCCGCCGGAAGTGGCCTCTACTGTTTTGGCGGCCAGTTCCTCCTGCATCCTGGCCATGTCGGCCTGCATTTTCTGTACCTGTTTCATCATCTTGCCCATATTGCCTAACATAATTATCAAATTCCTCCCTCTGTTAATCTTTTATTTCGATAACCTCTCCCCCGAATAACTGAATGGCCCCTTTAATTAAAAGGTCTTCTTCGGGTGAGGTTTGGTCCGCCTGTCTTTGAGCAGTTCCCTGCCGGTCTGTGAACTTACACTTTAACTTTAAATTATGCCCGGTGACCTCCATTAATACCTTTTCAATGGCCTGCCGGTTTTCCTGCTGTTCCACTTTATCTTTATGGAAGGCATACTGCTCCGTAAAACCAAGGCTTACAACATCATCTTCAACAGAAACTATATTTCCTTCCATCAGGAAGGCATGACAGGAGATTTTAACTTTCTTGATCTTTTCCAGTACCTTAGGCCAACTTTTCTTAACTAAGTCGGCATTGACGCGTTCCTCAGGCTGCCCGTCTTTTTTCTCCGGCTCTGCCGGGGTAGTGGGTTTATCTTTACTCGCAACAGGCGCAGTAGCCCTGGTGTTTGCCGCTGCTGCCGCAGGCACGGCATCTGCTGCCACGGTCCGCTTAACTGTGCCACCCGCCAGCGCCCGCTCAAGGGCATTAAGGCGTTCAGCCAGCTCCGCAACCGATGACGGTTGCTCCGTAAGGCCGGCATTCCTGATGACTGCCAGTTCCAGCAGCAATCGGGGCTGCGAAGTCCATTTCATTTCTTTTTCCGCAGCTGTCAATTGTTCGATAGTCTTAATAATATTGCTCCGGCCAAAACGGGCCGCCTGTTCCCGCATTTCATTAAGGGTTTGTTCGCTAACCGGCACCAGGTCCCCGGCATCCCGGCAAACATCCACCATCAACAAATTCCGGAAATGCTCCGTCAGGTCCTTGGTAAACTGGCGGACGTCTTTCCCCTGGTTTACCAGTTCCTGGACCAGGCCCAATCCGGCAGTGGTATCCCGCCCGGCCAGGCAATCCGCCATGCGGAACAGAAAATCCCGGTTCACCGTCCCCAGCACCGCGTTCACTTCGTCCATCGTTACCCTGCTACCGCCAAAAGCGATACACTGGTCAAAAATGCTTAAGGCGTCCCGCATCCCGCCTTCTGCAGTCTTGGCAATAAGGGCCAGGGTCTCCCCGTCAGTCTCCACCTTGGTGGCCTCTGCGACCAATGCCAGCCGGTCGGCAATCTGCCGGATACCGATGCGCCGGAAATCAAAGCGCTGGCACCTGGACAGGATAGTCGTGGGAATCTTATGCGGTTCAGTGGTGGCCAATACAAAAATAACATGGGGCGGCGGCTCTTCCAGCGTTTTCAGCAGGGCATTAAAGGCTTCCGTTGTTAGCATATGCACTTCATCGATAATATAAATACGGTATTTCCCTTCCGAGGGTGCAAATTTTACTTTTTCCCGCAAATCGCGGATTTCATCAATGCCCCGGTTAGAAGCAGCGTCTATTTCCATCACGTCCATCGACGTGCCGTCCATTACCCGGCGGCAGTTCCCGCACTCGTTGCAGGGCTCCTCAGCCGGTCCGTGCTGGCAGTTGAGCGCTTTGGCCAGCACCTTAGCCGAAGTGGTCTTCCCGGTCCCCCGGGGACCGCAAAAAAGATAGGCGTGGGCGACCCGGCCGGTCCGGATTGCGTTCTGCAGGGTCCGGCTGATATGCTCCTGGCCTATAATGTCTCTGAATAACTGAGGACGCCACTCCCGATACAGCGCCATGTATGACATAAAAACACCTCACAGGGAAATTCACCGCTAAATATGAACAGCAAACAGTATTTTAATTCGCTGCCCGCCGGAATAAATCCTTTTAAAAATATTGTAAAAAAGCAGCCAGATTTACTGACTGCTTAAAATTATTTAGGCCGCGCACCCCGCCTTTGACATTACCCCCCAAGCGTTACCGGCGCAGTTAGCTCGGACCAGGCGCTCCTGCGGCACACGCGCGGGCTTGCTTACCGTTGCTTCCTTCCGGACCTGGCGGGGTTCACAAGTGCACGTTGCGTAGGACCCGATCGTCAGCGCCACTTACGGCGGTCAGACCTTATGAGATAAGGCCGCGGGCAGGGATTCCACCCCGCTATAGCGGATTGCGGGTACAGGGCACCGCTACCTCCCCGTGTAGCACGGCCAAGATTAAACTACACCTACGACAAAAAGTCTATCGTTGATAAAAGTGGCCAGGTAACTGGCCACTTTTACTTTATTGAATGGCGGAGAGAGAGGGATTCGAACCCTCGAGCCAGGTTGTCCCCGACTACACGATTTCCAGTCGTGCTCCTTCGACCAACTCGGACATCTCTCCATGGTCAATTGATGTAAGCTGTATCGCTCTAACGGATTTCGCTTAATCATTATACAATTATTTTTGAACGGATGCAAGTTGTTTTTGCTATTCCGCCGGTGGTATAAGCACAAAATTAATGGAATGATTACCATATTCAACCCAACCCGGCAATAAAGCTTTAAAACAGAAAGAAACCCGTATTCCACAAGATACGGGTCCCTTTCCATCTGTATACGTTACAGATGCTGTTTATTTATTTTTTCGGAGGGAAGTAATAAACAGGTTGGAAATCATCGGCCACCAGGCCGGCATCAGACCTTGCCTGTTCAGCGTCAAAGGTATGTGACCGGACAAAGAGGTTGTTGGCAGTCTTGGATACGCCGGGCATAACCTGTTTCCACCAACCCTCCGGTTTACCGGTATGGCACTTGGCACAAAGGGCATCAGGTTGTGCTTTCAGGCTGCGGGTTTCAACAGTACGTTTATGCGGGTTGTGGCAGGTGGTGCAAGTCAATTTGTTATTATGCTTGGACTGGAGGAAACCTTGATATTCCTGGTGGTGTTTCTTCTCATCGTAAACCCCTCGGCTGACTGCCTGGGCGTCGTTATAGAACAGGTCTTTCAGGTCGCCCGAATAGGCTTGGTCAACTTTATCTTCCGGCTGCACACCGGGGATGACTACATGGTCAGGATACCACTTTGTCCAATCGTCCCACGGTTTCCATGAACGATTCAACTCCGGGCCCGGTAAATCTTCTCTGAATTTACCCTGCCTGCTGAGATATTTTTCATTTTCCAGCCGGCTGTGGCAGTAACCGCACATCCGGGCTTGGGCCTCAAAGGACTGTTTTCCAGGGTTGTAAATATCAGCTTTGGATTTGGATGCAACATGCTTGGAACCGGGCCCGTGACATGCTTCACATCCTACATTGAGTTCGGCTACATACCATTTGGTAGCAGCAGGATCTTTTTCATCATACTTTGAAAGCCGGTATCCGGTGGAATGACAGGTAATACACATGGTATCCCAATCGTTGGCATTGCCGTAACTTTCCCATTGTTTGGTGAGCGAATTAAACTGCTTGTCCATTAACTGCAGACCGCCGGTTTGCGGGTTTCTTACCAGATACCGCTGTTTCCATTTGGAGCCGACTACATATTCCACATCCAAAATATAAAACTTGTCTTTAGTGGCATTCCCGACAGTCGGTCCCTTGTTGCCGGCGGCATCATACACCCACGATACCACAGCATCTTTAAGGATACCTACATCCCGTTTTTGGATCATTTTGCTGTGATATGTAGACTCCCATCCTTTGTAATAATCTTGGTGGCACTGGCCGCAGCGTTGGGAGCCGACATAAGTCGGATATGCAGGGGCGGCAGGTTTGGCCGGGGCCGGTTTCGGCGCCGGTTTCGGTGCCGGTTTCGGTGCCGGTTTTGGAGCCGGTTTTGGAGCCGGCTTCGGCGCTACAATTTTGTATCCGTTGGCCTTAAATTGTTTTCCGAAGTCATTGAGGGCCGGCAGTTTGGCCATGTCGTGGCAGGCGGCACAGGTTTTACCGGTTTGGTCGGTATACTTCTGGCTGGCGTTGGCGCTTCCCAAAGCCGCAATGAAAATGAAAACCGCACCGGCTGCCAAAATGGTTTTCCATTTTTTAATACCCATGAATTTCACTCCTCTTATTTGTTAAAAATGTTAAACTTAATGCCTTGCAGTACCACCTCCGTCTTTGCCGCAGGGATCACAGGTTCCCGCTTTGTAATTGCCTCTATTTATGAACGCTGTTGTGACAACCGGCACAGGAAGTTTTTGCTTCCAGTAGACCCTGGTGCGGGAAAGCCGGCGCCCCGGGACCCGTAGTCAATGTAATATCCTTGATCTTAGCTGTTTTGGAATTGCTGTGACAAGCCATGCATTTTTCAGTTTCACTGCCTGCAATCTCTTTCTTTCCGTGAACAAAGTTTTTATGACAGTCAGTGCAGGGAATACCGCTCTTTACCAGCTCCTGGTGGGGGTATTTTAGGGCGCCGGGTCCTTTTGTCGCGGTTACATCCTTGGTTTTAACCCCCTTAATATTAACGTGGCAAGTCATACATGATTGAAACTTGCCATTATCTGCCGTCTTTTTGGTATGTACAAAGTTTTTGTGACAGTCAACACAGGAAATCTTATTTTCAATATAGACATTATGAGGATACGCCGTGGCCCTGGGCCCATCGGCTGCCGTAACGTCTTTGGCCTTATCAAGCTTGGAGTTTTTGCCGTGACAGCCGATACAAACATTTGGGTTAATTTTGACTTCGAATTTACTGTCATAAGCGCCGCTCAAATAAATGTAAAGTTCACCCAAACCCTTCATTTTTTGTTTGACGTAGCCCGTCAAACCGGGATTGGAGTGGCATGCGAGACAGGTTATCTCTTTATGCGACGTGACCGCCCAGGCTTCAACAGCAGGTTTCATAAGGTGGCAGTTGGCGCAAAAATCGGGCCGGGAAGTATATTTCATGCCCGCCACTGCACTTATTGCAAACATTATCATCAGTGCTGCAGCGATGATTACACTTTTAAACAGCTTTTCTTTGTTCATAACACACCTGCTTTTCAACATTATGTTATTTTATTATACAAATTTATTGGTATTGCCACATTATGTCACCGGTCCCAATCGCAGGCCACTTTGTCCCATTTTCCCGGGACAAAAAAAACGACCCGGAGGTCGTATCAGAAGATTTTATTCTGCAGGCCATAGGCGATGGCCTGGGCTCTGGTTTGAAAATTAAGTTTATGGAGGATGCTGCTGACATAGTTGCGCACGGTTTTTTCCCCGAGGAAAAGAGCTTCAGCAATTTCTTTATTGGTTTTGCCCTCGGCAATCAGGGCCAGCACCTTTTTTTCCTGGGCGGTTAAATGCTCATCGGCCGGCGAATTATGATGCTGCGACATCTGCCGCATTTTCTCAATCACTTTGCTGGTTACCATGGGATCCAACAGCGACTGGCCCTTGCTTACCGTTTCCACCGCTTCCACCAGCGCCTGGGTCCCGATTTGCTTTAATACATACCCCGAAGCACCGGCCAGCAATGAAGCAAATATCGCGTCATCCTCGGCATAAGAAGTGAGCATAATCACATTTATTCCGGGGTTGTTTTGCTTAATCTCCCGGCATGCTTCAATGCCGCCTAATCCGGGCATCCGGATATCCATGATGACCACCTCGGGTTTGAGAAGGCCGGTTTTGGTAACAGCTTCTGTTCCGGAATATGCTTCTCCCACCACTTCAAACCTGTCGTTACGCTGGAATAAGGTTTTTAACCCCAGCACCAGAACTTCGTGGTCATCTGCAATTAATATCCTGATCCTTTTCATTGGCCTTACCTCCGGTTTCAAGAATTAACTTAATTTCCGTTCCCTTGCCTTTGTCGCTGTTTATATTCAGGACTGCCCCCATTAAATTGCTCCGTTCCAACATATTCAGTAAACCACGGTGATATCCGCTTTCATTTTTTTCCGATGTCCGGTAGTTAAATCCCTGGCCATTATCCTTTAAACTTAATTCCATCCGCCCCGGTAAAAAGGTGAGATTAACTTCCACCATAGTAGCCCCGGAATGTTTTAAAATATTGTTAAGCGCCTCCTGGGCAATATGATAAATATGCTGGCAATTACCGGTCATACACTCCCTGGGTTCTCCATACACCCGGAAGTCGGTGTAAATCAGGGAGTTGGCACGGAAGTTGTCGATCAACCGGGTCAAACCTTTTACTAAATCCGTTTCCTGAAAATTAGTCGGGCGTAAATCCAAAATATAATTCCGGATATTCTTAACGACTTCATTGAGCCCCTTCATTCCGGTTTTAATCTGGTTCTGAGCCGCTTCTGAGTCTTCTTTGACCAGGTAACAGGCATTTTCAAGCTGTAATCCGATGGCATAGATTTGCTGAATTATCCCGTCATGAAGATCCCGGCCTATCCTGTTCCTTTCCTCGTAAAGCAGGTTCAGGTCCCGGGCTTCCTCTAGGTTTTTTCGGTTTTCCAGGTCAAATACTTTTAGGGCCCTGATTACAAAATAAGCCATGGCCATGCCGCAAGCAGCCCTAAATACCTGCACAGGAATATGAAACGTGATAAAAAAGGATTCCACATTAATCACGGAAGCCGGGAAAAACCCCGCCTTGGGTACAATCAACCCAGCTATAACGGCATATACTCCGAAAACAAAGGCGGCATACCTGAAATTTCTCGCCACGGATAAATGAGTGGCCGGCGTCATAGCCCGGTACTGCAGGCATAAGGCGAAACTGCTTACCGCCGCTCCGGGCAAAGCCAGCAAATAGCGGGTCCAGGTCTCACTGGCGGACATCCACCAACTAAAGTCGGTACTTACAAATACCGGAAATGCTATAAAATTCAGCAGCCAAAATATAAATACCCCAGTAGGCAGGTAGTACAGCCATTGATATTTGTTTAAAATATTTACCGTCAGAATTACCCCAAACTGAAAAAGGAACAAAAAAGAACCGGCTACCAGGAGGTCCCTGGCCACATTAAAAACTCCCACGGTCGTCTCACTGACGTATCGGCTCTGAATAGGGATAAAAACTACTGACCATTCCGACAGGCCGTGGCTGATACCAAATGCCGCCAGAAGCCACAAAGGCTTGGCTAAGGGTAAGCTGCTCAGATTACGATATGACCTGATTTGCATGGCAATAGTGAAACCCATAAGGAAG
>JBMOPI010000067.1:0-10660 GCA_049324975.1 Bacillota bacterium
TGACGAGGTTTTCATGGCTCCTAAAATTTAGGGGGTAACAGAAATGATGCAATCCATTGTTCTGTTTTTGGTTTTCATTACTGCCTTTCTGGCGGTTTACGGTATTTACCTGACGTTAACGGGGCAAAAACGCATTATTGAACAGCGGATGCAGCAGTATACGGCCAGGCTGCATGAAGGGGAAACTGCCGCCGGCAGGGAAAAAGCGGACCGTAAAGAGTTGGAATGGAAAAAAATGTTCCAGGACGCCAGTAAAGTTTTTGCCGCCAAAAGTTATACCAAGAACATGGAGCAGGAACTGATCAGAGCAGACATCCCCCTGCGGGGCGAGGAGTTTATTTTGATTAACGTGCTGGCCATGGCCGCCGGGGGCGCCCTGTTGCTGGTTGTCACCCGTAACCCGGTGCTGACCTGGTTGGGCGTCCTTGCCGGCTACCTCATCCCCCGGATGGTGGTAAAAAGGGCCAAACAGAAACGGGTACAGAAGTTCAACTCCCAGATTGGCGATGCCCTCGTGGTCATGGCCAACTCCCTCAGGGCCGGCTTCAGTTTTATCCAGGCCATGGAAATGGTGGCCAAAGAATTGCCGCCGCCTATTTCCGATGAATTCTCCCGCACCCTCCGGGAAATGAACCTGGGTACGCCCACTGAAGAAGCGCTGGGCGGTATTACCCACCGGGTTCAGAGCGACGACCTGGACCTGGTGATGACTGCCGTGTTGATCCAGCGGCAGGTGGGTGGTAACCTGTCAGAGGTGCTGGACAATATTTCCCATACCATCAGGGAAAGGGTCAGGATTAAAGGGGAAATCAAAACCCTCACCTCCCAGGGCCGCATTTCCGGCATGGTGATCGGGTTTCTGCCGGTGGCCATCGGCCTCCTGCTGTCTGTTATCAACCCGGCGTACATCGGCAAACTTTTCACCAGTTCGGTGGGGTTGGGCATGCTTTTTGCCGGGGGGATTTCCCAGCTTATCGGTGTGGCCCTAATCAAGAAGACGGTGGACATTAAGATTTAAGGAGTGATTCTCCTTGGTTTACATTGTCGGCATCCTTGCGTTTGTTACGGTTGTGCTGGCTGTATTGGGCGTGTATGCCACCGTTTACGGTGAGCGGCTGGAAGTTACCCGGCGCATGCAGGAACTCACCAGTGCCCTGACCAGGAAAAAACAACTGGATGATGAACTGAGCAAACCTTTTACCGAACGGGTTATTCGGCCGGCGCTGGAAAAAGTGGCCGCGGCCGTAGGGCGGGCTATGCCGGCCAAGAAACGGGTAAGTCTGCAGAAAAAACTGCTCATGGCCGGCAACCCCGGCGAACTGACGCCTAATGAATTTTTAGTCATCCAGTATGGGATGACACTGGTTTTTCCGGTGGCTGTCCTTCTCCTGCTGGCCATGCCCCTGGGCTGGGGGCCGGCCGGGGGGCTGGCCGGGATGGCGGTAGCAGCGGCCTTAGGTTTTCTTTTGCCGGAATATTTTCTGAAGATGCGGGCGGCTGCCCGGCAGGAGGAGATTCAGGACAGCCTGCCGGACGTGCTGGACCTGCTCACTGTCAGCGTGGAGGCCGGGCTCGGGTTTGACGCGGCGCTGGTCAAGGTGGTGGAGAAAATCAAGGGCGTGCTGTCTGCCGAGTTTGCCCGGATGCTGCAGGAGGTTAAAATGGGCAAGCCGCGCCGGGACGCTTTGCGGGACTTGGGACACCGCAGCGGCGTCGATGATGTGGTGGCTTTCACCGGGGCGATTATTCAGGCTGACCAGTTGGGCGTAAGTATCGGCAACGTGCTGCGCCTGCAGTCTGAGCAGATGCGCACGAAGAGGCGGCAGCGGGCGGAACAGAAAGCCATGAAAGCGCCGATTAAAATGCTGATCCCGCTGATCCTGTTTATTTTTCCGACCATCTTTATAGTCGTCATGGGACCGGCTGCCATACAGCTGACAGAGACTTTTAACAAGTAAAGCCGACCGTATCTGAAGAGGTGGTGACTGTGCATATCATCAACCGGACCCGGGGGGTGGCGTTGGCCCGGGAAGGCTGTCTGGCCGGCACGTGGTGGGCAAGATTGAAAGGGCTGCTGGGCAGGAGCAACCTTAAACCCGGTGAGGGCTTGGTGCTGACGCCCTGTAACGCCATTCACACCTGTTTCATGAGGTTCTCAATTGATGCCGTTTTCATTAACGATCACGGGCGGGTGCTCAGGATATATGATACCATGGCTCCCTTCCGTTTTTCGGCCCGGGTCAAAGAGGCTTCCCGGGTGGTTGAACTGCCTGCCGGGACCCTGCGGATGACCGGCACCCAGGTGGGAGATGTGCTGGAGATAGAGTGAAATTTAGAAAGGGTCCATGGTTTAAAATAAGTCGTTCATTACGGAACGACTTATTTTAAACCATGGACCCTATTTTCTTTCCCCCTACGATATAACTTCGCCACTTCGTCCTCATAAATCAGCCGCCAGTCCCCTTTTGCATCGAGCAGCTGGTTTAAGGCCGCGTCGCGTTTCAGCAGGATATAATCCGGGTTGTATTTCTGCAGCAGCCGGTAGCCGCCCGGCCGCAGATTCAATATTTCAATGTAATCCGGCAGCACCCTGTCTTCGTAAATATCCGTACGCCCGTCGACGAACACTTTATTTTCCGGGAACCTGGACCAGATCAGGTAACCGCCCCAGTCGTACTCGTTAAAGACGGTCCCCCTGAGCCCCTGGCGGTTTATAAATTCCACCGCCTGCACCGGAAACTCTTCCCGGTTGACATGCTGCCCTATGGTCCCCTGTGGGGGCAGGGAGTATAAGGCATAACCCAGAACAACAGTCAGGACAAGCCAGTTTAACCAATAGACCTGCCGCTGGTGACGGGACGGATTGAGGAAGCCGGCGGCGTGTTCGGCCAGCACCGGTCCGGAAACAAACATGAACAGGGCGATATTGCGGGCGCCGAACATCGCTAGGTAAGTGAACAGCCCCAGGTACAGCAGGTCCCTGAGTTTAACCGCTTTTTTAGATATTATAAGGACGCTGAACACCACAAAGAAATAACCCAAAAAGGCTTTAAAAACCGGGATATGGAAATCAGGCGAAGACCACTCGGCGATATTGTCCACTATTTGCCCGCTGTTGATGGTAAAGAAGGGGTAATAAAGCAGTTTATATGTATTGGGGTTAACAAATATGGCGGCAATAACGATAACAAGAATAAGGAATATTTTTTTAAGCTGGCGCCGTTCCCAGGGTTCTGCAATAAGTTTCCCTAGGTTAAGTGGTATAATTCCACCTGCAATGTGCAGAAGTATCATGACCAGGCCGATAATGTATGAACCGTGGGTATTTACCCATAGTATCATTATCGGCGGCAGCAGCCAGGTGTAGTTTTTGCCGCGGTGGAACAGTTCGAGGATGAGCAGGTAGCTGATAAAATACAGATAAGCTATCAGGTGCGGCCGGAAGACCCAGAAAATAGAAGTAAAAACTATACAGGCCACTAAAATCACGGTGGTCAGGGTCAGGTCCTTTTCCGCCCGCAGGTAAATGAGCCGGCCGGCAAGGCCAAAAACGGCGGTCAGCACGCCGAGGTTCAGGATAAACAAGCCGTAAAAATTGCCGGTCCGGTTAGCCAGGTAAAAGGCCACTTCGGCCAGCCATTCATGGGTGATCCATGCATGGCCAACATTGGTGAAGGAATAAAAATCCGTATGGGGGATGGTTTTGTTCTGCCAGATATATTCCCCTATTTTCAGGTGCCACCACATGTCGGGGTCAACGATTTTATTTCCGTTTACCAGGACAAAAGCCAAAAAAACCGATGCAAAGACAACATGCTGGATCTTCAGGCGGAAGAACATAGGCAGCCTCCTTATGCAAGATTTGGTTGCTGTAGATATTTGTAAATTCGACAACATACCGCCATTTCCCTGCGCTTAATGTCTTTTTTTGGTATTTTGGCAGGGAATAATTTAAGGCATGTCGAATAAAAAAGTGGGGGTGATGGGATTGGGCAGGGCCAGGAAAAGCTTTTTTCACGGATTATATGTCTGGCTGCTGATAGCCACCGGTTATGGCATGCTGGTGGGCCTTTTGCGCCTGCAGCCCCCGGAGATAGATTTGTGGCGCCAGTATGCCGTTTTTATCTTTATGGCCATACTGGCCGAGTGGTTTGTCGTCTCCCTGCCCCAGGGCAGTCTTTCCGTGGGGTTTGCCGTGGTGCTGACGACTTTTTTGTTGTTTGACACCACCACCACAGTGATGGTCAGCGTCCTTGCCGCCCTGACGGCCAACACTGTTTTCAGCAAGGACGGGTTTTTCCGGACCACTTTGTTCAACGGGGCACAGTACACTGTTTCCGCACTGGGGGCCGCATACATATATTACGCCGCGGGCGGTTTAACTGCGGACAAGCTGTCGGTGAACAATATCCTGCCGCTGGCTTTGTTCGTGATTGCCTATTTTGCCATTAACCACCTGCTGGTGACGCTGTACCTCTGGCCTTCATACCGTTACCATGCATGGGGCAACTGGGCTGCCGCCTTAAAATGGGACTTCTTTACCTACCTGTTTGCCACTCCGGTCGGCCTGCTCATGTTCCTGATTTACAACGAAACCGGCCTGATGGGCGCCGTGCTCCTGTTTATCCCGGTGCTGACACTGAAATTCCTGTTGAAGATGTATATCAACCTGGAAATGGCCAACAAGGAGCTTTCCGTCTTATATGAAGTGGCCCAGGGCCTGGGCGCCAGCCTGGACATGTCCAGGACATTGAGCCTGATCCTGTCCGAAACCAGGCGGGTAGTTAACTACCACACCGGCATTATTTATCTGTGGCATGAAGATGAGCAGATTTTGGTGCCCGCGGCCATCCGCAGCCCATTTTCCGAACAGCTGAGGAAAATGTATTTTCCGCTGGGGGAGGGGATTGTCGGAATCGCCGCCAAAACCGGCCAGCCGCAGCTGGTTTCCGACGCCAGGAAGGACATGCACCTGCGGACTATGCCCGGCATCAACCAGTTTTTGCGTTCCGTACTGGTAGTGCCCCTGCTGGTGGACAACAAGATCATCGGCGTGGTAACCATCGGCAAAAAGGAACCCTACGCCTTCGGACCCAAACAGATGCAGATCCTCTCTATCCTCGGTGGCCAGGCGGCGGTGGCCATGGCCAACTCGCTGCTGTATAAGAAAATCGAAAAGTTTGCCATCACCGACGGTCTGACTAAAGTTTACAACCACCGTTATTTTTATACGCGGGCGGAAGAGGAGCTGGAGCGGTCCAGGCGTTATGGCAAGGTTTTTTCGCTGATTATGCTGGACCTGGATTATTTTAAAAACTTCAATGACCGGTTCGGTCATAAAGCCGGGGACCTGGCGTTGGGCGCCGTGGCGCAGATACTGCAGGCCAGCACCCGGAATATTGATGTGGTTTGCCGCTACGGCGGGGAGGAGTTTACGGTTATCCTGCCCGAAACGGACAGTGACAGTGCCGGGACGGTAGCGGAGAGGATCAGGTCCGCGGTGGAAAATCACTATATTACCGTTGCCCCGGGTCAGTCGCCGGTGAATGTAACCGTAAGCATCGGGATCGCCACCTATCCCCGGGACGCCGGAAACCTGGATGAACTCATTGAATACGCTGACCGGGCGCTCTACTACTCCAAGGAACACGGCAAAAACTTGATTACCCTGTGGTCGAAAATGCCTGTTGCCGGTGAAAAGGAGGGCCTGGAGCAGAATATTGGCAAAGCCTAGCAGGATATTGGCGGCGGAAAACGAATAATAGTTTTGCAGCGCTTTGAGCCCGGATGGGCTCTTTTCGCGTTTTAAAGGGGATGTCGCAATAAGTCGAGGGGTAGGGGAATATGAAATATTATCTGTACCTGGCCTGGCAGGGGCAGGATTATAGAATAAATTACACCCATCATCCGTCTCTGGACCTTTTTTACCTGCAGGCGGAGGGTTATCAGGGCTTTGAGCTGCTCGGTCCCCCGGCGCCGCCGGCGGTGGCCTATTATTTGTGGAAACAGGTGGGCGGCAGCGGGGCCTGTATTAAACCTGGCGCCGACTCCGGCGCTGAACCCGCAGCAGGTTTTGGTGCGGGCTGGCGCGGGTGGCTGAAGCTGCTGCGGGCGGCGGGCCGGGAGCAAAGCCCGGCAGGGATTGCTGCGGAAAAGCGGGCCGCGGTGGAAAAACTCCTGCGGCGTATGGGGCTGGTTGGAGCTGAAACAGCCGGGGATGCGGCAGTGCCGGCCGGCTGCGGCAGCCGGTATGTACTGCCTGCCGGGTATGACGGCCGGCCTGGGCACGGGTGTGCTGACCGGCTGGTGCTCCCGCCTGCGCCGGAGCTTGATAAGATTATGCAGTTGACCGCCGGCCGGCTTTTGTTTGCGGAAGAAATAGCCGGGGCGGCGCTGGAACAAGACATAAAGTTAACTTATCCTTTGGCGGATATGCTACAGATTCTAGCAATGCAAAACCGGGTGAAGGTAATGCCGGCCGTGGAGATAATCCGGCCCGGGGAGTGGCGCTGCCGCCGCTGCGGGCAGCAGCAGGCGGTGAGGACCGCGCCCTGTCCGGTATGCGGTCTGGACTGGTGCCCGTACTGTGAAGGCTGTGTCAATATGGGTGAAGCCAGGGGCTGCCGCCCGGTTTATGCTGCCACAGGGGCTGTGGCACAGGCGCCGACGGCCACGGCGGCATCAGGGCGCTTTTTAACTCCGGCCCCCGGGGATTTCCGCCTGCAGTTTGACCTCACGCCTCCCCAGGAAGCGGCAGCAAGGCAGCTGCAGGAATTTATCGTGGCTGACCCCCGGCCTGAAGCCCTGATTTGGGCTGTATGCGGCGCGGGGAAAACAGAGGTGACCTTCCCCGCTATCCGCAGCGTGTTAAACAGGGGCGGCCGGGTACTGCTGGCCATTCCCCGGCGGGACGTGGTGCTGGAACTGGCGCCGCGGATCAGGGAGGCCTTCCCCCTGGCCCGGGTGACGGTTTTATACGGGGGCTGTGAGCAGAAGTTCGGGGCGGCGGATATCACTGTTGCCACTACTCATCAGTGCCTGCGTTTTAATGAGCTCTTTGACCTGGTGATCCTCGATGAAGCCGATGCCTATCCTTATCGGGATA
This sequence comes from Bacillota bacterium, assembly GCA_049324975.1. GTDB lineage: Bacteria > Bacillota > Thermincolia > Thermincolales > CAZWUW01 > JBMOPI01. Next base: position 7,106 of record JBMOPI010000067.1, read on the forward strand.
GCGCCATGCTCCGCCTGGCTGTTGAGCGGGCGGTAAAACCCGGCGGCAAAAAGGTGATGATGACGGCCACGCCGGATGCCCGGTTATATGCGGACGCCCGGCGGGGCAAAAAAGGGCTGATCACTATTCCGGCCCGTTTTCACGGGTTCCCGCTGCCGGAGCCAAGGATAATCAGGGACCGGGTTTTCAAAAAAGGCGGCCCGGAGGGGATTAATCCCTTTATAACGGATTGGCTGCTGGATAAACGCCGCCGGGCATCCGGACAGGTATTTATTTTTGCTCCCACCGTGAAATTGTGTATGGAAACAGGCGCCGCGCTGCAGCAGGCCTTTTCCCTGTTAAATCCGCCCGGTCATCCGCAGGTTTTGCAGTACAGCCATGCCGCCGATCCGGAGCGGGATAAAAAGCGGTTGGCCTTCAAACAGGGCGGGTTCCCGTTTTTTCTTAGCACAACTATTATGGAGCGGGGTATTACCGTGCCCAATGCCCATGTAATGGTGTTGTTTGCCGATTTTGCCAGGGTTTTTGATGAGGGCGCCCTCATCCAGATGGCCGGCCGCGCCGGCCGGTCCGCGGCTTATCCCAACGGCGACGTGGTGTTCCTTGGTGAAAATGTTACCCCGGCGATGGCGGGAGCAGTCAAAAAAATCAGCCTGCTGAACAGGGAAGCGGCAGCACAGGGATATATAAAATGACACGCGATGTGAGATGCTGAACATAAGTTATTTGAGGTGACTTTGATGCAAATGATACTCGGGAAACTCATCAATGTTATTTTTCCCCATCAAGCGCCCTGCCCTGTCTGCGGTTTGCCGGGTGAGCGGACAGGTATTTGCCGTAACTGTTTTGAACAATTGTGCTTTTTTAAAAAAAGCTCCTTTTGTCCTAAATGCGGCCGTTTCCCGCTGCAACCGGACAGGTTTTCCCCGGTGGATACCGGACCTGCTGCGGCCGACGTATCCGAATTATGCGCCGAATGCCGGGAAGAACCCCCGCTTTTTGACCTGGCCAGGGCCGTCGGCCCTTATGAAGGGAAACTGAAGGACTGCATTTATCAGTTCAAATACTTTGGTCACCGTTCACTGGCGTCGCCGCTGGCGACCTTAATGACTGAACTGTTTCTCGCCGAAAAAAGATGGCGGCGGGTTGACGCGTTGGTGCCGGTCCCGGTCGGGCCGGAAAAGCTTTTGGCCAGGCGTTTTAACCAGGCTGAACTGCTGGCCTGTGAAATGGCCAAAATCCTTCGCCTGCCGGTGGTTAACCTGCTGGAGCGAAAATTTGACACAGCCACCCAGAGCAAGCTGACGAAGCAGGAACGCCGCCGGAACCTGCTCCATGCCTTTGCCCTAAAGAACCAGGCGGAAGCGGTCGGTAAGCGGCTGGTGCTGGTTGATGATATCATGACCACCGGCAGTACTGCAGACGAATGCACGGCTACTCTTAAAAGCGCCGGCGCCGCTGAAGTTTTTCTTTTGACCCTGGCCACCGGCCGCAGATAAAAATATATCATAAATTGAAGGAAAATCACGGTATTTGTCGAAATATATACCAATATGTTTCGGGAGGAGCAGCCTTATGGGTGAACTAAGAAACTGTCCCCAGTGCGGAAAAGTATATATGTATATGGTGCGGAATCTCTGCCCGGCCTGTATCGACCTGGAGGAAAAGCAGTATGAGGAAGTCAAGGATTACCTACGGAAGAACCCGGGCGCCCAGATAGAACAGATCGTAGAAGACACAGGGGTTGATGAATCCAAAGTACTGCGCTGGATGCGGGACGGCCGACTGATTGTTACCGGTACCGGCGGCCGGCCGGTCCTTGTTTGCCAGCGCTGCGGGCGCCAGGTGGAGAGAGGGAACCTTTGCTCCAAATGTACGCAGTTTCTGGCCGAAGAGATTAATGCTACCAAAGGGTCGTACAGGAAGGAGCCGGTTGATACTGAAGACCCGGCGAAAAAAAGCCGCGACACCGCGCACTTTGGCATGCATATAAGAAAAAGGGACGAAGAGGATTAACTTTACAGAAAAAGGAAACCAAAAAGGTGTAATGCCCCGCTATATGTTGTATAGGTTAGGATTCGGGGGAAAAGCGGCATTAATTAATTAAAAACTGGCTTAAATAATTAACCTCTTTTTAACGAAAATTGTGTTAGATTTTGCAGCAATTTTTGTTTTAAAGAGGTGGCCTGAAATGATTATTTCCAACAGCCAGATTTTGAGCCTGCTTCAAAAATATCAGAAACAGGACAGGGTTTACGAGGCAAACCGGGAATCCGGCAAAAATCTAAAATCAGCCATAGGGGCTGATGAGGCGAAAATTTCCGAAGACGCCAAAGCTTATCAGATGGCCAGGGACCTGATCCGGGATTTGCCCGAAATCAGGGAGGACAAGCTGGCCAATGTCCAGCGGCTGGTGAAAAAAGGCACATACGAAATCAGTGACGACGAAATTGCCGAGAAGATGCTCTGCAGGACCATTGTTGACAAACTGGTTTGAAGGGAATTTTGATCTCTGGGATGGGGGTTTTAAAGTGACGGAACAAATCGAAGGCCTGCTTCGGATTCTTGACCGTCTACTGCTTAAATACACCGGGCTGCTTGAAGTTGCCAGGGGACTGCAGGATGCCCTGATTAAAAATGATCTTACCGCTTTTGAAGAATTCCTGAAAAAGGAACATTTATTATTGTCGGAGGTTGGAAAGCTTGAAGAGGAACGGCTATCGGCTCTTCAGGGTTTGGCCAGCCGTTTTTCTGTTTCCCCGGAGGAATTGTCCGTCAGCAACCTGGCTTCAATGGTGCCAGGTGAGTTCAAGCCTCCTTTGACAGAATTTCAGGCAGCAATGGCGCAGGTATTAACGGGCCTGAAAGAAGTGAACGCATGTAATGCCGACCTGCTGCAGCAGGCGGTGGAGTATATTACATTTTCTTTTAATGTGATTACCGGATTAAACAGCCAGCATAACTATTCCGGTTCCGGCGAGGAGCAGAACATAAACCCGGAAAGGGCGAAAATCTTTGACCGGAAAATTTGAATGAAGGTGGGATGAATTTTGAGAAGCGCATTTTTTGGCCTGGAAATGGGCCGGCGGGCCCTGTTCACCCAGCAGCGGGCCCTGGACGTAACCGGGCACAATATCGCCAATGCCAATACTGAGGGCTATACCCGGCAGATAGCTGACATGTCGGCCAGCCTGCCTTACACTGTGCCTGCCTTTAACTCACCGGTCACGCCTTTGCAGGTTGGCACTGGAGTGGATATTACAGCTATCAGGCGTGTCCGGGAAAGTTTCCTTGATTCTCAGATCAGGAACGAGACTACAAACCTGGGTTACTGGGAATCCAAACGGGACGCGTTAAAAAAAATTGAGGTTATTTTAAGGGAGCCTTCGGATAATGGGCTGCGCACCGTGATGGACCAGTTTTGGAGCAGTATGCAGGAACTGAGCAAAAACCCGGAGAGTGAAGGGGTCAGGGCCCTGGTCCGGGAAACCGGCATAACCCTGGCGAACACTTTCAACCAGCTCAGCAAACAGCTCACGGACCTGCAGACTGATG
>JBMOPI010000068.1:0-10589 GCA_049324975.1 Bacillota bacterium
CCGGAGCGTTGTCGATTTCGTCGTACTTCCTGACTTCTGCGCCGCCGGCGGTGGACAATACGGTGGTGATGGCCGCCGTCAGGGTGGTTTTACCATGGTCAACGTGACCAATGGTTCCTACGTTTACATGGGGTTTGTTACGTTCGAACTTTGCCTTTGCCATCTTTATCTTTCCTCCTTAGATTCTTGGGCTTAAAAGGTGCGCGGCACCCAGGTTAGCCTCTTAATTTAATCAGCGGCCGGTGGCCACTTAATTTATTATTTACTCATATAACATTTCCATTATTTTGTCAACCTATGTAAATATATCCGCATATTCTACCAGATAAATGGTAGAATATTTTGATTATTAGGGTGTTATATTTCTACACCATTAAAAAAAATCCTGCCAAATCAGGATAAAAAATAAAAGCGCTGTTAATCAGCGCCCCTGAATATGTATGCTAGTTTACCGGATTAATGTTTTTCGGCCGGGTAAACAGGTAGTTGCCGACACTTGGATTGTTAAGACTGTTAATCTGTTCGCCGTCTATCAGGAACCTGACCTCCTGAATCTCGGGAATTTCAGTGAGGGACAGGATCACGGCGTCAAAGAAGAAGTTTTCGGCCATCTGCCGGTTGGAAAACTGTTTGGCAAACTCATTAAAATGATCCTGCAGCGCCCGGTTAAAGTTGAGGGTGGCCTGGCCGTTTTGAACTGCCGCCGACAGCAGCCGGACATCCGGGGAAATATATATTTTTTTGTACATATCTGCCGTATCGCCGGACAGTGAATTTAAAAATCCGTTAACTACTTTCGCCGGGGCAGGCGGTTCCTCAACCGTTTCCGGGTATAGATAAACCAGGCCGCCGGTGACCAGGGGCCGGTAAAAAACATAACTGTCAGTCGGCCTTTGCCTGAGATTCAGCGGATTTTCCGCCAGGCCCGCCTGCAAAGAAGCATTCAGCCGTTTGCCATTCATTTTTATATCAAGTTTTTCATAAGGGAACTGCTGCGCAACCTTTGCAATGGTATTAATGGCCAACAGCGCGGCAGAGGAGTCAGCCTGATCAGACAGCAGCCTGTCACTAAAGTCTACAACAGCGGTGTTCCCGTTGGCGCCAACACTTAATAACCGGGTATCCGGGCTAAGAGCCGATTTATTTAATCCCGGCGGTGCATAATTCTTATCAAACAGTGCCGACAACGCCTCTTCCAGACCCGGCTCATAACCGGACAGTCTTTTTGCAACAGGGATCAGCCGGGCAGACTCCCGGTCCGGGTAATACAGCAAAGTATAGGTTTCTTTGTTATGCGCGGTCACATATGTCAGAGGACCGGCTGCCCGGCTTGTATCTGCGGGCTTTTCCTCTGCAACCGTTTCATTGGGCGGTTTTGGCTGGGAGATTGGTTTTACCTTACGGTCATTTTTAGTGGTAGAATAGACAATCATGAAAGGCACTATAAACATGAGCAGCGCTAAAAATACTATCCTGCGCCACGGCAGTTTCATTATGTCCACCTCCTCATTTCATTATATCAAAAGATTACCTCAATATTCCAGCGCTTTTGTGAAAAAAGTCACTTTCTTTGTTAAAAAAGCTTCGCAGGCGCGTTATACTTTGGAATAAAATTTAAACCCGGCAACTTATGTTGCCGGGTCTTTTACACTTTTGGTGGCGGCGCAGGGATTCGAACCCCGGACACTGCGGGTATGAACCGCATGCTCTAGCCAACTGAGCTACGCCGCCATGGAGCCGCTAACCGGGATTGAACCGGTGACCTTATCCTTACCAAGGATACGCTCTACCTACTGAGCTATAGCGGCATATATTTTATTCTGTTTCACGAATAAAAAAGCGAACCTAGTCCGCCGGTGAAACTGATATTTTTAAATTGGTTGCGGGGGAAGGATTTGAACCTTCGACCTTCGGGTTATGAGCCCGACGAGCTACCAGCTGCTCTACCCCGCGATGGTGGTCAACACTACTATATTATACTGAAGACCTGGGATTTATGCAAGTAATTTTTCGCCGGCCTGGCTTAGCAATTTGTGCTAACGCCGGCATAACAAAGGCTACCTCGGCGTACGCGCTATTGAGCCTTTTTATATTGGAAATGGTGGAGGGAGAAGGATTCGAACCTTCGAAGGCGGAGCCGGCAGATTTACAGTCTGCTCCCTTTGGCCACTCGGGAATCCCTCCATAAATCTGGAGCCGACGATGGGACTCGAACCCGCAACCTGCTGATTACAAGTCAGCTGCTCTACCAATTGAGCTACGTCGGCGACTGACAAAATCCATTATACAACGTTTCAGCAGGCAGGTCAACAAGGAATTTCTGCTAATTTTGGACTGGTTCTCCGCTTAGTTTTCCCGTTTTTCCAAATATCTTTCAAGTTTGCGTTTTACCCGCTGTAAAGCATTGTCGATAGACTTGACATGCCGCTTCAGGTCTACGGCAATCTCCTGATAAGATTTGCCTTCCAGATAGGACATGAGTACTTTCCATTCAAGAGAACTGAGGATTTCGCCCATTTTCTCCTCAATGTCATCAAACTCTTCCCGGCTAATAATCAGTTCCTCTGGGTCGGTAATCTTAGAACCGGAAATCACGTCCAGAAGTGTCCGGTCGGAATCTTCATCGTAAATCGGTTTATTCAGGGAAACGTAAGAATTCAGGGGAATGTGTTTTTGCCTGGTAGCGGTTTTGATGGCGGTAATGATTTGACGGGTAATACAGAGTTCGGCAAAAGCGCGGAAAGACGAGAGCTTGTCCGGTTTAAAGTCGCGGATGGCTTTGTAAAGGCCGATCATGCCTTCCTGGATGATATCTTCCCGGTCGGCACCAATCAGGAAATAAGAACGGGCTTTTGCGCGCACAAAGTTTTTGTACTTATTGATCAGGTACTCCAGAGCAGTATCTTGACCGTCTTTGGCAAACTCAACAATGTCTTCGTCTAACATCACATCAAAGGTATCCAGAACCTCTCTTTGTGCACTTAGACTCACTAAAAATCGCCTCCGCTCTAGATTTTTCAAGGTGGCCTCAAGCCCCTTGTTTTCTCTGTATCCCCTGGTATATTCCGTGGCAATATGAAATTAAACAGCAAGCAACAGCTTGCTAAATTTACATAAATAATTATACATAAAGCAAGGGTGGTAGTCAAGCATTCCCTGTCACTTTGACCGACGTATTTTCTCCAGTATGCCTTTTATTTCCTCGGATAGATGCTCACGGATTCCACGTTCAGCAGCAGTACCCTTATAAGCCTCACTTCCTTCTTTTGCCGATAACACTTCGGCCAACAGTTCCCGGGCCGGCATCCGGACAGCCCCCTTGGCAAAGACCATCCGCTGCTGTGTCCAGTCGGAGGTGGCGACAGTAACCCGCCGGCCGGCAGCCAGCCGGGCAGCCAGTTTTTCAATGGCCATATCGGCGGTCACCCCTTCCGGGGTATAAATGATTTCCACCCCGCCTGTCTCTTCACTGCTGCCCTGCCCGCCTTTCACCAGGTGGGCATCAAAGACAATAATTATTTTCGTTCCCGTCAAAGCCCCGTAATTGCTCAACTGCTCAATAAGTTTGGTCCGGGCATGTTCCAGGTCCTTGTCCATTAATTTTGCCAGGTGCGGCCAGGCATGCAGGATGTTATAACCGTCCACAAGTAAACAATCTGTCATTTTTCAACTCCCGTAACCCTAAATCATTGTTACCGCCCGTTGGCGCACAACCTCGTAACAAACCAAAGCGGCGGCAACTGATGCGTTTAAAGAACCGATCCGGCCCCGCATCGGGAACTTCACAAGGAAATCGCATTTTTCCCGCAACAGCCGGCCGATACCCTTACCCTCGCTGCCAATAACAATGCCCAGCGGCCCTTTAAGGTCGGCTTCCCAGACCAGTTGATCGGCTGCCCCGTCACTGCCGGCAATCCAACATCCGGCCTCTTTTAATTCCGCTATGGCCTGGACAAGATTGGTCACCCGGGCCACCGGTACATACTCGACCGCCCCCGCCGAGGCCTTGGCCACCGCCGGGGTAAGACCCACGGCCCGGCGTTTGGGAATAATCACCCCGTGCACCCCGGCGGCCTCGGCAGTCCGCAGGATAGCCCCGAGGTTATGCGGGTCTTCAATTTCATCAAGAATTACTATAAACGGGTCTTCTCCCCGCTCCCTGGCAGACCGCAGGATGTCTTCAACTTCAGCATACTCCCTGGCTGCTGCCAGGGCCACTACTCCCTGATGGTTAGCTGAGCCGGTCAGCTTATCCAGATGCTGCCTGGTCACTTCTTCCACCTGTATCCGCCTGTCCCTGGCCACTCCGAGTATTTCCAGAACAGATCCTTTGGACGCCCCCTGGGACACTAAGAGCTTATGAACCGGCCGCCCGCTGCGCAGCGCTTCCATAACAGGGTTGCGGCCGATGATCTGGTCAGACATGGAATCACCTCATAACTCTCTTAAGAAATACCCGATTTGCTTAGGTGACAGGTGCCAGGTGTCAGTAAATAATAACAATGCCATAAAATTCGGAATTGCTCCATTCTACTGTCACCTGTGACCTACCACCTGTCACCTGACTATATTCTTGCCCTTCCTAATTGTTAGTATCCTGTGCCTGCCTGAGCTTTGCCAGGCGGCCACAGGTCATTTTCCCTTCAGGGCAGATACCTTGACCGATACAGCTGGGGCCTGCTTTTTCAAATAATATCGGAGCAACTTTGCGCACTTCCGCCAGCATCCGGTTGGCCAGCCGGCGGATCTCCCACTGGGCCCGCTCACAGCAGCGATGCTGAAAAAAGTTATACAGGGAGCGGCAGTTAAAGGTCAGGACAATCTTGGTTTCACATGCGTTGGGTAAAACATACCTGGCATCTTCCTGGTGCACTATACCGGCCAATCGCTCATAAGCCAGCCGGGCCGTTTCCATCTGCTCCTCAAAAATCCGTAGTGCCTCCGGGTTTTCCTGAATTGAAGGGGGGACTATGTACTGAAAGTCCTCCAGTTTTACATAACGCTGGGACTGCTGGGAATATGACGCGATGCGGTGGCGGACCAGCTGGTGGGTCATGGCCCGGCTTACCCTCTCAACCGCAAAAGTAAAAGTGACATGTTCCGTCGGCGACCAGTGGCCGAGGTCCACCAGCAGATGCAGGAACCGCCGGATTTCCTCCTCACTGAAATTATCCATAATTTCTTCTGCCCCGGCCGGCGAATAACATAAACGGGCCGCTGCGGCCACCGTTTTCTCAGGATCCGGCGTATGGTTAATCAGTTTTACTTTCATCTCCGCACTCCTCCGCCGATTCGCTCACAATGGATTTGACCAGCTCAAAAATCTCGGCCAGCCGGCTGTCTTCCCCTTTTAGATAAAGGTATCCAAAAAGTGCCTCCAGAGCGGTCCCGTACCGGTAGTCTATCATCGAAACATTTTTCGGTGATGTGCCGGACTTGGCGTTTCTCCCTCTTTTCAGCACTTTTATCTCCGTGTCGGTGAGTTTGTCCTCCAAAGCATGAACAACCCGGGCCTGGGTGCCGGCATTCACAAATTTAACGGCCTCCCGGTGCAGGTCTTTTACCTTGGTAGTCCCGTTGTTTATCAGATGCCGGCGCACAAGGATTTCATATACGGCGTCCCCTATATAAGCTAGCACCAGTGCCGATGCCTGGTCAGGATTTATCTTTACCTTTTTTCTTGGCATAAAACCCCCGTTAAACTATTTTTTCTTCCAATGGACCCCTTGCGGCGTATCCTCCAGTACAATACCCAGTTCCCCCAGCCGGTTGCGGATAGCGTCAGCAGTAGGCCAGTCTTTTTTCTGCCGGGCCTCCTGCCTGATATAGATGATCAGGTTCATCAGTTCTTCGACCAGGCTGTCGTCGTTTCCGGCAGCCTCCTGCTTTTCAAACAGGCCCAGTACCCCGCCCAGGGTCATAAAGGTATCCTTTACCCGGGCCAGTATTTCTTTTGCATTCCCGGTAACACCCTGTACCCCGGACTGGCCCAGTGTATTGCGGAAGGTATTGACTTCCCGGGCCAGGTCAAAGAGGGCGGCAACAGCCAGGGCCGTGTTGAAATCGTCGTCCATAGCCTGCTGAAAATCATTGACCGCACTGCTCCGGGCTTCCGCCAATATCCTTTCCGCTTCAGCTATCCTATTATCTGCGGCACTGCTTTCCGGAGTTTTTAACAGGCCGGCAATGGCGTCAAGGGCGTTATGCAGCCTGGCCAGGCTTTTCTTGTTCATTTCCAGCTTGGTGTCGTCAAAGTCGAGCGGGCTCCGGTAGTGGGTGGACAGCATATAAAAACGCACCACCTCCGGGTCATACTTGGCCAAAACCTCCCGCACCGTAAAAAAGTTACCAAGGGACTTGGACATCTTTTCTTCATTTACAGTAATAAAACCGTTGTGCATCCAGTACTTCGCGAAAGGGCCGCAGCCGGCGAAAGCCTCGGCCTGGGCAATTTCATTTTCATGGTGGGGAAAAATCAGGTCAAAACCGCCCCCGTGGATGTCAAAACCCATGCCCAGGTACTTGTTGGCCATGGCTGAACACTCGATATGCCAGCCCGGCCGGCCTTTGCCCCAGGGGCTGTCCCAGGCGGGCTCGCCCGGTTTGGCTGCCTTCCACAGGGCAAAATCCATGGGGTGTTCCTTCCGTTCATCCACCCCCACCCGGGCCCCGGCCTGCATATCCTCCAGGGAACGGCCGGAAAGATATCCGTAGTTTTCAAATTTATTTACGGAAAAATATACATCGCCTTCAACAACGTAAGCGTAACCGTTTTTGACAATCCCTTCAATCATTTCAATGATTTCCGGCAGGTGTTCACTAACTTTGGGGTGCATTGTAGCCTCCCGCACCCCCAGCGCCCCGGCGTCTTTATAATATTCTTTGATGTACTTGTCAGCCAGGGCCAGGGCGTCCATACCTTCTTCTTTGGCCCGGTTAATAATTTTATCATCAATGTCGGTAAAATTCTGCACATAGTTAACCTGGTAGCCCCGGTATTCAAAATACCGCCTGACAGTGTCAAAAACTATCAGCGGCCTGGCATTGCCCAGGTGAATGAGGTTATAGGTGGTCGGCCCGCAGACATACATATCCACCTTACCCGGGGTCCGGGGCACAAAATCTTCTTTTTGTCCGGTGCAGGTGTTATAAAGCCTGATGGTCATTACTGATTATCCCCCTCAAACTCCACAATCCGTCTTTCCAGCCGGTCAATTTTCCGCTGCAGGCAGAGGATCATCTCCGCCACCGGATCCGGCATGTTCTCGTGGTGCAGGTCAATCTTGTCCTCCAGGTCCATATCGGCGATATTAATGCCGTCCCTGATGACGATTTTACCCGGCACGCCCACAACTGTGGTGTTGGGCGGAACATCCCTGAGCACCACTGAACCGGCGCCGATTTTCGCGTTGTCACCGATTTTGATGTTGCCGAGGACTTTCGCCCCTGTGCTGATGACCACATTATCACCCACCGTCGGGTGCCGCTTGCCCTTTTGCTTGCCGGTCCCGCCCAGGGTTACGCCCTGGTAAATGGTCACGTTATTGCCGATCTCCGCGGTTTCACCGATGACCACGCCCATGCCATGGTCAATGAAGAGACCGTCACCGATGGTGGCGCCGGGATGAATCTCTATCCCGGTTAAAAACCTGGAAAACTGGGAAATGACCCGGGGCAGCAGGACAAACCCCTTTTTATACAAATAATGGGCCAAACGGTGATACAGTATGGCATGTAAACCAGAATAGCAGATCAGTACTTCCCAAAAGCTCCTGGCCGCCGGGTCGCGGTCAAAAATCACCCTGATGTCTTTCTTTATCCGCCCGAACATTCTATAACCTCCCAAATGGACAACAAAAATATACTGTGCAAATAAAAATCCTCCGCTCAATTACAGAGACGGAGGAATTCCGCGGTTCCACACTGTTTGGGTGATAAACCCCACTCATCACACGATAACGGGTGTCAACCGGCAAAAACTAATGGCCGTAAGGCGTTCGTTCCGCTGTTCCCGGGTGCATTCGGCCGGACCGTGCCTGAAACCGCTCCCAGCCAAAGGCGGTCCCTCTCTTAAGGCCGTATCGGGCTTACTTATCCCGGTCATCACATCTTGCCTCTTAAAAGTCTTATTGAAATTATACCTTTGGCCCGGCGGCCTGTCAATTATAACTTTGCGGGCTGTTATGACTTCGCCAGGGTGCTGTCAAGCCGGGCCAGGATTCTCTCCCGCCCCAGAATGGGTAGTATGTAATAAAGTTCAGGACCGTGTGTCTGGCCGGTCAACGCCACCCGAACAGGCATGTATACAAGCTTGCCGCCAAGTTTAAGTTCCTTGGTCAGGGCCTTCAGCATCGCTTTTACCGCGTCAGGCGTGATTTCCGGCATCTCTTTGACCTTGTCCCGGAAGGCTTCCATCACCACAGGGATCTGTTCGCCCCGCAGCACTTCCCGGGCCTCATCGTTCTCAAACTCAACATCGTCATTAAAATAAATGCCGACATAATCCGTGATCTCCGCCACATAGGAAAGGTGCTCCCGGACGGATTCCACCACCGTTTCCAGCCACTGACGGCGCTCAGGTGTAATGTCACCGGTAATATAACCGGCATCCCGCAGGTATGGCACAGCCATGTCTGTAATGCGTTCCACGCTGCTCTGGCGAATATAATAACCGTTAATCCAGTTCAGCTTGTCCAGGTCAAAGACCGCCGGGTTCTTGGCCACCCGGTCCAGGGAAAACTGTTCTACCAGTTGATCCAGGGTAAATATCTCTTCCTCGCCCACCGGCGACCAGCCCAGCAGCACGAGGAAGTTCACCAGCGCTTCGGGCAGGTAGCCTTTGCCCTGGTACTGTTCAATGGCGGTGGCGCCGTGACGCTTGCTCATCTTGCTGCGGTCCTTGCCGAGGATCAGGGAGACATGGGCAAATTGCGGCTCATCAAAGCCCAAAGCCTGATAAATCATAATCTGCCGGGGAGTGTTGGACAGGTGCTCCTCCCCCCTGATGACATGCGTGATACCCATTAAGGCGTCGTCCAGCACCACAGCAAAGTTATATGTAGGAATACCGTCCGATTTCACGATGACAAAATCGCCAATGCCGTTGCTCTCAAAAACCACCTTGTCCCGGACCAGGTCATTAACCACAATGTCTTCATTCTCCGGCACTCGGAAACGCACTACCGGTTTGCGGCCTTCCGCTTCATATTTACGCCTGTCCTCATCACACAGATTGCGGCACTTGCCGAGGTAGCGGGGCATTTCGCCCCGGGCCAGCAAGGCTTGTCTTTCAGCCTCCAGCTCTTCCTCCGAGCAGTAACAAAGATATGCCTGACCCGCGGCCAGGAGCTTCTCCGTATATTCCCGGTAAATAGGCAGGCGTTCCGTCTGCCGGTAAGGACCATGATCGCCCCCCTCGCCGATACCCTCATCCCAGTCCAAACCAAGCCACCGCAAGGCCTGGAGGATGTTTTCTTCCGACTCGCGGCTGGAACGCTCCAGGTCGGTATCCTCAATCCGCACAATCATTGTCCCGCCATATTTACGGGCTAACAACCAGTTAAACAACGCTGACCGGGCGCCCCCAATATGCAAAGGCCCGGTCGGACTCGGCGCAAACCTCACTCTGACACGGTTATCCATCATGAAACCTCCTGCAACTGTCTTGCAATATGATAAGACATTATACCACTTATTTGATGGGCAAAGCAACTTTTGCATAAAGGGTTGGTTGGGAAAATTATTGTATTAAAACAAAGTCATTTACTTATAGAAACAAAAAGCAGAGACTGAGTCCCTGCTTTAATACACATTTATTTAAATGTCACACTAGTAACTTTGTCCACCGCATTTGAAACTTCCAATTTAATCTCTTTATCTGGCGGAGCTTTAACAAATATTGCCGAAGAATTTTCATATCCTGTTGTTCCGACATAACTCTCGTCCGGATGTGCTAAATGAACGGCCACACCAGGACCAAGATCTTTTATTATTTCACCTGTAGTTCTGTTTTTATAAACATATACGATTTATAAACCATAAATTTTTTATTTGGAGAAATTGATGGGACTCCTATGAAGAATCCTTCTCTTAATTTTTTCCTCATCCCACATCTCGCCGGTCTAACCAAAGGTATTATAGTTAAAGGTGGAAAAATTTTTTGTATACTAAAATAATAAAACTATTAACAATAATAATTGGTATAAAAAAACCATACCAGATAAAAATGTTATCTCCTGATAAAAACAGATCTTTCATATAAATTATAGGACATGCTATCAATGCTATCAATAATACTATATTCAAAGTTGGACTTTTACTAATGAATATAACAACAATTGAAGCTACTGTTGCAACGATTACTTGTTGGATAATGAAAGCACTACTTTGACTAGTTTTCAATACTGTTGCAAGGTTAGGTATAAACTGGTTTACTATCCATATTGTAATCCATATAAACGTAGCAAATATAATCCTAATCCAATTACTATTCATTCTTCCTCCTTTACTTAACGGGGGACCTAATTAAAGTGTAATGCCCCCGATTGTCAAGACACAAATTTGAAAAATTTAAGATAAATTCCCCCTTC
>JBMOPI010000069.1:0-10560 GCA_049324975.1 Bacillota bacterium
TTTGCTCATTTCCTTGGCTACTACCCCGTAAAGATATTCCTCCAGCGGCAGTTCGTTCACAGCCACCACACCACCGGCAGCTGCACGGAATTCCATATTCCCCCGGTATTTTCTGTTAATCGCCTTATCTGAGCCGCCGTTGGGCGTGTAGCTGTTCAGGGTCACCAGGTTGCCTTGCCCGTGCGCCTTTTCCCTTACCACCACCGGACCCGTGGTAATCTTTTGGGACTCACCGTTTTTCATTACCTGGATCCCGGTGGTCAGGTACAGCACCTGCCAGGTTTCCCCTGCGGCAGGTGTCCCTATCACATCAAGGCCGGGAAAGGCAGTGGAATCAATAACCTCATATTCACCCTGGACTGAAAAAGCAACCGCACCGGCATCCCTGAAATCGGATGTGTTATTGGCGGCATTTTTCGCCACCACAACCCCAATGCGGACTTTCTCCGGAACCTGGGCCAGGCCTGCCGGTACAGCAAACCACCCGGCCAGATAAACAGTGACAGCCAGTGCGACTGCAAAAGACATAAACTTGTTACGTATACTCATCAGATACAGCAATCCTAACCCTCCCCCGGTAAATTTTACTATATTATATATTTCGACATAAACCTCCGGTGTCCTGCCTCCGGAAACAAAAAGCCACGGCGTTTAAGCCGTGGTCTTTGATGCAAATTAGAAATTTGGTTTACGCCTGGACATACCCAGGTCATCTACCGGCTGTTCGGTTACAACATAGTTGCCTGTGTTTTGCTCGAGACCGCCCCGGTCATTGGCATCAGGCGGCTGCTGATTATCGGCCGGAGGCTCCTGGCTGTCACCCGTCTGATTACCGGCTGCACCGTTATCCACTGTGTTATTCTGATCATTTTTATATGTGTTGTCCGCTACCGATTCAGGGTCCTTGCCGCCCCTGATGGTATCCACATAGCGGTGGCCGCCGGACGGTTTTGTAGTGCCGGTCTCCGGATCTTTGCCGTTGTCAGCGGCATTTCCATCGTCCCGCCTGCTTACATCAGCCGCGGCAATGGCAGCCCGTTCGCTGGCAATCTTCAGGTATTCCTTTTCATTCTTGTCAAACTCTTTTTCATCTTGTGCCTTGGCCAGGACTTCGTCCACCTTGCCCCCCGCATCGGCGATAGCCTTGGCCACGCTTTTCTCCTTCATGTCTTCTTCGGTGACATTAAGCTTATACCCGGCAACAGCTTCAATCAATACTGCATACTTGCCGGCGGTAATCTTTTTCCCAACGGCCTTTTCCCTAAGCTCCGGGGTCACGCTGACCAACTGCACCGTGCCGCCCAGGGCCTCTCCCTGCAGTATCTCCCTGGCCGAAGCCAGCAGAACGTTTTGCAGCGCGTTCTTATCAATCCCGGCCGTGGGCTTGACAGCCACGCTGATCAACACGGTGTTATCCTTTGATTTCCCCATGTACCCCAGTTCCAAGGCTTTTTGGGTAATCTCGTTGACAGCTTTTTTAACCTTCATGCCTTTGACATCTACCAAAGACAATATTTTTTCCCCGTCCCGGTTATAAGCCTGTGCTGCCATAACCTTTTCCCGGTTGCTGACAGTCAGTTCAACAGCAGGGTTAATGTCAATGCTCACCCACGCGACGGCGGTCTCGGGGGGCTGGTTGAACTGCTGCAGAGCCAGCGGTGAAACAAGCATGAAGAGAAAAACTGCTGCCGCGGCGGCAATCCAGCCAAACCTGGGCATCGACCATTTCCGGCGGGTCCGGACAGGTATCCTGACCTCATCGCCGATTTCCGGCAGCCGGCCGGTAATTTTTACCTGCCTGAATTCACCGGAATCCGTAAGCACAACTATCTGGTCATCATGTTTCTCCAAAACAACCCCGGTCAGTATCTTCATGTCCTCCCCCCCTTTCTACAGCGCTTTCTGTATATATTGTCTAAGATGTCCGTAATCATTAATCAGGATCAGCGCCACGGCTATTATGTATTTGCGCTGTCGTTCCAGCGTTTTTCTGCTTGTGTCAACCTTGTTTGACAGGACCTTCAGAGGAAGTTCCTTCTTCCTCTTCAGATAGTCCGCCAGTTCCCGGTCCTGCGCGATAAGCGCGGCCGCTTCCATGGCCCTCAGCCGGGCATCCTCGTGTTTGGGCGATATTTCCACCAGTTCGGCAAAGGTGATGCCGTACTCCTGCAGTTCCCGGTTATAAGCGAGGATTTCCTCTTTGCGCTCGGCAGCCAGGTTGCCCTCGGTATGAACCATGGTGGACTGCCTGGCCTCAATATGATACATGATACTTTCCCTGTTATCGTCATCATCAGACTCAAAGGTGGAAAGGGGCACATTCCTCGAGTTAGGCAGTTCCTTCCGGTAATAATCAATCAGCCGGCGCCGCATAACTGTTTCCGCAAAACTCAGAAAGGCCATGTTTTTCGTGTTGTCATAACAATCTATGGCTTCATTAAAGGCCATCAGCCCGATACTGACCTCATCATCCTCACCCAGCCGGACATAACGACCGCTGACCTTCGAGGTCACCTTCAGTACGAAGGGGGTAAAGTTTTTGATCAGTTCTTCCCTGGCCCAGTGATTGCCTTTTTTTGCTTCCTCAATTAAAACTCCGCTATCTGTCTGCACCTCTTGGGCAGCGTTTTTTCGGAAGAGAAAACCCATCCGGTTCTTACCTCCCCGATACTATAATCTTTTCGAAAACCCGTTTCTCTTTATAAGGGTAGAAATTACCTTTTGCTTAAAAAATTTAGAACCAAGGTCAAAACTATACTCAGGATAATGCTTGTAACAACCGGAAAATAAAAGGTGAAGTTGCCTTTCTGATAATAAATGTCACCCGGCAGCCGGCCCAGGTTAAACAGTTTCCCGCCAAAGGCCACGATGACCCCGAAGAAAAACAGGGCGGCGCCGAAAAACATGAGCATTTTGCCAAAGGAACCGAACCCGTCCATTATTTATCCTCCTTCCGGCAGGTATCAGCATCTTTTCTGCCCTGCCGGCAGTAACGCTCTTTTTCACTGTAGATACAGCCGCAGTACTGCTGGCGGTACATGCCCATTTCTTTGGATAAGGCCGTGGCTTGTTTGAAGCCAGGCCGGTAATCAGCGTAGTAAAAGGGCACGCCGCTCTCCCGGGCTACTTCTTCGCCAATTTCCCTGATCAGTTCGTGCTTTTGAAAAGGGCTGACCAGGAGCGTGGTGGTAAAATAATCGAATTTGCCTCTTCCGGCCACTGTCGCCGCCCTCTTAAGCCGGGTATGGTAACAGACCCGGCAGCGGCTCCCTTCCCGGTACGCCGCCTGCCGCAGGAACTCCTCCAGTTCGTACGACTCGTCAAAAATCACCGGCAGGTCGTTGTCCCGGGCATATTCCGCCAGGGTATCCCGTCGCTTCTGCCACTCCGTATAGGGATGGATATTGGGATTATAAAAATAGCCGGTTACCTCAAAACCGTGTTCCCGCAGATATTTCAGGGGGTAGATTGTACACGGCCCGCAGCATGTATGTAATAAAACGCGCACCCTTTATCCCTCTATTTCCATAATTGTTCCTGGCCCGCGTCCGCCCCCGGGCAGTTTAAACCCAGGTGCCGGTAACCCAGTGGGGTTACCACCCGGCCCCGCGGTGTGCGGTTGACAAAGCCAAGTTGAATTAAAAAAGGTTCATATACGTCCTCGATGGTATCCGCCTCTTCACTGGTGGCCGCGGCCAGGGTATCAAGGCCCACCGGCCCGCCGCCAAATTTCTGCACCATGGTGGACAGCAGTTTGCGGTCAACGTTGTCCAGCCCAATGGCGTCCACTTCCAGCATCGCCAGGGCCATATCGGCCACATCCCGGGTAATGACCCCGCCGGCCCGCACCTGGGCAAAATCCCGCACCCGTTTTAGGAGCCGGTTGGCCACCCGGGGCGTGCCCCTTGAACGGCGGGCAATCTCCATGGCGCCGTCTCTTTCGGTGGCTACGTTTAAGATTTCAGCGGCTCTGGTAACTATTTCGGTCAGTTCCTCCGGTGTATAAAACTCCAGCCGGCTGATCACGCCAAAGCGGTCCCGCAGCGGCCCGGTGAGCATGCCGGCCCGGGTGGTGGCCCCAATTAGCGTAAATCTGGGCAGGTCGATACGCAGCGACCGGGCGCTGGGCCCCTTGCCGATAATAATATCCAGGGCGTAATCCTCCATAGCCGGGTAGAGCACTTCTTCCACGCTCCGGTTTAGGCGGTGGATCTCATCAATAAACAATACATCACCCTGGCCCAGGTTGGTCAGAATGGCGGCTAAATCACCGGGCCGCTCAATGGCCGGCCCGGAAGTGATGCGGATGCTCACACCCATTTCGTTGGCAATAATGCCGGCCAGGGTGGTTTTCCCCAGGCCGGGCGGCCCGAAAAGCAGCACGTGGTCCAGGGATTCCTCACGCCCTTTGGCTGCTTCGATAAATATCAACAGGTTTTCCTTAACCTTAGTCTGTCCAATGTATTCGTTAATTTTTCGCGGCCTTAAACTGTATTCCAGCTCCCGGTCCTCTTCCCTGACCTGGGAGGAAACGATGCGCTCTTCCATGAAAACCTCCTGAGACTTACGCTGTTACATTACGCGGCCACTCTTGGATGTCCGGCCGGTTATGCCCGGCCCAGTTCCCGGAGGGCCAGCCGGATGAGTTCCTGAACAGATTCCGGCGCCCCAGTCGCCATGGCAATTTTCCTGACCGCCCGCTGGGCTTCTCCGGCGGTATAACCCAGCGCCACCAGCGCCTGCCAGGCCTCGTCTGAACTTTCATGCCCGCCGGCAGCCGCTGCCGGGGCTGCTTCCACTTCACCCCGGGCGGTCTTGATCAGTTTATCTTTGAGTTCGATGACCATCCGCTGGGCAGTCTTTTTCCCGATCCCGGGGATAGCCGTCAGGGCGCTTAACTGCTCATTGATAACCGCCACGCGGAAGCTGGCGGCAGGCATGGCGGACAGGATGGTCAGCGCTACCTTGGGGCCAATACCGGATACCTGGAGTAATATTTCAAAGAGTTCCAGTTCCTCCTGCTCCAGGAAACCATATAACTGCATGGCATCTTCCCGGACGTGCAGGTAGGTATGGACCTGCGCCTCCCCGCCGGCGGCGGGCAGCCGGGCAAATATAGATGAGGGGACATACACTTTGTAACCGATGCCGGCTACCTCCACTATAATATATTCCCCTCCGGCCTTTATGACCGTGCCTTTTAAATATGCTATCATTTATTCTCCCTCGCGTCCAGCAGCTTATGACTGTTAAAAAAATGGGTGTGGCAGATGGCAATGGCCAGGGCGTCGGCCACGTCGTCCGGCTTGGGGATTTCCGCCAGGCAGAGCAGTGTCTTAACCATAAACTGAATTTGGGCTTTATCTGCCCGCCCGTAGCCTACCACCGCCTGTTTTACCTGCAGGGGGGTGTATTCGAAAACCTCTAACCCGGCGTTGGCCGCCGCCAGCATGATAACACCCCGGGCATGCCCCACAGATAAAGCGGTACGGGTGTTTTTGTTGAAAAACAGCTCCTCTATAGCCAGGTGGGCCGGGTTGTACTGTCTTACCAGGTCCGACACCCCTCCGTGAATCACCTGGAGCCTGTGTGCCAGAGGCATATTGGCGGGAGTGCGGATACAGGCGTAATCAACTACCTTCAGCTTGTTCCCCCGGGCTTCTATCAATCCGTAGCCGGTGATGGCCGTCCCGGGGTCAATGCCTAAAACGAGCATTCCTTTGCCCCTTTCTTTTTTCTCATGAAGAAGTAATTCGACACTTAACAACGTTATCCTGCCTTGGTAAAAGATTGGTAAATAATGCAACGAAAAGAAAAGGCCAATAGCCTGAATGAACGTACCTTCTCAAGCCATTGACCTTTACCTCTGCACTATTCCTGCTTAAACTCGTCAAAGTTCTCCAGCATGGTATTAAGCCTTTCTTCAGTCTCAAATTCCATGCCGTGTTTCAACTGGGCCTGGATGTCCGCAGGCTGACTCCGGTAATCCATGGCCGCCTGCAGCAGCTGCTGCATTTCCGGCGGCAGGTTGGACACCCGGATATCCTCCCGCTGCAAAACCTTATAGTTGTAGCCCAGCGGACCCTCGTAAACAGCCAGGTACCCGTCGGCAATCCCCATGTGCCGGAAATCCTTGTGGTAAGGGCATATCCCGGGATCATTCCGGTAGATGGTCAGGATATTTGGCACGGTGTCGTCAATGACCCAACCTTCTGCCGCCGGGAACTTTTTCGCCACACCCCGGTAATCCAAACCGATAAATTCACTGACCGTGGGTATGGTGGTGGTGACCCGGTCGCCGCAGGCATAGCGGATTTCCTTGTTAATCCGGGTATCAGCCTTTACCGTGGGTTTTACATACTTTTTCGCTGCCGGCTCCGGGTTGCTCATAAACCCGGGCGACCAGTCACGCCCATAAATACCATACGCTGTCGCAAAACTAAGAAAAAAAATAATTGCCATCCCCATATAAAGGTACTGGTATTTTCTGAACCTGAACATAAACAAACCTCCTTTCTTTGGCCTTGGTAATTAAAGATTATTGCCAGAAAAAGGAGGTTTTATACATTTATCCGTTAGTCAATGCATCGTCGTCGATGTCAAAATTAGCGTAAACACCCTGCACATCATCATGCTCCTCCAGCAAATCCATCAGTTTCAACAGCTTGGCAGCATCGTCGCCGCTGACAGCCACTGTGTTTTGCGGGACCATAGTGATTTCCGCCACGGAAAAACTGAGTCCGGCCTCAGTGAGCGCCGCTTTTACCCGGTCAAAATCCTCCGGCACGGTAGTTATTTCAATCATGTCATCTTCATCTTTAATATCTTCGGCGCCGGCGTCAAGGGCCAGCATCATGATTTCATCGGGGTCCCCCTTAACATCGGACTTGTCCAGGGTTAAAAGGCCTTTCTTTTCAAACATCCAGTTGACGCATCCGGCCTCCCCGAGGTTCCCGCCGTATTTGGAAAAAAGGTGCCTGATATCCCCCGCAGTCCGGTTGCGGTTGTCTGTCATAATTTCGAGCAGCACCGCCACCCCGCCGGGGCCGTAGCCCTCATATACAAGTTCTTCATAATTCACGCCGGCCAGTTCACCGGTGGCTTTTTGAATGATCCGCTGGATGTTATCGTTGGGCATATTTACTTCCCGGGCTTTCTGGATCACCGACTTCAGCCGGGGATTGGCTTCCGGGTCGCCGCCGCCGCTTTTGGCCGCTACGATTAATTCACGCCCGATTTTGGTAAAGATTTTAGCCTTCTGAACATCCTGCTTCGCTTTTCTGTGTTTTATATTGGCCCATTTTGAATGGCCCGCCATAAAGAACCCTCCCCCTGTAATATACCGTTCAATATTTTAGCATAAACAACGGGTATTTTCAAAATATTTTGTTGGTTGTTAAACAAACAGGAACTTGGGGAGGTTATGTTGAATAAACATATTTTTATAAACATTCCGGAGGGATTTAGATGACGAAAAAATTACGGGTGGCTGTAATCTACGGCGGCCGGTCCGGGGAACATGAGGTTTCCCTGCAGTCGGCGGCATCGGTGATGGAAGCGATGGACCGGGAAAAGTACGAAGTGGTCCCGGTTAAAATAAGTAAAGATGGCCAGTGGCTGCTGCAGGGGCCAAGCGGTGCGGGAAACCTAAGCGCGGGGGAAATCCCCGGTGCACTGCTGGCTGACCCGACCAGGCAGGGCCTGGTCGCCCTGGACCAGCAAGGGGTAGTTACAGCCCCTGGCAACACCGGACCAGGGCAGGTGGCAACCCCGGTCAACACCGGACCGCTGCCGGGGTCCCTGGCCCGGGTTGACGTGGTGTTTCCTGTGCTGCATGGTCCCTACGGCGAAGACGGCGCCATCCAGGGCCTTCTCGAACTGGCAAACCTGCCTTACGTCGGCGGCGGTGTGGCTGCTTCCGCGGTCGGTATGGACAAAGGGCTGATGAAAGCAGCTTTCGCATATAAAGGCCTGCCCCAGGCGAAGTTTTTAACAGTGCTGAGGAATGAATGGGAAACCGACCCCAAAAAAATAAAACAGACCGTTGCCGTCGAACTGGGTTACCCATGTTTTATTAAACCGGCTAACCTGGGTTCCAGCGTTGGTATTTCCAAAGCCCGTACCCCTGAAGAACTGGTCCCGGCCATGTATCTGGCCGGCAAATTTGACCGCAAAATCATTATTGAAGAATTCGTCAACGCCCGGGAAATCGAAGTTGCGGTCCTGGGTAACGATGACCCCAGAGCGTCGGTACCGGGGGAAATCAGGCCCTGTAACGAGTTCTATGATTATAAAGCCAAGTATATTGACGGAACATCTGAGTTAATGATACCGGCAGATATTCCGCCTGAAACAGCCGCAGAGGCGCGCCGGCTGGCGGTAGAGGCCTTTAAGGCCATCGACTGCGCCGGGCTGGCCCGGGTGGATTTCTTCCTCACCAAAGAGACCGGCAAACTGCTGCTGAACGAGATCAACACCATCCCCGGTTTTACCAAATTCAGTATGTACCCGAAACTCTGGGAAGCCACAGGCATCCCTTACGCCAGGCTGATTGATGAACTCATCGACCTGGCCCTGGAAAGGCATCGGGACAAGAACCGGAATGTCACGTCATATAAGTAAAATGAAAAAACGACCGGAAACCGCAAAAATAAGGTTGATGACTTAATACAAAGCCATCAACCTTTCTTACTTCCCAACCGGCACCAGCTGAATTCCTCCCCAGGCGCCCATTTTATCGTCTTTAATAATCAGTACACCGCGTATTCCTTTGATACCGTTCACGGCCTCAATCCCTTTAGCTATATCCTCAGCCGTTTTAACCGCGTTGCCCGCAGCGGACGCAGCGGCGTCGGCCAGGGCGGCAGATTCCGCAACAATTATAGCGGCATCAGCCCGCCCAAAACTCAAAGACGGGCCCACCGTCCCGGAAGAAGTGCAGATACCCATAGGAATCTTAGCCGGCCCCAACTCCAGGGCCAGCTTCCCGCTAAAGGGAGACGTCCCGGCAAATACACCCACCCGCCGCATTTTACGGGAGACCAGAAAAATATCGCCGCCGTTCTCCACGATAACCTCCGGGCTGACCTTCATAAGTTCCCGGCCCACCATTTCCGCGTATGCGCCAGCCACAGCCGCCATAGGCCCTACACCGCATTGATTGCCGGCCCGGGCCATCATTAAAGCTATCGGCGGTGCAGCGGGCAGCAGCAGGTGTGGTTCTAGTGTTGATTTAAATACCGGGTCTTTTTCAATATATTCTTCCAGCTCCCGGCGGAGCTGCCAGACCAGGGTTTCTACCTGATGTTCCAGTTCTTTGCTGTATGTATCAGGCAAAATACCGATATACAAATCCGTTTCCTTGACAGCCACCCGGAAATATGCAAGATCCCTACCGATGCGTTCATCCCGGTAAAAACGGTCGACGTACACAGTTGTATCCCCCGATCAATGGTACTGTCACTTTGAACCGTTTAACTTGAATTCCACCGCCCGCACCGGACAGGTCCGGACACAGATACCGCAGACCACGCATTTTTCGTGTTCGAAAGACACTTCCATACTGGGGCGGCTGATGTAAAGGGCGCCGGTCGGACATATGGCAGTACAGGCCCCGCAGTGGGTACAGCGTTCACTGTTGCGGACAATGTCCTCACTCAGTGATTCAATACGAACCCCATGGGAACGAAGATACTCCAAGCCTTGCTCAAATTTATCCTCCGTACCGGTCAGTTCCATCACCATAGAACCCTCTTTATGCGGGTTGACAGTGGCCTTTAGCACATTGGTCATAAGTTCGTAATCCTTGACCAGATGATAGATAAAAGGTTTATCCACTACCTGCGGTGGAAACCGCAGCACTATCCTCCGTGTGATCATCTTCATCAGACCTTTCCTTTATTTTAACCAACTGCTGTCCCGTTAAAAAGCAGGCTATTTTTCTGTCAAAGGTTTGAAGGTTATACCGGCATCAGCTGACGGCAGAGTCTGAACCGGTTCACCAAGCTGGAACCGCCCCTCTTTGATCCACTCTTTCAAAGTTTCAGCTATCTGCCTGGCTTTAAAATAGCTGGACAGCGGGGCCGCAGGGACTTCTTTGCCCTCAACTTCAATTTTACCTGACTTCAGTTGAGCGTAACTTACCCGGCCCAAGACCTTCCCTGTGCCCTGCGGGTAATCAACGCTGTAATCCACAACGGGGGCAAAAATTTCTTCGTCTTTGACCGCCGTAAATTTGAGCATCTCTTCATCCAAAATCGGAATCGGAATTCCCAGACCAACAGTCAGTGTCGGCCCATAGCCCAAAAAGCTTGTCCCCCTAAGCCATTCCGGTTTCATCTGTTTTAAGTCGCCGATGACGGATAAAGTGCCTGACCCGCCCAGCGGCACCCCGTTTTCACCCCTGGGCACACCCGGGCAGTGCTGGGTCCCGTTCCAGGCCACATAACCCACGCCACCGCCCAGAAAAATCCGGGTGCCAAGGCCGATGGTCCGGAAATACGGGTCATTGAGCAGCGGGCTGAGCTGACCGGCGCTGCAGTAGTTGGCATTGCGTAAGTT
>JBMOPI010000070.1:0-10455 GCA_049324975.1 Bacillota bacterium
GGCATCGATCTCCAGCACATGCCCTATGAGGGGGCCAACCCAGCCGTGGCCGCCCTGCTGGGTGGGCACATAGAGGCCACCCTTACCGGCTTTACCGAGGTGACCGGGCAGTATAAATCCGGCCAGGTCAAGATTCTGGGCGTTACCACCGACAAGCGCATACAGGAATTTATGCCGGACGTTCCCACCTTCAAAGAGCTGGGACATGACTTTGTAGCCGGGTTTTGGATGGGGGTATTTGCCCCGAAGGATACGCCCCAGGAAATTGTCGGCATACTGTCTGACGCCGTGAAAAAGGCAAGTGAAAGCGAGGAATTTAAAAATGCGTGCAAGAAGCTGTACCTGCTGAATGCCTATCTCGGTCCCGATGAGTTCTCGGCATCCATAGCAAGGGACGCCGAAAGCAACCAGAAGATGCTCCAGGAAATGGGGATAGCCAAAAAGTAGTATCTATATGCGGCCGCTTTGATCTGAGGTGTTTTACGGTTCGTTTTACAGCTCAGGGGCGCCTTGAAAGCGGCGCCCCTACTATAAAAATGAGGTGGTTGGATGAAGGACCGGGACTTTGTGGCCGGGGTGGCCCTGATCATCTCCTCGCTGTCCGGCTTGGTTTACTCCCTGTCAATACCGCATATGGCCAACACTGGACTGTCGGCGGGGTTTTATCCCTCCCTGCTTTTTATTATTCTGGGCCTTTGCGGAATCGCCCTCCTTATTCAGGGAATCCGGCGTTCCGCGAAGGTCCCCCTGCCCCGATTCAACTGGAAAAAGTTTATACCGATGTGTGTGCTGATGCTGGTTTATGCTTATCTTTTTGAATATTTCGGATTTCAGATTTCCACGTTGTTTTTCCTTATTACGGCGATGATCTTTATGGGTTTACGGAAACCCCTCCCCCTGGCGGGTGTTTCCATAGCCGGAACTTTCGGGATTTACTTTCTCTTTGTGTATGTCTTTAAAATCACATTGTGACATGATTGACAGTTGGGAGGTGGAACGATGGAACTAATGCTGTTTGACCAGTTGCAGCAGATACCCAACGCATTCTTATCGGTTTTCACATTTCAAAACCTGATCTGGATTCTATTGGGATCGCTCTTAGGGACGGTATTCGGGGCCGCCCCCGGCCTCACTGCCACTACGGCCGTGGCGCTTTTCACACCTGCCACCTTCTACATGCCGCTGGAGCAGTCCCTATCTTTTCTACTGGGCATGTACTGCTCCGGGTACTGGGCGGGGAGTATCCCGGCAATACTTATCAACACTCCCGGGGCGCCGGGAAACGCCGCCACCACTATGGACGGCTACCCCATGGCGAAAAAAGGGAAGGCCGGAGAAGCCCTGGGGCATTCGATCGTGGCTTCCTGGATCGGCGGCACCACGTCGGCATTTGCATTATTGATCTTCGCCCCCCTCATCGGGGCCCTGGCTTTAAAATTCGGAGCGGCTGAATATTTTTCGGTGGGCGTACTGGGGCTGCTCTGTGTTTCCGGTATTTCGGGAGGTTCCATATTAAAGGGAGTGGCCGGGGCCGTTATCGGGATGCTGCTGGGGGCCGTCGGGATGGATCCCATTGGAGGCGAGCCCCGTTTTACCTTTGACAATGTTAATCTGATGGGCGGCATAGCCCTGGTTCCGGCCCTGGTTGGCTTTTTCGCCATAACAGAGGTACTGTCCCGGTCAGAGGGCGGAGTGGAAAAAGGGGTTATCGAGGACAGGATAAAGAGGACATTGCCTGACCTTCGCAAATACCTGGTATACAAGTGGACACTTATAAGGAGCATAATTATCGGGATAATAGTGGGAGCTTTACCGGGTACGGGGCCCACCGTAGCCTCCTGGATGAGCTATAATGAAGCCATCAGGAATTCAAAGGACCCGAAGAAGTTTGGCAAAGGGTCAACCGAGGGGTTGATCGCCTGCGAGAGCGCCAACAACTCAGTTACCGGAGGGGCGCTGATACCTCTGTTAACCCTGGGCATCCCAGGGGACACCGTCACTGCCGTACTGCTGGGGGCACTGATGATACAGGGGCTTACGCCCGGCCCGATGCTAATCCAGGAGCAGTACTCACTGGTGTCTGAACTGCTATGGATATTGATTATCGCGAACCTTTTCATGCTTGTCATAGGCCTTCTTGGCAGCAGGATATGCCCTTATATACTGAAGCTGCCCGTGGAGATTCTTATGCCCCTGGTAACAGTGCTTTGTGTAGTTGGGGGCTATGCGGTAAACAACAGCTTCTTTGATGTCAAAATGCTAATCGTAGTTGGGATCGTGGGCTTTGTGCTGATGAAATTCGGTTTTCCGATACCACCCATTGTGTTGGGACTTATACTTGGCCCCATTATTGAGCCGAATTTGAGGCGGGCGCTAAGCGGATCGGAGATGAACCCCCTGGTTTTTGTAACCCGCCCGCTAAGCGCAATAATTCTAGCTTTAGCGCTGGCCCTGGTTGTTTTCGTCATCATTCGGGCAAAACGCGAGCGGAAAAGTGAAAAAGGACAGGTTATATAACAGCTGATACTATAAAAAAGGAGTAAACGGCATGGATTTGGAAAGCGCGATTTATGGACGGAGGAGCATTCGTAAGTACACCGGGGAGGGGGTGCCCGACGATATCGTTAAAAAAATTGTTCAAATGGCCGTCGAGGCTCCAAGCCCAGGTAATCAAAAGGGCTGGCATTTTTATGTAATCCGTGACGGGGATGCCCTTGGGGAAATGGCGGAAATAGTGACATCGGAGCTGGAAAGCGTTGGTGCCCTGGCGGGAGCAGTCCCCGAGAGACTGCACGGTTCGCAACGTTCTGCAACGTGGTTTAAGGAAGCGCCGGCTGTGATAGCGGTTACCACCAGGGTTTACCGATCCAGGATCGACAAGACGCTGCTGGATGCCGGTTATATCGATGAGGAAGTGGATGTACTCCGCTGCAGACCAGACTTGCAGGCAGTGGGGGCCGCCATTCAGAATATGCTTCTTGCCGCCCACGCGAACGGATACGGCACTTGCTGGCTAACCGGCCCGATGCTGGCAAGGCCAAAGCTGGAGCAGTACCTCAACATACAGCCACCGGAAATGCTTGCGGCGCTGGTTGCTCTGGGCCGGCCTGAATACATCCCTCCCAAGCCTCAAAGCAAGCCGGTTGAGGACTTTTTGACTTTCAAGGATTGATAAGCTGATAATCTTTTGTTTGAGTATACACCCGTTAAGAATGCCTTAGTGTAAAACCGGTTGAAAACAAGGTGGTAAAGTGTTTCAAAAGGTTGGCGATAAAAAAAATCTATATGACAGGGTAGTGCAACAACTTAAAAGGTCTATTTTGCAGGGTGATTATAAATGTGGGGATAAATTCCCTACAGAAAAAGAACTGGGGCATATTTTTAGGGTAAGCCGGACAATTATCCGTGAAGCAGTAAAGTCATTGGAAGCTACCGGGTTGATTGAAGTAAAGCATGGCTACGGCATTTTTGTCTCTGATCTAACTCACATAAGCTATATCTCCCGAATCAGAAACAACAAGGAAAGTATTTTTCAGGTTTTCGAAATCCGAAAAGTACTTGAGACTAGAATTGCTTTTTGGGCAGCAACAAAGGCTTCTGAAGACAAACTTGAGGAAATGGCGCAAATCATTGGCTTAACTGATAAATGTATAAAAAGTAGTAAAAGCGATATTCCGGCAAAGTTTGAAGATTATAATAAAAAATTCCACATGGCCTTGGCTGAGGCTACTGGAAACACGGCTCTGGTATCTGTTATGGAAAACTTATTGAAACTTATGGCTGAAAACCAGGTTAAATCCTTGTCAATTCCGGGGTGCATCATTTGTTCTTTTGAGGAGCATAAAAAGATCCTCATGTCCGTACGTGCCAAAGAACCGGAAAAGGCTTCAAAAGAGATGTACAACCATTTGAACAACAGAGAAGAAGATATTTCTATTTTTTTAAAAAACTCAACTTTCCCACACAGAAAATTGTAGTCGAGCTTTGAAATGACTGGGCAGAGACGAAATAAATTGGTATAAGAACTCATTCAGCTGTTGCCCTGGTAGGGAAAGGAACCTACGCAAGCTCTGTTTCAGGTTTTTAGTTTTAAACTGTTTGATTTTTTCTCCAGCTCCAGGTCTGCATTAAACTCAAGGAGGTTTAATCACCTTCTTTTTTACATGGACTGAGACACCAAAAATCATGTAAAAAAGAGGAACACCGCTCTGATTTGGGGAAATTGGTAATTTAGCAAGATTAAGCAAGTTTGCTGAAAAAACCAGTTTGCCTGTTGCCTTTGATAACAACAGCGTTACCGGTTTCGGCAACTTCGGGCTCTTTGAAACCTTTAACCTGTCAGGGACCGGGCCGGACATACTGAAATACCTTCAAAAAAATCATTTACCATGGGAGGCCCCGGCAAAAATACATGCAGTCTCCGGCTTTTGGCCGGTTTTTTTGAAAAAATTGGCCGTAGCCAAATGATCATTGCAAATATTAGCGATATAAACTATATTTATCACAAGTGATTATGCCTGTGGCACTGTATAAGCAGCCATGAAATGAGGTCTGAACATGGGGTTGATCACCACCAACGAAGCCAAGTGTCGTGACTGTTACCGCTGCGTCAGGGCCTGTTTGCTGAAGGCAATACGCATCAGTTCGGGTGAACGGCCAGATGCGCTGCACGCCCGGGTGATTGACGAACTTTGCGTACATGATGCCCGCTGTGTCCTCGAGTGCCCTCAAAAGGCAAAAAAGGTTGCCTCTGATCTGGACAGTATAAAGAGTTTATTGAAACAGGGCGCCCCCATGGCCGCCGGGGTTGCCCCTTCCTTTGTGGCGGGCCTCCCCCTGAGGGAGCCTGGACATATGCCGGCTCTGTTAAGGAAACTTGGTTTTGGAAAAGTACAGGAAACTTCACTGGGAGCCGAACTGGTGGTCAGGCAGCACATGCGGATTGGTTTAGCCACTCCGTTGATCAGCAGCGCCTGCCCGGTAGTGGTTAATTTAATAGAAAAACACTACCCGGAACTGCTGCCCATGCTGGCGCCGGTGGTGTCTCCCATGATTGCCCACGGCCGCTTTATGAAAATAGTTTATCCCGGTTACCACACGGTTTTTATAGGTCCCTGCGCGGCCAAAAAGGGGGAGGCCAGGACGGAGGGCATAGACGATGCCGTCGATTACGTGCTGGGATTCGACGAACTGTGGGAATGGGCCCGGGAAGAGGGGCTTGACCCCGGGGCTCTGTCCGCGGAGGAATTTGACGGCCCCCGGCCGGCCCTGGCCAGGCTTTTCCCCATCGAAGGGGGGATGATCAGGGCGCTGCAGGTGGAGGGGGAAAGCCACTGCGTTACGGTTGCCGGCCTGCAAAACTGCATTGCTTTTTTAAGGCACATGACCCAGGACAAAATCGACCGGCCGCCTGTGTTCATGGAGCTTTTGGCCTGCCGGGGAGGGTGCATTGACGGTCCCCTGTCCCTTTGCCGGGACGAGGACATATTTACCCGGCGCCGCAAGGTGATGGACTTTTACCGGTTCAGGGCCGGGCAGGAAGACCCCGGCGACGGTGCGGCCGAACTGCCGCCTGACCTGATGCGCAGGGACTACCGGGACCGCAGGATTGCCCTGGCGGTACCCGATGAGAGCGCCTTAAGGCAGATCCTGGCCCGGACCGGCAAGTACCAGCCCGAGGACGAACTGAACTGCGGCGCCTGCGGGTACGACACCTGCAGGGACAAGGCCGTGGCGGTATACCAGGGCAACGCCGAGGTGCAGATGTGCATCCCCTACATGAGAAAGAGGGCCGAGTCAACGTCCAACCTGGTCCTGACGGCCATGCCCAATGCCGTGATCATAGTGGATCACGACCTGGTGATTAAGGAGGTCAACCCGGCGGCCGGGCGGCTGTTCAAATGCCAGGCCGGGGAAATGGTGGGACAGAGGCTGGACAGGTTGATCAATCCCGAAAACTTCTTAAAGGTCATAGAAACCGGGGAAATGCTGAACCGCCTGCATACTTATCCCGAGCTGGACATCATCACCAGGGAAATAATCTTTCCCCTGGAAAGCGAAAGGGCCGTGGTGGGGATCCTGGTGGACATCACTTCTGAAAAGAGGCAGCGGGAGAAGTTCGAACTGGTCAAGGGACAGACCATTGCCCGGGCCCAGGAGGTAATTACCAAGCAGATGAAGGTGGCCCAGGAAATTGCAGGCTTGCTGGGTGAAACCACCGCAGAGACCAAGGTTCTTTTAAATAAGCTCATCGACCTGATGGGAAAAGAATCTTTTTAACCATGCGCTAGTGAAGCACTGACGATTGTTAAAAATTTCGGGAAACCCGGTCTGGCTGAATCCAGACCGGGTTTTTTATCCCAGTTGACAGAAAATAATCTGTATTTAATAATATAAGCAGTGCTTCATACATGTACAGTAATAGCGTAATTTTTCGCATAAGATAGAATAAATTGTGGGGACGAAAACTGAACCAAATAAAAAATTTTTTTGCTTATAAGGTGGGTGATATATGCTCGGGGATCGGGTAAAACAGTTGCGCCGGAATAACAATCTCAGTGTCCGTCAACTGGCCAGGATAGTTGGAGTTACGGCCAGCTTTATATACCAGCTGGAGCAAAACAAAGTTTCTCCGTCTTTTTCCACCTTGAAAAGTATAGCCGGTGCCCTTAATACCAACATGGCAATGCTGGTGGATGACGAACTGCCGGAGGAATGGGTTGTTGTCAGAAAAAACAAGCGTAAGCGTGTAATTACGGATGACACGCGGCTGAAGCTTGAATTGTTAACATTTCTCGGTGCCAGGAACAAGAAAATGCAGCCTCTGGTGTTTGAGGTTGATGTCGCTTCAAATGTTATGATGCCGTCGTTACCCGGTGAGCACGAGGATTTTTTATACATTTTAAGCGGCGAGGCAGAAATAACTGTCAATAAAGCCAAATATCGCCTGGAGGAGGGTGATGCCGCCTATTTTATGTTTGATAATCCGGCCGTAATAAGTAATGTTGGGAATGAAAAAGTCAAAGGGCTGTGGTTGATTTGTCCACCCGGGATATAATGATGGAAAAATTTAGGTATTTAGCAGATACAGAAAACAGTCAGGTGGAGGTCTGGATCAATGCCGCAAAGAAAGTTTCAAAAACTGCAGGAAATAATTGATCAGCATGAGGGCAAGGTATCCCATCTGATAAGCATTCTGCAGGAGGTGCAGGAAGAATACCGCTACCTGCCCGAAGAGGTGCTTACATACGTGGCCACTGCAATGGGTATATCACCCGCCGCCGTATTTGGCGTGGCCACTTTTTATGCCCAGTTTTCCCTTGTTCCGAAGGGAAAGTATGTGATCAGGGTTTGTGACGGAACCGCCTGCCACGTACGCGGTTCCGTACCCGTTAATTTTGCGCTGCGCCGGCAGCTGAACCTGGATGAATCAAAAAATACCACAGAAGACCTGCAGTTTACCGTGGAGACGGTATCATGCCTGGGCGCCTGCGGTTTGGCCCCGGTAATTACCGTTAACGACAGGGAGGTTCACGGTCAGATGACTCCTGAAGGCATTCTGGAGGTGTTGAAAAAATTGAACCAAAATGCTGAGTGCGGCGGCAAGGAGGAAGGTCAATGTTTAAGTTAATGGACCAGTTGGCAGAATGCCGGATTAAATCGAAAGAACTGCTGCAAGAAGAAAAAATGAGAATTCTGGTCTGCGCCGGAACCGGGTGCGTGGCCAACGGTTCCCTTGAAGTTTACGAGGCATTCAAGCAAAGAATCAAAGAAAAGGGTCTGCCGGTAAAGGTCAACCTGCTGGAGGAGGCCGGACATGATCCGTATGCGGTGAATATCAGCGGTTGCCATGGTTTTTGTCAGGGGGGCCCGCTGGTGCGGTTTGAGCCGGGCGGGATATTTTATCACCACGTAAGGCGTGAAGATGTGGATGAGATTGTGGAATCACATATTTTAAACAACCGGCTGGTTGAAAGACTGCTGTATCACCACCCGGTAAGCGGGGAAGCTGTGGGGACCCAGGATGAAATCCCGTTTTATCAGAAGCAAACGAGGGTTGCGCTGGAACACTGCGGGCGGATCAATCCGGATGACATATACGATTATATAGCCCACAGCGGTTACCAGGCCATAACAAGGGTATTGTTTGAAATGACGCCGGAAGAATTAATTGAAGAAGTTATGGAGTCGGGGCTGCGGGGCAGAGGCGGCGGCGGTTTTCCCGCAGGCAAAAAATGGCAGCTCGCCAGGGCGGCCCAGGGCCGGAAAAAATACATCATATGCAACGGTGACGAGGGTGACCCCGGCGCATTCATGGACCGCAGCGTAATGGAAGGCGACCCGCACAGGGTGCTGGAAGGCATGATGATCGCGGGATATGCCATTGGCGCGGACGAGGGTTATATTTATGTCAGGGCTGAATACCCCCTGGCGGTCAAACGTCTCAGGCGGGCCGTGGCAGAGGCTGAAAGAACGGGATTGCTGGGCGGAAACATCCTCGGCAGCGGTTTCTCCTTCAGGGTAAGTATAAAAGAGGGTGCCGGAGCATTCGTGTGCGGTGAGGAAACCGCCCTGATCGCCTCCATAGAGGGCCAGCGCGGCATGCCCAGGCCCCGTCCGCCGTACCCCGCCAGCAGGGGGCTGTGGAACTGTCCCACCGTAATCAATAACGTTGAAACCCTGGCCAACCTGCCCCCAATACTGCTGAAGGGTGCAAAGTGGTTTCGTAATTTTGGCACCGCAGGGAGTCCGGGGACCAAGACCTTCGCCCTGGCGGGCCATGTGGCGCATACCGGTTTAGTGGAAATACCCATGGGCATGACCCTTCGTGAAGTGGTGTTTGATATCGGCGGAGGTCTGGGAAATGGCAAGGAATTCAAGGCTGTTCAGATCGGCGGGCCTTCGGGCGGCTGCCTGACGGAGGACCACCTGGACCTGCCCCTGGATTACGATTCGCTGAAAAAGGCAGGAGCCATGATCGGATCCGGCGGCCTGGTGGTCATGGGCAAAGATACCTGCATGGTGGAAGTGGCCAAATTCTTCATGGGCTTTGTGCAAAATGAATCATGCGGCAAATGCGTGCCGTGCCGGGAGGGTACAAAGCGCATGCTGGAACTTCTGACCGCCATAACCGAGGGAAGGGCGTGTGAAGAAGACCTGGCGCTGCTTGAAGAGCTGGCCTCGGTGGTTCAGGACGGATCTTTGTGCGGACTGGGCAAAACCGCGCCCAACCCCGTTTTAACAACACTCCGGTATTTCCGTCACGAGTATGAGGCCCATGTAAAGGAGAAAAAGTGTCCGGCCGGAGTATGTACTGCTTTACAGGAATACCTTATCGACAGGGAAAAATGCAGGGGATGCGGGCTGTGCGCCAAAGTATGTCCGGCAGAAGCAATTTCGGGCAACAAAAAAGAACCTCACGCCATTGATGCCGAAAAGTGCCTGAAATGCGGAACTTGCATGGAAAAATGCAAATTCGGATCCATATACAGGGCATAGGCTGTATTAACAGGGAATAGGAGTGTGAAAGAAATGAATACGGGCTGGGTTATTATAGACGGACAGAGAGTGGAAATTGACGGCGCTCGGAACATACTTGATCTGGTCAGGCGGGTAGGTGTTGAATTACCCACTTTTTGCTACTATTCAGAATTAAGTGTGTACGGGGCCTGCCGCTTGTGCATGGTGGAAGTAGAAAAATTGGGCCTGGTGGCTTCATGTTCCACCCCCCCCGCCGAGGGCATGGTAATCCGTACCAATACCGATCGCACCAGGCGGCTCCGCCGCATGATCATCGAGCTTTTATTGGCCAACCATGACAGGGAATGCCCTACCTGCGCCAAAAACACCTCCTGTAAACTGCAGAAACTGGCAAGGCAGTACGGGCTTGACAACGTTCGCTTCGGTAAACGGGATAAAAGGGTGCCTGTTGATTCTTCCAGTTACAGCATTGTCAAGGACGCCAACAAATGTATTCTCTGCGGCGACTGCGTCCGCATGTGCAAAGAAATTCAGGGGCTGGGCATATGGGATTTTGCCTACCGCGGAAGTAAAACCGAGGTTACCACGGCCTTCGGCAAAAAACTGTCCGAGGTGGCATGTGTTAACTGCGGTCAGTGCGCGGCGGTCTGTCCCACCGGCGCCCTTACGGTAAAATCTGAGGTTAGTAAGGCCTGGGCGGCCATTCATGACCCGTCCAAGACCGTGGTGGTGCAGGTG
This sequence comes from Bacillota bacterium, assembly GCA_049324975.1. Classification (GTDB taxonomy): domain Bacteria; phylum Bacillota; class Thermincolia; order Thermincolales; family CAZWUW01; genus JBMOPI01. The sequence continues at coordinate 10,219 of JBMOPI010000070.1, forward strand.
GCGCCGTCTGTCAGGGTGGCACTGGGTGAAGAATTCGGGCTGCCGGCGGGGTCGGCGGTAACCGGCAAAATCGTGGCAGCCCTTAAAAAAATGGGCGTTGACAGGGTGTTCGATACGTTGCTGGCGGCGGACCTGACAACCATTGAAGAGTCCATGGAGCTTTTAAACCGCCTTAAAAACGGCGGCAAGCTGCCCCTGTTCACATCATGCTGCCCCGGCTGGGTCAAATACTGTGAG
>JBMOPI010000071.1:0-8868 GCA_049324975.1 Bacillota bacterium
GATTTCGATTTGTCAAGAGAACAATTGTTCTAATTTTCGACAAAGCAATTAGTGGAGGAAAAAACAAAAAAAGTCCAAGGCGCTAAGCCTTGAACATAAAGGAATTCGAGTTTTCGAGAGGCTACTTTAAAATTTTAGGGAGGTACATAACTTGAAAAAACAGAAAATATTATCAATGACATTAATTGTTATCCTGCTGGCCGGCCTTTTGACCGGTTGTGGGTTGGGGAGCAAACAGGAACCGTCAAAGGGAAATGTGAAGCCCGGTCAAATTGAAACGAAGAAAGTTATTTTAGCTACCACTACCAGTACCGTGGACAGCGGTATCCTCGATGTGTTGAAGCCCGTGTTTGAAAAAGAAAGCGGATATGAACTGGTCCCTGTATCTGTCGGCAGCGGCAAGGCCATGGAAATGGCCAAAAAAGGTGAAGCTGATGTTTTGCTGGTACACTCACCTAAAAAGGAAGAAGAGCTTATCAAAGATGGCGTTATCGTTAAGCGCCTGTTGGTGATGCACAATGATTTTCTGATTGTCGGGCCGGCTGCCGACCCGGCCAAAATTAAAGGCGCGAAGTCGGCTGTCGAGGCCCTGAAAAAGATTGCTGCCGCAAAAGCGCTGTTTATATCCCGGGGAGACGAATCCGGTACCCATAGCAAGGAAAAAAGCATTTGGGAAAAGGCTGCCGTTAAACCCGCCGGCGCATGGTACCAGGAGTCCGGCGCCGGTATGGGCCAGACCCTGAACATCGCTGCCGAGAAGAACGGTTATACCCTGACTGACCGGGCTACCTTCCTGGCTCAGAAAAAGAATATAAACATGGAAGTCATGGTGGAAGGGGATAAGTCCCTGCTCAATATCTACCATGTAATGCAGGTTAATGCCGACAAGTTTCCCAAGGTAAATACCGCCGGTGGCAAGGCCTTTGTCGATTTCATGACCGCCGCGGAGACCCAGGAAATGATCAAAAACTTTGGCGTGGATAAATTCGGCCAGTCTCTGTTTATCCCCGATGCCGGCAAGAATGAGGAAGAACTGGGCAAGCAGTAGAAAAGTCGTTTTTGAAAAGGAGGGGGCGTAATGGAGCTAATCTGGCAGGGTTTGGTCAAAGCCATAGAACTGCTTATATCCGGCGACCGGGAAGTACTCAGGATCACCCTGCTGACCCTGCAGGTTTCCGGGAGCGCCACCCTTATCAGCCTGGTTATAGGTATACCCTTGGGAGCGCTTTTGGCCTTTGCCAGGTTCCCGGGCCGCAGTATGCTGATCAGCCTGGTCAATATGGGCATGGGGCTGCCGCCGGTAGTGGCGGGGCTCTGGGTGACCATGTTTTTATGGCGGAACGGGCCGCTGGGCTTTTTCCACCTGTTGTATACACCTGCTGCCATGGTTATTGCCCAGACAGTTATCGCAGCCCCCATCATAACTGCCATCTCTCTTGCCGCTTTACAGAATATTGACTATAAACTGCGGCTGCAGATTATGGCCCTGGGTGCGTCCCGCAGCCAGATGGTCCGGCTGCTGATTAAGGAGGCCCGGCTGCCGCTGATGGCGGCGGTGATGGCCGGTTTCGGCGGGGTCATTTCCGAAGTGGGGGCCTCCATGATGGTCGGGGGCAATGTCCTCGGGCAGACCCGGGTGCTGACAACAGCCACAGTGATGGAGGTTTCCAAAGGGAATTTTGATGTAGCCATCGCCTTGAGTGTTATTTTGCTCGTGCTGGCATACGGCGTGACCCGCGCCCTGACCGTTTTCCAGCAGCGGGGGGGCCGGATATGAAGGACCCGCTGTTGAGTATCAGTAATATAAAAATAAAAAAAGACGGCCGGCAAATCCTGGATGTACCGGATTTCCGGCTGCAGGCGGGAGAGGCGGTAGCGATAATCGGCCCTAACGGCGCCGGGAAAAGCACCCTGCTGCAGACCCTGGGACTGCTGGAACGCCCTGTACAGGGGGAAGTCCTTTACCGCGGTCGGCCTGTGCGGGGAAATGCGGCCCTGGTCCGGGTGCGGCGGCGGATGGCGGCTGTTTTTCAGGATCCGCTGCTGCTGACCGGGACTGTATATGATAACGTTATGACCGGTCTGAAAATCCGGGGTGTGGGCCGGGACCGGAGCAGGGAACTGACGGAATACTGGCTTAACCGGCTGGGAATGAGCCACCTGGCCGGGCGCCCGGCGCACCGGTTATCCGGGGGGGAGGCCCAGCGGGTCAGCCTGGCCCGGGCATTGGTGCTGGAACCGGAAATCTTATTACTGGACGAGCCATTCAGCAACCTTGATTTGCCTACCCGGCGCGCTCTGCGCGGAGAACTCCGGGAGATTCTGGCCGGTACGGACATTACCACGGTAATGGTCACCCATGATCTGGAGGACATACCATACATGGCTGACCGGGTGGTGGCTGTTTTTAACGGGCATGTGGTACAGGACGGGGGCTACGAAGAAATTGTACAACACCCCGGTAGCAGAGAATTGGCACAGTTTGTCGGGGTGGACAACATCCTGCAGGGGATAGTTACGGAGCAGGGGGTAGTCCGGCTGCCGGGCGGACAGGATGTTCTTACCGGGAGCGGCCTGCCGGCCGGCACAAAGGTGACCGTTTGTATCAGGTCTGACAGCATTTTACCTGAAAGTGGCATTAGTCAGCCGGGTACCGTTGTTGCCGGAGCTGTAAGAGAGGCATATGTTCTGGGAAGCTGCTGTAAACTGATGCTGGAGCTTCCGGAACGGCTGCTGGTAACTTTGCCTGTGGCTTATGTGGAAAAAATCCCGGCGGTGGGGGAACGGGCGCAGTTTTTCATTCCCGGCCGGGCGGTGCATTTGATTGCGGAGTAAGTTGATTCCCCGGGCTTCCTTCCGGGGTTTCTTTTTGTTATAATAATTGTTAGATTGGCCATTTATTGCACTCGGGAGGAAACCATGGAAACCGCCAGGTATGCAGAGGTTATCGTCGATGTTGCGGCCAAAAGGGTTGACCGGATCTTCCACTACCGGATTCCGGACCACTGCCGGGCTGTGCTGGGTAAAGGTTCCCGGGTGGTGGTGCCCTTCGGGCCCCGTACAATTGAGGGGTACGTGGTGGGTTTAAGTGACCGGGCCGATGTTAAGGAGGTAAAAGACATTATCCGGGTAGTGGACCCGGAACCCATGTTTCCGCCTGACCTCCTGGAACTTGCCCGCTGGATGGCCGAAACATATATTTGCCCCATGGTGGATGCCCTGCAGGCGATTATGCCGGCGGGAGTAAAGCTTTCCGCCGGCAAAAAAGTGCGGCCGAAAACAGTGCGCATAGTGCGGCCTGCCCTGGCCGCCGCCGAATGGGAAGGCATAAAAACACTGTTGGCCCGGCGGGCGCCGAAACAGGTCGCAGCAGTGGAAACCGCCATGGCCCGCCCGGGGATGACCACAGCTGAGTTGGTTCAGGCGGCGGGTGTTGATGCCGGAGTGGTCAGGGCGGCGGTCCAAAAGGGTTATTTGCTGGTTGAGGAACAGGAAACTATCAGGGACCCCTGGCAGCACCGGCAAAAGGCCGGTGACCGGTCCTTTGCACCTGACCGGCCGTTAACGCCGACCCCCGGCCAGCAGCAGGCCCTGGATGCCATCCGGGAGTCACTGCGAAAACCGGCGTTTGAAATATTTTTGCTGCGCGGCGTTACGGGCAGCGGCAAAACCGAGGTGTACCTGCAAACCATCAGCGACAACCTGGCCCTTGGCCGGCAGGCCATTGTACTGGTGCCGGAGATTTCCCTGACGCCTCAGATGGTGGAACGGTTCAAAGCCAGGTTTGGGGACCGGGTAGCCATTTTGCACAGCCGCCTGTCCGCCGGGGAGCGTTTTGACGAATGGCGCAGGGTCAAAAACGGCCGGGTGGAAGTGGTGGTAGGGGCCCGGTCGGCGATATTTGCCCCTTTTAAAAACCTGGGCCTGATCATTATTGACGAAGAACACGAAAGTTCATATAAACAGGAGGACCACCCCAAATACCATGCCCGGGACGCGGCCATCAAAAGGGCTGAGCTTACCGGCAGCACGGTGGTGCTGGGCAGCGCCACGCCGGCCCTGGAGAGTTACTGGCGGGCGCAGCAGGGGGAGTTTAAGCTTATCACCATTGATGACCGGGTGGCCGGCCGGCCGCTGCCAGGAGTGCAGGTTGTTGACCTCAGGGACGAGATGGCGGCCGGCAACCGCAGTATCTTCAGCCGGCTCCTGCAAGAAAAGATTGCCGAAAAGCTGGCCCGCCGCGAACAGGTCATCCTGTTCCTGAACCGGCGTGGGTTTTCCACTTTTGTGGTCTGCCGGGAATGCGGCCTGGTGATGCGCTGCCCGCACTGCGCGGTTTCTCTTACCTATCACGCCGCCGGGGACATACTGCAGTGCCATTACTGTAACTTCACCCGTCCTTCACCTAAGACCTGCCCCAAATGCGGCAGTGTCAATATCCGGTATTTCGGCATCGGCACCCAGCGGGTGGAAGATGAAGTGCATAAATTATTCCCCGCCGCCCGGGTGCTCCGGATGGATGTGGATACCACAGGCCGCAAGGGCGCCCATGAGCGGATCCTGACTGCTTTCAAAAAAGGTGAGGCCGATATCCTGGTAGGCACTCAGATGATTGCCAAGGGGCTGGATTTCCCCAGGGTGACATTGGTCGGTGTAATTACGGCCGATACCACCCTGAATCTGCCTGATTTCCGGGCGGCTGAGCGCACTTTTCAGTTGCTGACCCAGGTTGCCGGCCGGGCCGGACGGGATGAGCGGCCGGGGGAGGTCATTGTCCAGACTTATGCCCCGGACCATTACAGTATCAAGGCCGCCCGGGAACATGACTATACCGGTTTTTATCAGCAGGAGGTTGACCTCCGCCGGAGCCTGGAATACCCGCCTTTTTCCCGGCTGGTACGCATAGTTGTAAGTGCAACTGAGGAAAATAGTGTTATCCGGGCTGCCGGCCTGCTGGCGGAAATATTCCGGGATTTAACGGCAGGGCAGGAATTGGGGGTCACTGAGCCGGTATTGGGGCCGGCGCCTGCCCCGCTGGCCAGGATCAGACGGCGCTACCGCTGGCAGCTGTGCCTCAGAGGGATTGCGCCTGAGCAGCTGGTTGACCTGGTTAAAAAGGCCATGCCTCGTTTTGAGGAGGATTATAAGGGGGAAGGAATCAAGTTGACTATTGAAGCGGACCCCCAGGCTATGCTATAGGGAGGGAGTAAAAAAATGGCTGTTTATCGTATAGTAGAGATGGGGGACCCCGTGCTGAGGGAAAAATGCCGCCCGGTAAAACACATCACACCGAACATCCACAAACTTTTAAAAAACATGGCTGACACTATGTACGACGCCAATGGGGTGGGCTTGGCCGCGCCGCAGATCGGCGTAGCCAAACGGGTCATTGTGGTTGATGTGGGCGACGGGCTGATTGAGCTGATTAACCCCGAACTTGTCAGCAGTGAAGGTACGGAAACAGATTTTGAAGGCTGTCTGAGCATCCCCGGCGTCCGCGGCCAAGTGCCCAGGGCCGCCAGGGTGACTGTCAGCGGTTACGACCGCACCGGCAAAAAAGTGGAATACACCGGTGAAGGGCTGCTGGCCCGGGCCTTCCAGCATGAGATGGATCACCTGGAGGGTATCCTGTTCGTGGATAAAGCCGACAGTGTGGAGAAAATTAAGTGAGGGACCATTTATGCGGATAGTTTTTATGGGCACCCCGGATTTTGCCGTGCCCTGTCTGGAAGCGCTGGTTGCAGCCGGGCACGAAATTGCCGGCGTGGTCACCCAGCCGGACCGGCCCAAGGGGCGGGGTCACAAGCTTACGCCGCCTCCGGTGAAGGTGCTGGCTGAGGCAAAGGGTCTGCCGGTCAACCAACCCGAGCGGATCAAGCATCCTGATTTTGTCGGAACCCTAAAGGAACTGGCGCCGGAAATGATTGTGGTGGTTGCCTTTGGCCAGCTGCTCTCAAAAGAAATCCTCACCCTGCCAAAATACGGGTGTGTGAATGTGCATGCCTCCCTGCTGCCCGGATACCGGGGGGCGGCGCCCATCCACTGGGCGGTCATCAACGGTGAGACAGAAACCGGGGTGACCATCATGTATATGGATGAAGGGCTGGACACAGGGGACATGATTCTCCGGGAAAGCATACCCATTGAAGCCGGAGATACTACAGGCACGGTACACGATAAACTGTCGGCCATGGGCGCCCGGCTGGTGGAAGCGGTAGCGCAGATCTCCGCCGGCACCGCCCGGCGGGTGCCTCAGGACCATGCCAAATCGACCTACGCGCCAATATTGACAAAGGAAGTGGAACTGATCCATTGGGAGAAAAACGCGGCTGAAGTGCGCAACCTGATCCGCGGCCTGAACCCCTGGCCCGGGGCATTTACATATTACGGCGGCCAGGTCCTGAAAATATGGTCCGCTGAAGAGTGGGAAGAAGGGACCGTGTCCGTCGCTGCCGGCCGCGTGGCTGCTTCAAACCAGCCGGAAAACAGGCCGGGTCAGGTCACAGCCGTACTGCCTAAATCCGGTTTTGTTGTACTGACCGGCCACGGCCGCCTGTTGGTTACGGAAATCCAGTTACAGGGCAGCCGTCGTATGCCGGCGGCAGATTTTGTGCACGGACATGGCGTTACACCCGGCATCGTATTGGGATAATAATCATTACAGGCAAAAAGCGTAACAGAGTTAATTCAAAAGACATATTTTTGACGGAGCTGATAATTCTTTGAATGTCCTTGCCCAGCCTGGAAGAAGACTGTTTATTACCCTTATCGGATTGACTTTTATTATCTTCATGGTCCTGGTGGGTTTGGTCTGGTTAATCGCCGGCCGCTGGTTGGATGTTTACTATCATGCAGTTGCGTTTTTAATAACCGCTTTTATTTTGCTGGCTTTACTGTTTTTTGCCATAGGTTTGGTCGGTTTGCTGGTAACCCTGTACTGGGGGCGGTTTTTCCCGCTGTTATCCAACCTGATCAGGTTAATTATAAACTTTTTATTCCCTATCATTTTACAGACGGGCCGGTTCCTGGGGATTGACCAGGAACGGGTCATGAGTTCTTTTATCGATGTCAACAACCAACTGGTGCTGATGAAAAATATCCAGGTCATGCCGGAAGAGGTCCTGCTGCTGGCGCCTCATTGCCTGCAGGATAATGAATGTCCATACAAGATAACCAAGGACATCAATAACTGTAAGCGCTGCGGCAGATGCAGGCTGCATGACCTGCTGACCATAAAGTCGGCTTACGGTATCAATGTGGCTGTGGCCACCGGCGGTACCCTGGCCCGGAAATTTATCCGGGAATTCCGGCCAAAGGCAGTGGTAGCCATCGCCTGCGAGCGGGACCTGAGCAGCGGTATTCTGGACAGCTATCCGCTGCCGGTACTGGGTGTATTGAACCGGCTGCCCAATGGGCCATGCAGTGAAACCTCAGTGGAGACTGAACTGGTTGAAAAAAGTCTTAACCTGTTAATCAAAAGGAGGTAGTGGTAAATGTTCGGATTCTTTTTTCCTATTTGGGACCCGTCGATGATAATCCTGATACCGGGTCTCATCCTGGCCATGTATGCCCAGTTTAAGGTTCAGAATACCTTCAGTAAATATGCCCATTTGGCCGCTGCCTCGGGCTTGAGCGGGGCCCAGGTGGCCAAAAAGCTCCTGGAGCAGGCCGGTATTTACGACGTAAGTGTGGAAATGACCCCGGGCCATCTCACCGACCATTATGACCCGCGGAAAAAGGCCCTGCGCCTGTCGGAGCCAGTTTATCACGGCACTTCCCTGGCCGCCCTGGGGGTGGCTGCCCATGAGACCGGCCATGCCGTTCAGCATGACGTAGGCTACCTGCCCCTGAATATCCGGTCAATATTTGTGCCCATCGCCCAGTTCGGTTCGACCCTGGCCTTTCCACTGTTTTTGGTTGGATTTTTTTTAAGGACCGATTGGCTTATCTATGCCGGGATTTATGCCTTTACGGCGGTCGTGCTGTTCCAGTTGGTGACCCTGCCGGTGGAGTTCAATGCCAGCGGCCGGGCCCTGGAAGCGCTGGAATCCGGCGGTTATGTGTCGGCTGTGGAAGCCGGTCACGCCAAAAAGGTGCTGGACGCCGCCGCCCTGACTTATGTTGCCGCCGCTTTGATGGGGGTGCTGCAGCTGGTCCGGCTGCTGGTCATTTCCGGCATGCTGGGCAGGAGAGACAATGATTAGTTTGCCTAAGATTTCCGCCAGGGCTATGGCCCTGGAAATTTTATACCTGGTGGACCAGGAAGAGGCATATTCCAACTTGGCCTTAAACTCCGTACTGGAAAAATACCGGCCGGAGAAGCAGGACCGGGGGTTTGTCACCGAACTGGCTTACGGTGCCCTGCGCACCCAAAATACCCTGGATTGGGTGCTGGGGCGTTTTCTGAAAAAGCCTGTTACCGGACTGACGCCGTGGATCCGCAACATCCTGCGGTCGGGGGTCTATCAGCTGATGTTCATGGACCGGGTGCCGGTGTCGGCCGCGGTTAATGAATCCGTAAACCTGGCCAAGCGTTACGGGCACAAGGGCACTGTAGGGCTGGTCAACGGCGTGCTGCGGAATGTGGTGCGCAGTTTGCCGGATATAGCTTTTCCGGACCCGGAAAAGGAGCCTGTGCAGCATATCGCCGTAAAGTACTCCCATCCGGAGTGGCTGGTAAAACGTTGGCTTAAGGAATATGGTTTTACGGAAACGGTGGAGCTTTGCAAGGCAAATAATGAGATTCCTCCCAATGCCGTACGGACCAATACCCTGCGCATCAGCCGGGCGGAACTTAAAAACCGGCTGGAGGACGAGGGTCTGCAGGTGATGGAAGGCCACCTGGCGCCGGAAACGCTGATAATAGAA
>JBMOPI010000071.1:8878-10324 GCA_049324975.1 Bacillota bacterium
TTCAAATCGGTAGGCAGTATCGCCGCCCACCGGGAAGGATTGTTCCTGGTCCAGGATGAAAGTTCCACCCTGGTTGGCCATGCCTTAAAACCCGCGCCGGGGAGTATGGTAATTGATGCCTGCAGCGCTCCGGGCGGGAAGACTACCCACCTGGCCCAGCTGATGGGTAACAGAGGGCGCATTGTGGCCTGCGATATCCATGAACACAAGCTGGACCTGGTACGGGAGAACGTGGGCCGCCTGGGGATAATAATTATCGAACCTGTTTTATTGGACGCCACCCGGCTGCATGAGGAGTATTCCGGGCAGGCGGATTATATTTTGGTGGATGCCCCCTGTTCCGGCCTGGGTGTATTGCGCCGCCGGCCGGAAATCCGGTGGCGCAAGAAACCGGAACAGATTGCGGAACTGCATGAATTGCAGCTGGCAATACTTGACAGCGCAGCCCGGTGCTTAAAGCCCGGCGGGGCGCTGGTATACAGTACATGTACCGTTACAGAAGAGGAAAATACCGGCGTGGTTAAAGAAATTTTGCGCCGGCATCCGGAACTAAAACCGGAAAGCCTGGCCGGCTGTCTGCCGGAAAGTTTACCGGACCTTTCCGGTCTGGAAACAATCCCGGATGGATATGTACAGTTTCTCCCGCACCGGCACGGGACGGACGGATTCTTCATTGCCCGGTTCAGGAGGGTGACGGACGATGCCGGATAATGCAGCAACAGTTACTGACAAAGTCAACTTAAAAGACATGACTCTACCCGAGATGGAAGAATTCTTCGCCGGGCTGGGTGAGCCGAAGTTCCGGGCCCGACAGGTCTGCGGCTGGATTTTTCAACGGGGCGTGGAAGATTTTAATGAGATGACCGACCTGTCCCTTTCTCTCCGGCAAAAGCTTAGTGAGGTGGCAGCCGTCACCGGGGTGCGGATCATACAAAAGCAGGTGGCCAAAGACGGTACAGCCAAGTACCTGATGAGAATGGCGGACGGCGAGGCGGTGGAGAGCGTACTGCTCCGCCACGACTACGGCAACAGCGTATGTGTTTCTTCCCAGGTGGGCTGCCGCATGGGCTGCCGGTTCTGCGCCTCCACCATCGGCGGGCTGGTGCGCGACCTTACCCCCGGTGAGATTTACAGCCAGGTACAGGCTATTCAGGGAGACACCGGTGAGCGGGTGAGCAGTGTGGTCATTATGGGTTCCGGGGAACCTCTGGACAACCTGCCGGCGGTGGAAAAATTTATTATGTTGATTACCGCGGCCTACGGATTAAATATTGGCGCCAGGCATATCACCCTGTCCACCTGCGGGCTGGTGCCGACCATAAGGGAACTGGCAGCCAGGAAACTGCCCATTACCCTGTCGGTGTCGCTGCATGCGCCTAACGATGAACTGCGCGACCAGATTATGCCGGTGAACAAAAAATACCCGATTAGGGAACTACTGGCCGC
>JBMOPI010000072.1:0-10254 GCA_049324975.1 Bacillota bacterium
CTCTCCTTCCGGGTCTTCATAAAGAACCAGGTTCGGGTATTCATAATCTTTCGCCGCCACCTCAATTTCAAGGATGCCTTTGTCTTTAACATCAATCCTGTACCAGTCCTCATCCTCATAATCGGAGAAGTTGGCGTACACCTTATCCCTGACTTTCACTGAAGCGGCCTGCTGCCATGTATTGTTAGGCTCATTACGGTCCGCCGGGGGTGCGTAACCCTTAAGTCCCAGTTGATAGAAGGCGTTAACGGAGGCGCCGTATTTGTCGTAAACTCCGATGTAATATGTGCTGCTGCCTTTTTTCGTGGTCCTAAATACGCCCGTTTCATTTTCACCCTGACCGGCGTTATCGATAAACTCCTGGAAGTACTCGTAGTTTTCCCAGTCTTCCTCATCCCTGTTTTCGTAATCAATTTCTTCCTCTTCTTTGGCAACCTCCACAACCAGATCCAGCCCCGGCGGGACGTTAACATCGAGCTGGTAGAAGCGGTCGCTGTCGAGGGTAATCTTATACCAGTCCATGTCTTCCTGCCCGATAATAGCGCCTTCTACCCGTTCGAAGAAGGAAATGGTTTTGGCTTCTTCGATGGATTCGTTAGGCTCATATTTATCTTTGACTATTTCCTGTTCTGTAAACACAGTGGCTGTCAACCGGTATTTTTCCCTGGACCAGCGGTTGTGGTTGCCAAAAACCTTGACAAAGTACATGCCTTCATCCAGGTCCGGGACCAGACCGTAGACCGTTTCCGCCACTTTTATGGAGGATCCGCCAAAACCCAGTTCTTCTCCGGCGCCGTTTTCAACACTGTTAAAGGCAGCCAGCAGTGCGCCGGCTTCGTCATATATTTCCAGGGCCGGGCTGACCAGGCCTGCGGGTTCTACCGCCACCTGCAGGGCCCCCTTGGCCGGGAGGCTTACTTTGAACCAGTCCGTATCACTGCCATAGTCTATTTTCCCGGTCACAGACTGCCCGGCCGCAACCGGCACGGCTTTGTCCTGGGTGTTGTTTTCCCTGTCGGTATGGGCAAAAGAGGTGGTCAGGGCTTTATATACATCAATCCGCCCATGACCGAACTTGGGGTCCCAACCCGGTTCGCCCAGGTCAGTTGCCGATGCTTCAATAATCTCACGCACTTCGTCCGGGGGCAGTTTTGGGTTCTTGCTCAGCAGTAGGGCCGCCAGCCCCGCAACCATGGGAGACGCCATGGAAGTACCGCTTTCTTCCCGGTAGCTGGAGCCTTTAAAATGGTCCCAGTATGTACTGTAGATATCCTCGCCCGGGGCGCTGACGTCGATTTCCGGTCCGTAACTGGAAAACTTGGACAGTTCATCCTTGTTATTGGTAGCCGCTACGGCAATAACGTCCTTGATTGCCGCCGGGTATGAGATGTATTCGGAAGCCCAGTTCCCGGCTGCCGCCACCATGACCACGCCTTTACCCCGGGCGTACTCAATGGCGTCATTCAGCAGCGGTGACCGGTAGAAACTGCCGAAGCTCATGTTCATGACCCGGGCGCCGTGGTCGGCGGCCCAGATAATGCCGTCACTGACAGAAGTATCGCTGCCGCCGTTATATTCGTCAAAAACCTTCACCGGCATAATCCGGACATTGGCCAGCCCCGCAATACCCACACCGTTGTTGGCGGCGGCCGCTACGATACCGGCCACGTGGGTCCCGTGCCCGTAATCGTCCCTGGTGCTGCGCAGCGGATTGACCGTATTGGTCCCGGCCACCAGCCGGCCCTGCAGTTCGGGGTGTTTATTGTCCACACCGGTATCGAGGACGGCAACGATAATGTCCCTTTTACCTGTGGTTATGTCCCATCCTTTTTCGGCATTGATCTTTTTTAAAGCCCACTGCCGGGAGTATTGGGCGTCATTGAAGGTTTTAAAAGGCCGGTAAACAAAATTCGGCTGGACATACTGAACATCCGGGTCTTTACCGAGGCTGGCAAAAAGTTTGGTCAGGTTGGTGTTTTTCGGGGTCCTGGCCAGGAAGTATCCCAGTTTCGCATCACTTTTCAGGAGAGTGAGTTTGTTCTTTTTGGCAAAAGCAGCTGCCTTTTTGAAACCGGGTTTAAACTTGACAATAACCTCGTCTTTACGGTAAGCCTCCTCAGGGATCCCTTCCCGGGCTGAATACTGAACACCCTGGTTTTTATCTTTCCCGGGGATACCGGCAAAAACGGCGTCAGGCAAAAGTAAAAACAAAACAAGCATTAGTGCGACAACTTTTTTCCCCGCTCTGTTCATTTTCTCTCCTCCCCCAGTTGAGAAATGACTTGCTGCTATTTGTATGTTAAAGCACCCTGGTAGCACCGCGGTAAATCAACCCGCGCATACCGTCCACGGTTACCGTTGTCCCGGCATCCAAAATCGATGTGGCGCCTTCCACGCCAACCACAACAGGAATTCCCAGGTTCAATCCGACAATGGCGGCATGGGAAGTCAGGCCGCCGGCTTCGGTAATAACAGCCGCCGCCTTTTCCATAGCCGGCACAAAATCCCGGTCGGTGGCCGGCGCCACCAGGATATCCCCAGGCTGCACCTTCTCTGTAGCTTCTTTGGCTGTCTTCACTACCCGCACCGGTCCGGTCACGGCTCTGGCGCCGATGCCGGCGCCCCGGGCCACAACATCCCCCACGATATGCACTTTGAGCAGGTTAGTGGTGCCCGGTACCCCAACCGGTACCCCGGCAGTAATCACAACCAGGTCGCCGCACTTTATCATATTGGCGGCCAGGGCAGTCTGAATGGCGGCGGCAAACATTTCGTCCGTACCGCTGGTTTCGCCCACCAGCAGGGGCTGTACACCCCATACGACGGAAAGCTTCCGTACCACATCCATCTTCGGTGTGGCGGCAATAATGGGCGCCCTTGGGCGGTACTTGGAAACCATCCGGGCCGTATGGCCGGATTTGGTGGAGGTGAGAATAGCCGCCGCGCCCAGGTCCATGGCCGTGGTACAGGTGGCATGGCTGATGGCGTCGGTAACGGTGCGCATATGGGCCAGGCCCCGGCTGCGCAGGATCTCCTCAAACTTCAACGCCCGCTCAGTGCGCTGGGCGATACGGGACATCATCTCTACCGCTTCCACCGGGTAATTGCCGGCGGCGGTTTCGCCGGAGAGCATGATGGCGTCAGTACCGTCAAAAATGGCGTTGGCAATATCCGATGCCTCGGCCCTGGTGGGCCGGGGGTTATTGATCATGGACTCCAGCATCTGGGTGGCGGTGATCACCGGTTTGCCCGCCCGGTTGCATTTCTCGATAATCATCTTCTGGATCAGGGGCACTTCCTCGGTGGGGATTTCCACGCCCAGGTCGCCCCGGGCCACCATTACGCCGTCCGCTACCTTGAGGATTTCATCAATATTTTCCACACCCTGGCGATTCTCGATCTTGGCAATCACCAGGATATCGGCGCCGGCTTCTTCCAGCACCCGTTTGATATCCAGCACATCGGCGGCGCGGCGAACAAAAGAAGCGGCGATAAAATCAAAATTATGCTCCACGGCAAACTTAAGGTCGGCCACATCCTTGTCGGTAATGGCCGGCAGGTTTACCGCCACACCGGGGACATTGACGTTTTTGCGGCTGCCGATTTTACCGCCGTTGACGATTTTGCAGCGGATTTCGGTCCCCTCGACGGAAACTACCTGCAATTCTACCAGGCCGTCGGCCATAAGAATTTTGTCTCCCGGTTTAACATCCCCAGGCAGTTTTTTATAGCTTACGGAAAATCTTTGGGCGTCGCCCTCGATTTCCTCGGTAGTTAGGATAACCGTACCCCCGGTAACCAGTTCAATTTTGTCCCCTCTGACAACACCTGTACGGATCTCCGGGCCCTTGGTGTCAAGCAGGACCCCCACTGCCCTGCCCGACTCAGCGGCTGCCTCCCGCACGGCAGCCAGGCGTCTTGCATGTTCCTCATGAGTGCCGTGGGAAAAGTTTAACCGGGCGACATTCATCCCCCGGAGTATCATCTGCTTTAAAATTTCTTTGTTTTCACTAGCCGGTCCGACGGTACAAACAATCTTGGTGCGGCGCATAGGATCCCCCTTAAATAGCCAAAATGTTAGCCAACTCGTAAACGGATTTATCAATAGACTTGTGCCGGCTTAAGGCAAAATCAATATCAAAAGCCTCCAGCTTGCCGGATATAATACCGACCATCTTTTTATCCTCACCGGCGACCAGCAGGTCAACCGCCATGGCCCCCATGCGGCTGGCAATGGTGCGGTCGAAGGCAGTAGGCGTACCGCCGCGCTGGATATGGCCGAGGATAGTCACCTTGGTGTCAAGGCCGGTTTTCTCCTTGATTACCTTACCCAGCTCAATGCCGCTGGCAGCCCCTTCCGCCACCACAATAATACTGTGCAGCTTGCCCCGCTGGGTGCCCCGCAGGAGTTTTTCCACAATCTCGTCAATACTGAAAGGTATCTCGGGAATCAAAATAGACTCCGCACCGCCTGCCAGCCCCGCTTCGAGGGCGATAAAACCGGCATGGCGGCCCATCACTTCAATTACATAAGTCCGCTCATGGGAAGTGGCGGTATCCCTGATTTTGTTGATGGCATCCACCACATTGTTCACTGATGTATCAAAACCGATGGAATAATCGGTACAGGGGATATCGTTGTCAATGGTGCCGGGAATCCCGACCACCCGGACACCAAACTCCTTGCTGAGACAGTTGGCCCCCCGGAAGGAGCCGTCCCCGCCGATGATGATAAGCCCTTCAACTCCATGTTCCCGGAGTTTTTCCACCGCCTGCCGGCGGCCATCCGGGGTGCGGAAGCGCTCGGAACGGGCGGTCCTTAAGACTGTCCCGCCCCGGTGGATGATATCGCCCACAGAACTTAAGTTCATCGGTTTGAATTCCCCGTTAATCAGTCCGGAATAACCCCGCTCAACCCCTATGACTTCCAGCCCGTGATAAATGGCCTTCCGTACCACCGCCCGGATGGCGGAGTTCATCCCGGGCGCGTCACCGCCGCTTGTCAGGACGCCGATCTTGTTCAATCCGAAGCCTCCTAAAATATAGTCTGGGGGTACGGCATTAAATCCTCATTCCGGTGCTCCGTTTCGCAGTCCTGCTAATACTGCGCTCGGGAAAAAAGGTCTGTTCCGCAAATTTAAACGGAACTATCGGGAGCCGGCCAGACTCTTTTTTCCCTCGCTCCGTGAAGCAGGACTAACTCACTTCGCAAAGTCATTCGGATTTTATACCGTACCCCCTCAATATTTTATGTGTCCCGGATTATTTTATCCCGAAACAAATTGGCCTATGCCACGGAATTTGGCGTATCTTTTGTCAAGCAGCTCACCCGTAGGCACTTTCAGCAGGGCGGTCAATGTCTTTTGTAAATATTTATCGGTATTTCTAAAAATTTCTTTAGGATTTTTGTGAGCGCCGCCCAGCGGTTCTGGAACGACTTCATCAATCACCCCTAGCTCCAGTAGGTCCTTTGAGGTCATCTTCATGGCTGCGGCAGCCTCGGATGCCCGTCCGGCATCCTTCCACAGGATAGAGGCATAAGCTTCCGGCGAACTGATGGAATAGACGGCGTTTTCCAGCATCATCACATGGTCCCCCACGGCCATGGCCAGGGCGCCCCCGCTGCCGCCTTCCCCAATAACGGTGGCGATCACGGGAACTTTGAGGGTCATCATCCGGAAGAGGTTCCTGGCGATGGTCTCGGCCTGACCCCTCTCCTCGGCCCCGATGCCGCAATAGGCCCCCGGCGTATCTACAAAGGTGATTACCGGACGGCCGAATTTTTCGGCCTGCTCCATGAGCCTGTAAGCTTTACGGTTGCCTTCGGGATGAGCGTAACCAAAATTCCGGTATATGTTCTCCTTGGTGTCCTTGCCTTTAACATGGCCGATGACGGTGACCGGACGGCCGTGAAAGAGGGCGATGCCGCCCATCACCGCCGGATCGTCGCCAAAATGACGGTCACCGTGCAGTTCGATAAAATCAGCAAAAATATTTTTTATAAAGTCCGCAGATGTCGGTCGGTCGGCATGGCGGGCAATCTGCACCCGCTGCCAGGCCGTCAGGTTGCCGTAGATGGATTTTTTCAAGTTGAGGGCCTTGTTTTCCAGGGTCTCTATCTCATCGGACAGGTCGATGCCCTTCTCGGAACCGAATTTGCGCAGTTCTTCAATTTTGGTTTCCAGTTCGGCCAGCGGCTTTTCAAAATCCAGCAATGTACTAGGCACCGGCCTCACCTCCCGTACTGTGCAGACTCAGGATTCTGGCCAGGGTCGGGCGCAGGTCGGGACGCTTGACAACCCTGTCCACGTATCCGTGCTGTAACATAAACTCAGCTGTCTGAAAACCTTCCGGCAGCTTTTGTTTGATAGTCTGCTCGATTACCCGGGGCCCGGTGAAACCGATGAGCGCCCCCGGTTCGGCCAGGATAATGTCCCCCAAAGACGCAAAACTGGCCGTTACCCCGCCGGTGGTGGGGTCGGTCAGCACGGAAACATATAACAGGCCTGCATCCGCCAGCCGGGTCAGCGCGCCGCTGGTTTTGGCCATCTGCATCAGGGAAAGGATCCCCTCCTGCATCCTGGCCCCGCCTGATGCCGTGAATATTACCACCGGCAGCCGTTTTTCAATAGCATGTTCAATGGCCCGGGCAATCTTCTCACCCACCACCGAGCCCATACTGCCCATAATAAAATAGGCGTCCATAACGGCAATAACCAACGGGTTGCCCTCTACGGTCCCCTCCCCGGTGATTACAGCTTCTTTAATGCCTGTAGCCTCCTGGGCAGAAGCGACCTTTTCCGGGTAACCGGCGGATTCCAGCGGGTTACTCGGTACCAGGCCGGCGTTAAGCTCCTGAAAACTCCCCTCGTCAAGGATCATATTGATACGTTCCCTGGCCGGCACACGAAAATGATATCCGCATTTTTCACATATCCGACCACTTGTTTCCAACCTTTTGGCATATAAAATTTCATTGCAATTCGGGCATTTTTGCCACAATCCCTCAGGAATGTCTTTTTTCGCCGTGTCAGCGTGGACCGTTACATACTTGGGCTTGCGAAACAAATCTTTAAGCATAACGGGTCTTCACCTCTCTCCACCATAAGCCCTGTCCCGCCCCCATTAATAAATTATGATAACGATTTACCGGACAGAACTGTTCAAAATCTCCAAAGCCTCGTCGACCTCTGATTCAGGCACCAAAATTTCGAAAGCGCCCGCATCACCCACATGTGGCACTCCGATTGCCCTCAGCTGAACCAATACTCCCTCATTTGTCAAAACATTTTTCAGATTCTCGGCGGCAACACGATTCGGTGCAATGTAAACAACGGTCCACATGTTGTTCCTGCCCCCTTTACCAAATACAAAAATGACAATAATGGCAATCTGATACACTAGTCTTTTCGACTAGTATTGGCTTTATTCCTCTATTATTAAACAAAAATTTAATCCAAGGAAAATCCCTGGATTTATGACGGGAAACTATATTCCGGTCTCTACCTGGCCGTGTTTGGTAAATATCTGGGCCCGGCCCCGGATCTTCATGGCGGAGGTGTGCTCGGTGAACTGGGCAATCATCACCTCTCCTTTATCCAGTTTCTCGGTGTGGTGGAACCTGGTATCCTGCCCCCTGGTCAGGCCGATGATGTTGACGCCGTTTTCCAGGGCTTTAATCACTATATATTCGCCGGTAATTTCATCCCGCAAAACTTCTCACCTCTGCTTCCTGTTATTAGCCCGAAGGCAAGCATATCATAACATAACTGCCGTTATTTTGCAATGTCAGGGCCAGTCAGCACGCCTGTCAGGAGTGTTTGACCACCACTGCGTCCGCACCGAGAATTTCTTCTACTCTGGCGGTGACTTCCGTATCGAGGTCAACCCAGAGGTCGCGGTTAACCTGAATCATCTTCTTTTTGCCTTCAAAGTACAGGTAAACCGGAGACACCCCACTGTATTGCGCCAGCAGCTGTTTTACACGGTTCAGGATTTCCCGGTCTTCCGTATCTGCAAGTTTAATATACAGTTGGGGGACCGGCCGGTCATCCTGGGCGCCCGGGCCGTCTTCGAGCCGGGCCAGCTCGTCGGCAATAATTTTCACTGCTTCGTCCTGGTGGTTGAGCCGGCCCCTGACCAGGAGCACGGCGTCATCCCTGATGAGGGCGCGGGCCGCAGCATAAACCCTGGGGAACAATACCACTTCCACCGACCCCACCACGTCCTCAAGGGTCATAAAAGCCATCAGTTCGCCTTTCCTGGTGGAAATCTGCTTTAAGGAAGCCACCACGCCGCCTACTGTAACCTTCGAATCATCCGGCAGTTCACCCAACTGGTCAAGCCGGGCGGAAGTCCGCTGTGCCAGCGCTTCCTTCACCTCATGTAAAGGGTGTCCGCTGATATAGAGGCCGAGCATTTCCTTCTCCATGGCCAGCAGTTCTTTTTGCGGGTATTCCGGAATGTCAGGCAGCTCCAGTTTATTACTGAAAACCTTTTCCCCGGAACCGGCGTCAGCGGCGATATCAAATAAGGAAATCTGGCCCCGGGCCACTTCCCGCTGCCTTTTCTGGGCCTCGTCCATGCATGGATCGAGCACGGCCAGCAGCCGGGACCGGCCGGCGCACCAGGAATCGAAGGCCCCGGCTTTGACCAGGCTCTCCACCACCCGCTTGGTCACCAGCCGGTGGTCGATACGCTCGCAGAAATCCCGGAGATCGGCGAAAGGCTTGTCTTCCCTGACTTCAATGATATTTTCAATGGCATTGCGGCCAACGTTCTTTACGGCGGCGAGGCCGAAGCGGACCTTGTCGCCCACCACGGTAAAGTTGACCCGGCTCTCATTGATATCCGGCGGCAGGACTTCAATGCCCATGCGCCGGCATTCTTCGATGTAGGCGGCGATTTTGTCACTGGAACCCATGATGCTGGTCAAAAGCGCGGCCATGAAGGCTACCGGGTAATTGGCCTTGAGGTAAGCCGTCTGATAGGCCACCAAGGCATAGGCGGTGCTGTGGCTCTTGTTAAAGCCGTAGCCGGCAAAGTATTCCATGAGGTCAAAAATCTGCCCCGCCACATCGGCGTCAATACCGTTATCCTGCGCCCCGGCCAGGAATTTCACCCGGTGTTTGGCCATCTCCTGGGGCTTTTTCTTGCCCATGGCCCGGCGGAGCTCGTCCGCTTCGCCCAGGGAGTAATTAGCCAGCACGTTGGCAATGCGCATGACCTGTTCCTGGTAAAGGATAACCCCGTAAGTGTCTTTGAGGATGGGTTCCAGCGCCGGGTGCAGGTACTTGATGGGACTCTGGCCATGCTTGCGGCGGATGAAGTCCTCCACCATGCCGCTGCCCAGCGGCCCGGGCCGGTACAGGGCGACGAGGGCGATGATGTCCTCGAAGGCCTCAGGTTTTAATTCTTTTAAAATGTTCCGCATGCCGGAACTCTCTAACTGGAATACGCCGATGGCCTCCCCCCGGCCCAGCATAGCGTACGTGGCGGGGTCGTCCAGGGGGATTTTTTCTATGTCGATATCTGCGCCGGCGGTCCTTTTGATAATGGACAGGGCGTCCCCGATTACCGTAAGGGTGCGGAGCCCCAGCAGGTCCATCTTGAGCAGGCCGATTTCCTCCACCGTTTCCTTTGGGAACTGGGTAGTCACCACCCCATCGGTGGAGCTGTACAGGGGCAGGTAAACGGTCAGCGGCTCCCGGCCGATAACCACGCCGGCGGCGTGAGTGGAGGCGTGCCGGGGCATGCCTTCAATGGCTTTGGCCATATCCACCAGCTTTTTAACCTGGGGGTCGGCCTCATATAATTCTTTTAAATCACCGTTCATTTCCAGGGCTTTTTCCAGGGTCATGCCCAGTTCCGCCGGCACCATCTTGGCCACCCGGTCCACATCGCCATATGGCATGTTCAGGGCCCGGCCCACGTCCCGGATAGCCGCCCGGGCCGCCATGGTACCGAAGGTGATGATCTGAGCCACCTTGTCCGCCCCGTAATGCTCAATGACATAGCGGATAACTTCCTCCCGCCGTTCGTAGCAAAAGTCGATATCGATATCAGGCATGCTCACCCGCTCGGGGTTTAAAAACCGTTCAAAAAGCAGGTCATACTTCAGCGGGTCTACATTGGTAATGCCCAGCACATAAGCCACCAGGCTGCCGGCGGCGCTGCCCCGGCCGGGGCCGACCAGGATCCCGTTTTCCCGGGCAAAGCGGATAAAATCCCAGACGATAAGGAAGTATCCGGAGA
>JBMOPI010000073.1:0-10154 GCA_049324975.1 Bacillota bacterium
TGTTTTTGAATCCGGGAACCCGGCCCAATTCCTCTAAAGTTAGTTCCGTTATCTTTTCATCAGGGTAGGACAGGTTCTCACAGAGGTAAATCCTTTTATCAACACCGGCAGCTTTCAACTGCCGGGCCAGCTCCCCCGGTTCCTGCCGGGGGTCGGTGAGGAGGACCACCTTTTTATTGGCTTTGACCGCCGCCACCGCCCTTTCCGGCTCCCGACCGTGCACACTGAGAACAACCGCATCGTCCCAGGGCAGCGCCAGCCTGGCGCAGGCCAGCTGGGCCGCGCTGATACCGGGTATAACACATAATTCTTCCGGCGTAAAATGCCGCCGGAGGAAGCGCAGGATACCGAACAGACCCGGGTCTCCGGAAGCCAGTACGGCAATTTTCCGGTCTTCCCGCTCTTTTTTTATAAACTCCGCAACTTCGGAGAGGTTGTTTTTGATGGACAAAGTATCTTTGCCGAGATGGCTGTAAGCGTCCAGGGTCCTCTCCCCGGCCACCAGCACTTCCGCTTCGGCGATGGCGTCCATGGCCGCGGGCGGGATATACTCCGCTGACCCGGGGCCGATACCGATTACATAGACTGAATATGCCATCCCATTTCCCTCCCCATGGCTTTGGCGTTATCATCATAACCTACCGGCTCACCGGCCATGGTCAGCAGTAAAGTGCCAACCGTAAGGTCCCCGTAGACATGCTCCTCGGCCCGCCGGCTGGCCCGCCCGGCAATCCGCCGGAACACAGCCATAAGATCTTCCCGGCGGAGGATTTCCACTGCCCCTTCGGAAGTATTGGCAGCCATGATTTCCGCCATTACCCCGGATGAAGCCCCCATGATGCCGGCCCAGGCCGCCAGCGTCTCCAGCCGGCCGTCCGCCACCTTATTATGGGTATGGAAGCAGCCGGCCGCCACTTTGGTAAGTTTACTGTGGTGGCCCAGCAGCAGTACCCTCTTGACCCCGTGGTCCGCACAGGCCCGGAGCATGAAGCCGACGAAGTTGCTCATCTGGATAACAGCCTCCTGAGGCACGCCCAGCCGCTCCACCGCCCACCTCTCCCCAATCCGGCCCGGGGTCAGCACCACCGTGTCATGCCCGTAGGCCCTGGCCATGGAGATTTGTGGCACCAGGGAGTTTTTGAAGGCCTCTTCGGACATAGGCTCCACAATTCCGGTGGTACCCAAAATAGAAATACCCCCGACAATCCCCAGTTTGGGGTTTAAAGTCCGGCGGGCCGCTTCCTCCCCGCCGGGAACGCTTATCGTCACCAGCACCCGCTCATCCGGCGGCAGCTCGGCTGTCACCGCCGCTGCAATCATCTGCCGCGGCACCGGGTTAATGGCCGGTTCACCGACCGCCACCTGCAGCCCGGGTTTGGTTACCCGGCCCACGCCGGGCCCGGCGGCAATGGTAATGCCGGGATAGGCAGCGTCTGAAATCCCGCCCGAATTCGCAGCGCCGGCCCCCGGCCCTGCCCTGCGCACACTGGCCATAATCTCCAGCCCGTTGGTGATATCCGGGTCGTCCCCGCCGTCTTTTATGACGGAGCATACCGCCTCATCCACGGTTACCCGGCTGCTGTGGATGGGCACTGTTATCTCTTTTCCCTGCAGGTTGACCACCACCGCATATTCCGGCCGCCGGCCGGCAAACAACAGGGCGGCCGCCGCCCCGGCCGCAGCCGCCGCCGACGCCCCGGTGGTGATGCCGCTGCGCAGGCGTTTACCGGTCATCGGACCCTTCCCCTTCCATCACTTTGAGCAGCTGCCGCCTGGCTTCCCCGATGGTCAGCGGAAAACCGTTAAGGGGAAGGTGGTCCTTGGACTGCAGGATTTCCCACAGGTGGGTAATCCGCGGCAGCCTCAAGCCCGCCCGGCGGATGGTGGCGCGTTCGCCGAAAACCTCCTGCGGGCTGCCGGAGGCAACAATGCGCCCTTCGTTCAATACAAATATGTCGGTGGCATAAAGGGGCACCAGGTCTACATCGTGAGTGGCCATCAGGACGGTAATCCCGTGCCGGCGGTGCAGCTCGGCCAGCAGGGTCATAATCTCCCGCACCCCGGCCGGGTCAAGGCCGGCCGTTGGCTCGTCCAGGATAATTACCCCGGGCTCCATGGCCAGCACCCCGGCAATAGCCGCCCTTTTTTTCTGGCCGTAACTCAAACAGTGCACCGGCTTATCCCTCTGCGGCCACATACCGACCCGGCCCAGGGCCGCTTCAGCCCGCTCCGCCACCTGCCTGGGGGTTAGCCCCAGGTTGGCCGGTCCAAAGGACACATCCTCCAGAACTGTCGGGGCAAAAAGCTGGTCATTGGGGTCCTGAAAAACAAAACCGATCCTTCTGTACAAATCTTCCCGGGCCATTTTTCCGACAGGGCTCCCTGCCAGGCAGACCTCACCCCGGACCGGCCGGACCAGTCCGGTTAGCACCTTGAACAGGGTGGTCTTGCCGGAACCGTTCGGTCCCAGCAGGACCGTAAACCCGCCGCGCTTAATCTTAAGGTCTATGCCGCGCAAAGCCGGCGTGCCGTCGGCATAGCTGAAATCCAGTTGCCGGGCTTCCAGGATCATGGCCTGACCTCCTATACACTAACTATAACTAATAACACCAGCACAAAGGCGCTGGCCACACTATAACCCGTCTGGGCAAGGTTCCAGGGCTGTACTACCGGAGTGACCATCCGGCCCCGGTAACCCCTCACCTGCATGGCATTGTATGTATTTTCCGCCCGGTCATAGGCCCTGATCAGGACCATGGCGAACAGAGTCCAGGTATTCCGCACCGCCCGCCGCCATCCGGCCCAACTGCTCCGGCGCTGGTAGCCAAGGCGCAGGGTCTGGGCATCCCGGATACGGGAACCTTCTTCCCAAAACACGAACAGATAGCGGTAAGTGAACATCAGTATCTCCACCAGCACCCGGGGCATCCTAAACCAGGCCAGGGCCTTCATCAGTTCGGTGACCGGTGTGGTCAGGCTGAGTAAAAGCAGCACAGAGACACTGCCGGTAACCCTGGCCAGGAACTGCAGCCCCAGCAATAAACCGTCCCGGTAGCCGGTTAATATCATATCCCCTACCTTAATTTGAAACAGCGGGGCGCTGCCCAGCAAAAACATGTCGGCGGCGGCAATCAGCCCGCAGACAATTAACGGCGGCCCGTACCTGGCCGCAAGGACCCGGACCGGCACTCTCAGGTAAATCAAAAATACCGTAACTAAACCGGTTACCATAAGCGGCAGGCGCATCCCCTCAAAAATGACGATCAGGAGCAGCGCGGCCAGCGCAAAAAGGGTTTTGATCCGGGCATCCATCCCGGTAAAAATATTCTCCTGCCCGGCTATAGCCTCAACTCTCAGATAGCTGTCCTTGGTCATCCCCTTTTACCTGCCTTCTCCCCAAATATCTTGCGCCAGTAGTAACCGCACACCGCACCGGCGGCGAAACCCCCGGCCGCAAAAATAAACAGTCCCAGATTCCCCTGGTTCAGGTCAATCAACGGCTCGCCGGCCGATACCCCGGCAACTTCCTGCATTTTTCGGTCAACCAGGTCATCGGTGCCCAGGTACTTCTCCCCGGCCTCTGCCGGCTGCGGCAGCAGCCATTCCCCGGCCACCGGTCCAACTGCCGATACCGGACCCGTCAAAAGCAAGCCGGCCACAAACAGTACGGTGAGCGTGCTGAGATACTTCATGCCTGCACCTCCTGCCGCACCGCCGGCAGCAGCCCCAGGCTGCGGAATATATCAGGGCGCACCCTGGCGGTATAGGCCACCATGCCGCCGGTGACCACCCCTTCCAGGACCGCAATGGGCAGCTGGGTCCAGACATAAATCCCCAGAAAGGTTATAAAACCCTCACCGACAGAGCCAAAAGGCATGTTTGGCAGCCCCAGGGCCAGTTCCAGGGAAGAAGTAAAATAGACCGCCAGGTCCCCGAAAAACCCGGCCAGACCGGCGGCCAGGGCCAAGGGGCACCTCAATTTCCGGGCCAGCAGGAAAACGCCGACACTCACCAACGACCCGGCCACACCCATAGAAACAACATTGGCCCCCAGGGTCGACAGCCCGCCGTGGGCAAAAAACAGCGCCTGCAGCAGTAACGCCGCCACACTAAGCACTGTGCCGACAAAAGGCCCCAGCAATATCGCTGCCAGGGGCGTCCCGGCCGGATGGGAAGAAGTCCCGGTAAAGGGCACCGGGATAGGGATCAGCGAGATAAAAAACACCGCCGCCCCCATCATCCCCACCAACGGCTTGAACATGGGCACCTGTTCGGATTTGCGCTTTATGTCATAAATGCCTTTCCCGACAAATACGGATGCCGCAACATACCAGGCAGCTACCCACCTGCCGGTCAAAAAAGTATCCTGTATATGCATAAAAATTCACTCCAAAGCTATAATAATGAACCGGGCAGGCCAAAAACCTGCCGGGGTACAAAAATACCCCAGCCTTCAAAGGCTGAGGAGTTTTAACGTTTAAAAGAATAAACGCCTGAAAACGTCCACCTCCCTTTCTCTCGAAGGTTCCAGCGGTGTCCAAAAACAGGCAGGTCTCCTGGCTCACAGTTCATTGTCCCCCGCGCCTTCCCAGGCCTATGGCCCAGTGACATAATTGCGGGTTCCTCTACTGTTACAGTGGCGGGACCGCGTTGGAATTGCACCAAACTTCCCTTTTCAACCCATATAAACGGGTCACCTGTCTTTATGTATGCAATTGGCAGTTAATAATTATTCTACAAAAATTTATATATTCCTGCTAATTAACCTTTTCTCGTCTTAATTTCTTTTTCATGTCGTTTTACGTACCGGATGTCGGTATCTGTCGCCAGGCGGTAAACCCGGCACATCTGGATCAGCCTGGAGGTAGTCCGCTCCCCCAGGTATTCTTCCAGGTCCTCCAGTGTCAGGTTGGTGGTAATAACGGTGGGCAACCTGTTGTTCAAACGGTAATTGATGATGTTGTAAATTTTGTTCCTGGTCCATTCCGTGTAATTGTGCGCCCCCAGGTCATCCAGAATCAAAATTTTAACTTTCCGCGCCGCGTCGGTAAGGTCAAGTTCCGTAGGCTCCTTCTCATACCGGTCATGGTCATAAGTGGCCCTGATCTCATCCAGTAGGTCTGGCACCACCACCATCAGGACCTCCTTGCCCATCTCCAGCAGCGCATTGGCAATACAGCCGGTAAGAAAAGTCTTACCGCTGCCCACCGGACCGGTAAAAAGCAAACCGTCACAGTGCGGGTTCTCCGCTGCTTCGGCCACAAACTGCCTGGCCGCCCGGCAGGACGTCACAGCCAGGTCATAATATGACCGGCCGGTGGTCCCGTCTTTTTCCGTCTTCGCATAATAATCCAGGTCAAACCCATTAAATCTAGAGTCCAGTAAAGACTTTGTCAACTGGGCGCTTTTCAGCTTGTTCTGCAGTGACTTCTGCTTCATACAGGAACAGGGCGCCGCCCAGCCGGCGTCCCTGATGACCAAACCGCGGCCGCCACATAAACGGCAAAGGTTATTGTCAGCCACCGGTCCATCACTCTTCTCCTGCACTGGCATAAACCTCCCGTTAACTCATATACAGCAGCTTAAACTTGTCTTTCCCTTTGCCCTTGTTTTTCTGCCCGGTGTCGCCCTTGTAACCGGCGCCCCGCTTAACCTGGCGCTGCCGGAAATTCTCTTCATATTCCATAATTGCGCCCACCGTGCGCAGGTTGTTCTTTTTCCATTCCAGCAAAATACTGTCTATGTACTTGAAATTGTGTTTTCCTCTCATAACCGCCCGTTTTAAGGCCTCCAGCACAAATTCGGCCTTGCCCTGGTGTTCCGTAAGCCAGCTGCCCACCTGTTCGATCTCCATCGGTGACAGTGGACGGCCAAATTCCTTCTCAAAAGACTGGCACAGGTTCGTAAACTGGCAGCCTGTCTGACCGGCTGACTTTTTGGGAGAAATTTTGACACCCTGTTCCTTCAGGGCCTGGCGCATCTTCTGCAGTTCTTTGACCTTGTCACAGGCCCAGATTTCCGAAACTTTCTCCAGCAGAGGCTCCAGACTGTATACTGAAAGCACCTCGCCGGCCGGGTCATCAAAATAATACCCCACAGCCAGGACCCCTTTTTCAATCAGGGCGGCCAGGTCGCTCTTAATCTTCTGGCTGTCGGCAGCCATGCATTCTGTAATGGCTTCCAGCGAAGGGAAGGGCTGCTGTTCCCCCCGTAAACGGATTAGTTGGACAATCAGCATCATCTCACTGTCCGTGATGCCGATTTTATGATAATATTTCAAAATCAGGTTAGGTACACTGGTGGCCCCAAGGGACACCAGATCGGTGCCGAAAGCGGCAGTGACGTTACCTTTTTTGTCCTCGTGACAATTCATCCGGGTAAAGCCCCTTTCACAAACCTAAAGAATCTTGGTGATGAAGACAGTCTTTTCCTCACTGAGGTCTATCTGCCTGGCGTATTCCAGGCGGTTGTTGTCTTTGTCGAAAAAAATCTTCACAATCGGCCTGGGGGCAGTGGTTTTATGCACATTGACCACGATGCCTATTTCTCCGGAACTCAGCTTGACAATGCTGCCCAACGGGTAGGCGGCAATGCTGCCGGTAAAGGCCTTGACCACCCGGACATCAAAATAAATGTTACCGGCGCCGTATAAGAACTCCATGGCTTCATGGGGCAGGTATTTTTGTTTATAGGTCAGGCCCCTGGTCAAATCGTCATAGGTATCGGCTACTGCAACTATCCGGGAAAGCAAGTCAATATTATCGCCGGCCAGTTTGTTATACCCGCTGCCGTCCCACCGTTCATGGTGATAAAGCGCTACCTTGGCCGCGGTCACGTCAAACCCTGCTTCCCGCAGACGCTGATAGCCTTCTTTAGTATGGTCCTGCAGCTTTTTGAGCTCCCCGGGGGCAAAGTCTTCCCTTTTGGCAAGGATATCCGGGGGTACAGTTTTTTTGCCTATATCATGGACCATAGCGGCTGTGCCCAGGGCCAGCAGCCGGTCTTCCGGCAGCTGCAGGGCCACGCCGACAATCAGGGACAGCACACAAACGGCAATGGAGTGGTCCAGAGTGTCGTCGTCAATGGTCCGCAGGTCCAGGTAAAGTTCAGCAACCTGTTGGTTCCGGACTACTTTTTCGATGACAGTGGTTACCAGTTCATAACGCTGTTTGGCGTCACCCAGGCGTTCTCCCAGGGCGTCCGCGGGGATAAAGCTGCCCAGCGTCCGCAGTGCCTGTTTATGCACCCTGTTGATAAGCACCTCGCTGGGGTCGATACTGATAGTCCCTTCTTCGTTAACGGCGACCACAATAATACCCATTTCCTGCAGTTTATCTATCAAATCCCGGGTAAGCCTGGTACCTTCGGTAATCAGGGGTTTGCCCCCGGAGGAAAAAACCGTCTCCGCCAGAATCATATTTTCTTCCAACTGCTTCACTGTCAACCGTTTCATAATCTCCCCCCTGAATTACATTAAAGGTGCTGTAAATCCTGTAATGACATAATTCTACATGTTGTGCCAAAATCCTGCCCAAATACCTTTAAGTACCAATATTTTGACGATTCAAACTAGGAAGTTTTTCCCTCATTAACATGCAAACCAGGATATCTGTTACCTCCCGGGCATTTCTACTGTCCCGGGCGCCCGGCGGGTGAAAACCGACGCCTTAAGGCCCAGTTCCGCCAGGACGGCCAGTCCTGCCGCCACGCCCTGACCCAGTTCGCCGACCAGGTGGGCATCCGACCCCACTGTAAACACTCTTATCCCGGCGTCCCTGGCCGCCTCCAGGATCTCCCGGCTCGGATAAAACTCCCGGTGGTTATGCCGGGCGCTGGAGGTGTTCACCTCCAGGCCGGTATTTTTTTCCGCCATCACCTTCAGGACTTCGCCGAGATACGACCGATGCGCCTTCAATACATCCGGGCCGTAAAATTTATAGCCGTGGCGGCGGTAAATGTCCAGGTGGCCTACAACATCAAATAGCCCCGACGCCACCGCCTGCCGCAGGGTGGTAAAATAAAGTTCCGCGACCCGTTCCAGCGTCTGGGCCGCATAATAGGGAGCGCTTTCCCCGGCCGAAGAGATAGCCACATGGTCGATGCAGTGCACCGAACCGATGATAAAATCAAAGGGGTGGGCCTCCACAACCCGGGCAATGGGCTCTTCAAGGCCCAGGTCAAAACCGACTTCCAGCCCGGCCTTGACCGTAAGCCCAAAAGGGGCATAGCTCTCCGCCGCCCGCCGGACTTCTTCGATAAAGTAGGGGAGCCAGTCTTCCTCAATGGACATGACCCGCCCGTTGTAGCGCACCCACCAG
Organism: Bacillota bacterium; assembly: GCA_049324975.1. GTDB lineage: Bacteria > Bacillota > Thermincolia > Thermincolales > CAZWUW01 > JBMOPI01. Next base: position 8,319 of record JBMOPI010000073.1, read on the forward strand.
TCTATTTCCTTGCGCAGCGGGTCAAATTCGTAGTGGGGTGTAAAACAGATTTCCCTGAGGCCGATCTCCACCGCCCGCCGGCAGTAGTCGTCGATGGAATACTCCTCGGCGTCAATGGAGAAACCGGGGTGGATATGGTAGTCGATCAATTTGTACCTCCTAGCTTATTTGGGGTTGTTGACAAATGGATAATGAGTGACTTTGCGGAAGGAACGTTGTGATACTTAACGAACCGAGGAGCAAAAAGAGTCGGGCCGGTTCCCTCTAGGCATGTCAGATAATACGGAACCGACCTTTTTGCCCGAGGTGAGTTTAGTAGCACAGTGCCTGGAGCACGGAGCGAATTATCCATTTGTCAACAACCCCCTATTTTCCTTGGGTCCGTATTCCGATCTTCCCCGGCAACTTATCAGCATATTTCACCAACCCCCGGTGTATGGCCCGCGCGATGGCCTGCTGGAACTCCCGGTCTGTCAGGCGCCCGCGGTCCCTGGGATTGGTGATAAATCCCGTTTCCACCAGTACAGCCGGCATGGCATTGCCGCTCACCACCGTGAAATCAGCCTGTTCTATGATACGGCGGGTCTTATACAGGCCGTTTAATTCCTCCTGGATCATCTCTGCCAGGACCTTGTTATACGGGTTCCCGGTATGATAGTAAACAATCCCTCCCGAGGCCCGGCGGTCCTCGTTGCTGTTAGTATGGATGCTGACAAAAATATGGGCCCGCGCCTCATCCGCAAGGGCTTTGCGGGTCAGGAGGTTCCGGTACCGTTCTAATAAAGTCATGGTTGCGGCGGGATTTATGCCGCCTTCTTCCTCCCTGGTCAGCAGGGCTTTGACCTGTCCCTCCCGCAGCTCTTGCTGTAAGGCCCGGCTAATGGCCAGGTTGATGTCTTTTTCAGCAGTGCCGCCGGCGATAGCGCCCGGGTCGGCGCTCCCGTGCCCAGGGTCGATCATTATCAGTTTATCGTTGAGCCCCGGCCGGTACATCTCCTGCCGCCAGCGCTGCTCATCATCCTGATAGGTTTTCAGAGCCAGCAGCAGCAAAAAAAACGCCAGGGCCAGGACGGCTATAAGCGCCTGCTTCTTTGGGACAAATACAATCTTCATGTCATGTTGCTCCTGTCTGTTACATCTTATTTTGCTTTCGTCGTTCCGGCCTGAATTCCTCCTGACAAAATCGCCATAGAGCCGCATGTATCTAAAAAGGCTGTCATTTCCCGTAAAGAAAAAAGCGCTCTCAGCGCTAAACACTACAATGAATCGCCTTGAACAACTCATTTTCGATGATATCAATGTCTTCCATACATTTTTTTGTAATCGCCGGGTCTTCAATAGTCTGCAAAATATCTCTCGTTTCGTCGAGATAATGGTGTAAAATTTTATCCAGCAACTCCGCCGTTTCTTTGTCGTTAAAACAAAGTTCCAGCCTGTCCCCGGGCAGCGGGTTTTTCAGGGCCGGCACAAGTTTGTTTCTGATGATGTCCTGTTCCTTTAAAAACATCCTGATAATCTGTTCGCCCTGTTTCGTGTTTACAATCCCCTCGGTATATTGATAGTAATGCCAGACTGCGCTGGACAGAATATACGCAAGGTGCTCCTGGTCCGGACGGTAGTGCATTTTCACGGCTTTCACCTCTCTGCTGCGAACATTGCAATCATTTATTATATTTCAACAATCCGCCCTTTTTATCCTCTTTTCCTGAAATCCGTCCCAGGTATTTATTGCTGGCAGGCAAAATGATTTTTGGCACCTCCCGGATGTCTTCAACCGAGTAATGGTCACTCACCGCCGGCTCGTCCTCGAAATCCCAGGTATGGTGATGGTGTACG
>JBMOPI010000074.1:0-10061 GCA_049324975.1 Bacillota bacterium
GTAACCGGTGCAGTTATGCTTCATTATCCCCTGGAGCATGTTAAGGAATTTTTCAGCAGAATTCACCGGACGATTTTGCTGGTGATAATTGCGGCGTTAATTTTATCTACCGCCTTGGGCTTAATCCTGGCCAGGGCGCTGGCCGTTCCGCTGATTAAAATGAACAGGGCAGCCAGGCAGATGGCGGAAGGTAATTTTGATATAAAGGTTGACGTTAGAAGCAGAGATGAAATCGGACTATTAGGCAGCACGTTAAATATGCTGTCCACCAGGCTTGGCGCCACTTTGCGGGACCTGGAGGACAAAAACGAGGAACTGCGCCGGGTGCTTACCCTGCAGAAAGACTTTGTAGCCAACGTCTCGCATGAACTCAGGTCACCGTTGTTTCTGATCCAGGGTTACACTGAAGTGATGGCGGACGGATTGGCGAATGAAAAAGAAATCAAGGAAAAGTCGCTGCGGATTATGCTGGATGAAACCCACAGGCTGCGGAGGTTAGTGGAAGACTTGTTAACCTTAAGTAAAACGGAAAAAGAAATTGCAGACAACCTGAAAGAAGTCCAACTGGAACCGGTGCTTGATAAAGTAGGCCAAAAGTTTAAACAATCAGCGTCTCAACAGCAAGTAGCCATAGTTTTGGAGGGAAGCCGGCCGTTGCCCCTTATAAGGGGGAATGAGGACCGGCTGGAGCAGGTATTGACCAACCTGGTGGACAATGCCTTGCGCTACTCGCCTCCGGGCAGCCAAATCAAAATTACCGCCCAAACGACACCGGAGGGTTTGCAGGTGTCAGTATCCGACCAGGGTCCCGGTATTCCGGAGGATGAACTGCCTTATATCTGGGAGCGCTTTTATAAAGTAGACAAAGCAAGAATCAGGAAAGGTTCCGGGACCGGGCTTGGTCTCGCTATCGCCCATAATATCGTCAAATCCCACGGTGGCTGGATATGGGCTGAAAGTAAGGTAGGGGAAGGAACCAGTTTTAAATTTGTGATTCCTAGAGTTAAAGACTAAAGAGGTATGCGGCCCAAGTGCCGCGTAGCCTCTTTTTTGCACCGTAGGAAAGTATCAACGCGCCTGCGGTATAAAAAAGGCTAACTCGGCGCTTCGCGCCAGCGAAGCCTTTTTAACTATTAGGCCGGTTGTATATCGTCCGTATACAACCGGCCCTTTTGTGAGGATTTTGTGAGCATATGATGATAGCTCTGTGAGCATCGCGGCTAAAGTGTTGTAATGTGTCGTTTTAAGGAATAAAATCTGACATGTAAGTATTACGAAATGTAGTAGCTGGTATCGGAAAAATGCAGTGTGTTGGGGAGGGGTGTTGATTGAATATAGAACGACAACGAATTTTAGTGGTGGATGACGAACCGAAAATCCTTGAAGCCCTGGAGGCATATCTCGAAAACAGCGGCTATCAGGTATTTATGGCGACCAATGGCGAAAAAGCGTTGCAGTTGTTCGGCCGGGTCAACCCTGCGCTGGTAATCCTTGATGTGATGCTGCCTGATCTCTCGGGTGAGGAAATATGCAAACAAATCAGGAAACAGGGCTCCAAGGCGCCGGTAATCATGCTCACAGCTAAAGTAGATGAAGATTTCAAAGTAAAATGTCTGGATTACGGGGCGGATGACTATGTAACCAAACCCTTCAGTCCCAAGGAATTAATGGGGAGAGTCAGGGCCATATTACGGCGATGTAAGGATGACCGGGATGTGATGGCAGATGTCATCAGCTTCGGATCCGGGGAACTGGAAATAAATGACCCGCAGCACGAGGTGCGCCTCCACGGTCAGGTTGTTAATTTAACACCTAATGAGTACAAGCTTCTGCTGACTCTCTGCCGGAACCCTAAACGGGTGTTTACCAGAGAAGACCTGGTGGTAGCCATATTCGGGTACAATTACGAGGGCCAGGAAAGGTCTATCGACACCCACATTAAGAACCTGAGGCAGAAAATTGAGGCGGACAGCCGGGATCCACAATATATCATTACGGTACACGGAGTGGGTTATAAGTTTGGGGGAGAGTAAATGACCTTTAAACTGAAGACCAGGTTTGCCATTACCCATTTGTGTTCAGCCCTGCTGACAGTATTGCTCTTTACAGTATCTGTCGGCATGTATACCGGGTTTCTCTTTGAGAAATACGCCGACTTAAGCCGGCAGAAGAAGACTGACCTGTTGGCCGCCAGTTTCGAGGACCAATACAGGGACGGCAGCTGGCGGGAAGATGAACTTAAGAAAATAGGGGTCCAGGGTTTATCCTACGGTTTTGTTACCAAGATTACGGATGCCGGCGGCAAGGTCATCTGGGATGCCGCAGAGCATGACCGGGCAGCCTGTGAACAGACCCTGCAGCATATTTCCCATAATATGCGGCTGCTGGTCTCGGACTGGGAGGGTAAGTATACCGTCAAAGAATACCCCCTTGTCAAAGACGGGCAGAAGATCGGTGACCTGGAGCTGGGTTTTATGGGCCCGTATTTTCTGACAGAGTTGGAACTCAACTACCTGGCGCCGATAAACAAGATCCTGGCAGTACTGGCCCTGGCCTGCATCATCTTATCCCTGTTCCTAAGCAGGTGGGCGAGAAAGGGTGTGAAAGCTGAACTGGCCAAAGTCAGCGAACTGGCTGAGCTGGTGGCACAGAAAAAGGGCTATGACCCGGTAAAGTTCACGTCTAATAGTGAGGAGATCCAAAAGGTCCTGGATACCATCAAGCACCTGGGCCTGACCATCGAGGAACAGGAAAAGGTGAAAAAGAGGATGACTGCTGATCTGGCCCATGAACTGCGCACGCCTCTGGCAACTTTGCAGTCTAACCTGGAAGGACTCATAGAAGGGATTTGGCAGCCCACCCCGGAACGGCTCAACAGCTGCCATGAGGAGATTCTCAGGATTATCCGGCTGGTAGGGGACCTTGAACAGTTAACCAAGTATGAAACAGACCGGATAAAACTGAATCTGACCACTTTTGATCTGGGTGAATTGCTCGGCAACATCTGCCTCAACTTTCAGGGATCTTATCAACAGAAAGGTGTCGCCCTGGAGTGTACAAGAAAAATGGAAATGATTACGGGAGACCGGGATAAAATCAGCCAGCTGGTAGTTAACCTCCTTTCCAACAGCTTGAAACACACTCCCGCAGGAGGGAAAGTGATGGTAATGACCAGCGGTAACCGTGACTTCATCTATTTAGTATTAAACGACAGCGGTTCGGGAATTCCACCCGAGGCTTTGTCCCAGGTGTTTGACCGCCTCTACCGGGCGGATACTTCCCGCACCAGGTCCACCGGCGGATCGGGCATCGGCCTGGCTATTGCCAATGCAATTGTAGAGGCTCACGGGGGCAGTATAAATATAGTCAGTCAGGTGGGAGCAGGCACCGAGGTAACCGTAGTGCTGCCCCGGACCTGTGAAAATAAAGCTTTGCCTAATAAAGATAAGGAGTGAGTACGGAAATGGATATCTTAAGGAAGATCCTATATGCTCTCATTGGTGTGCTGATAATCATAGTGGCAGCCGGCGGGGGTTACCTGGCTTTGACCGGCGGTCACGGGGCAAATCACGGCAAGGATCAGCAGACGGCACAGAAACAGCAGCCCCAGACTCCGGGCGCCAACGGTCAGCAAAATCAGACCCCGGCAACGACGGGCCAGCAGCCGCAAAACCCCGGTACACCGGGCCAGCAATCTCAGAATACCGGAGCGCAGGGGCAGCAACCTCAGACTAACGGACAGCAGCCTGTTCAGGCGCCACCGGGACTTTACCCGGCCGCGCCGCCGGTCCGGACTATCGACCCTGATCCGTATTATGACAGGTTGAATAAAGCCCGGGAAGCCATTGAGGATGCTAATAAGATGATTACAGTGGATCCTTTTGCCAACACCGGTAACCCAGACACGGCCAATAGCGGAGCCGACATGTCCAAGTTCCACCAGGGCATCTATAAAATGTCCCAGGGTATGTCCATCATGGAAGATACCCTGGATACCCTGAATAAAGACATCAGAGGCGATGCCCGGTTTGCACCCAACCCTAACCAACCGGCTTATCCCGGCTACTATCCTTACCAGGGTTACTACCAACCAAACGCCTCCTACGGATATAATCCCCAGTACCCTTACAACCAGGTTCCGGGCAGTCCGTACCAGCAGCCCCAGCCCGGACAGTCCCAGCCCAACAATCAGACAGACACCGGTCAGCCAAATAACCAGCAGCTTCAGCAAACCCCCGGGAATCAGCCGATGAACCACGGCGCTGATACAGCCAACCCTCTAGGCAATGTTTCCCTCAAAAAGCTATTCACTTATATTGCGTACGGGATTCTGGCCGCTTCCATTATAGGTGTATTTGTAGCCATTCTGGGAATGGTCAACAGTATGTTTAAAAAACCTGACAGCAGTCAGAGCTAAGAGAAAAGAGTAGATGTATGATGAACTCTGTAAAGAATTCACCTAAATTTAACTCCGCCATAAGGATTTTGATTAACCTCATTATAGGAGTGCTGCTGTTTCAGATTATATTTGGTCTGGTCTTTTACGGTTCGGCGGCCGGCACCATCCAATCCCTCGTTGTAATTGTGATGAAGATGATTAAACTGATCATTATTTTGGCCGTATTGACCGGGATACTGCTGGTGTTTAAAAAAAGTTTTGTCCGGAAAGGAGAAGAGAAACCGATGAATTTTAATAAAGAGCAGATAATTAAAGGGGTTATCATAGGTATCCTGGTCCTGATTGCCTTCGGTCTGCTGTCAAACCTGTTTGGCGGTTCCGGAGGTTACGCCGGACCGGGCTACTACGGTCATGGCGGCGGGGAAGGCGCCTACGGTTATTCCGGGGGAGCCGGTGTACCCGGATTAGTGAGTATCATTCTCTCGCTGTTGATTACTCTGATGTCAATTGCTCTGGTGGTATTTCTGGCTTTAGGCGCGTATAAAGCTGTCGAGCCGTATCTGCACACTGAATTTAGCAATTTGTTTAAAACTTCACCCAAGAATAGATGCGCAAAATGCGGCGGGGAATTAGCCGATGACTGGAAGATTTGCCCAATATGCGGAACTTCAACTGCGCAACCGGCGCCCCTTGCGGAAACTGTTCAGGAAGGCATCGCAGAAACTGCAGTTGCCCTTGAACAGGAGCCGGGACAGGAAGTTGAAGAGGAGGCCGCAACTGTTCCTGAACCGGAGCCTGTTCTAGATACCCCTGTTGATCCCACGCCTTCCGTTGATAATGCGCCCGCCCATAAACCCGCCAATAAACCAATACCCCAAAAATTCGATAAGAAAAAGAAAAAGTAGGCCGGCCTGTGAAACTGACAGGACAGTTTATCCTACATTGGCTTTGGGCGGTAGTTTTCGGGTTAATGACTATCAGCGGGTTTGTACTGACGGGGGCCAAATTTGGCTGGATGATGAACTATGCACTGCCGGCAGCGGACTTTATCCACCGGACCTTTGCGCTGGTCTTTGTGATCCTGACGTTGGTGGCAATAGTGGTGGAGATCCACCGCTGCCTGACCCACGGTCACCGGATGCCCTGGCTGATTATCGGCAATACGGGGTTTCAGTTGTTCACCCTGCTCACGGCCCTGGTTTTTATCATTACCGGTCTGTTTATCTGGACCTGCAACGAATACTCCAAAGCCGTGATGGTTTTTGCCTATACGGCCCATGAAATTATGGCCTATGTAATCAGCTTCGCCGTGATCTGCCATGTTTATAAAAAGGCTCATGCCTTGAATTTGGATCACTGATTGGAAGAAAGGGGCTGATTATCGGTGTACAGAACGAACTGGTTTAAATTTTTGGCCTGGACTTTAGCTTCCTTCTTCTTTTTTGTGGTGGCGGCCCTGCTCATCTCCAACAGCGCCGGGGCTTCGGAAGGACAGCTGGAACTGTGGATGAGCGGGATGATGCAGACCATGCACAGTTCCATGATGGGTGCGGCCATGGCGGATAATCACGGCTTGCAGGGCCTGTTCCTCGAATCATCTTCCATGGTTCTGCCGGCGGTTATCTTCGGCGTTGTGCTGGGCCTGATACTCCGGGCTTGGAGGGATAAGCGTGGGACGTAAGAAAAAAGGCTTCTGGTTATTGCTGGTGTTTTTTGGCCTCTTGGCCTTGCCGGGTATTTTGCAGGCTTTGGTCGACGGATCCAATATAGCAGCCCATGATGCTTCCATGGGAACCACCATGGGCAGCATGATGCAGAAGGAGTATGGCTCCCACCTAACCGTGGCCCAACTGCTTAAAGCCCCCGAGGATCCGGCGGCGGTGGCCGCCATGGCCCAGTCCCATACACCGGCGCAGGTAATAACTTTTATCTCTGATCTGACAACGGCCGGACTATATGTGCTGCTGCCCCTTATTCTGGGGGGAGTAGCCATGCTCCTGGTACTCTGGCGTTAAAGGAGGCTCCGAACAGATGTTGTGGTATGTCGGTTCTGTTTATGTAATAGTATTGCTCCTGATTCTGATAGTCGGATTAGGGATAGTGGGCACCAGGCTGTTAAGCGTATCTGCCGAATCAGTTCAGGGATTATTTAGGAAAAAAGTCCCGGCAGGAGGTGATGGGAAAAGCCAAATGCCATGGCTGAACTTTGCTGCCGTAGCCTTTGCCGGGATCATTATCAGCTACTTCGCCCTGGGTTTATCGGCTGTCAACAATTCCGAGACCGCTCACAACCATGGCGGCGGTGGCAGCCGGGGCACTGTGCAGGCAGTTAATACGCCCGGCGGCTGGACGGCGGGACAGGGAAATCCCATGAACATTCAAATACAAGATTTAAACAACCAGTTAAATTACATGGATTATAATCTTGAAGCCATGGAATCCCGGCATTACAACGGATTCTAAATAATCTTACGGAGGGAATCATATGCAGACAAACCAATGGTTTAAACTGGCCATCCTGGCTTTTGCGGGGATTATCATCAGCTCGGTGAGCTTATCCCTGATTACCCCGGCCGGTCTCCAATCTAACCAGAACTCCGCCGCCCACACTCAGGGAGCCTCGCATGGCGGAACCCAGGCCAACAACACCCCGCAGCAAAACAGCGGCGTTCACGGCGCAGCGGCAGGGAATTATCAAATGAATCAGAACCAGCTGCAGGAAATGCAGTACCGTTTATGGGAAATGCAAAATCGGTTGAACAGTATGAATATGGGCGGTTACGGCATGCCTTATGGTAATGCTTACGGCAATATGCAGATGGCGCCTGGCGGTATGCCCGGAGCGGTCCCTTACGGCTACCCCGGATACATGAATCCTAACATGTCCAATCAAGGCAGTATGAACATGCCTTCCGGCAACGCCAATAATAATTCAAACAGCAGTTCAAACAGCAATTCCAGCAGCGGTATGAGCGGCGGCGGAATGTCCATGATGTAGTCAGTTTTTTGGGCTTCACATATTACAAAAAGCAGCCAATCAAAAAATGATGGCTGCTTTTTGTTTTCTCTTTTTACTTTTATTGCACTACAGTTTTTTCGTCGTCTTTTTCATCAATAATGCAGTAGTTACCGTCAATGCTGGTCGGGATACCGCCTTCGATACACAATATAAAATCATCCGGATGTTCCATAACAGTATGGGTTACGGAAGAAATGGCCAGCTCTCCCGCGGCGGCATTGAGGTTGGGATGATACCGCATGCTGATTTTGTGCAGCAGTATATCATCAACAGTAGGATTGGCGCTATTCAGCAATGAAATTGTGCATCCTGTACATAAAGAGCCCTGGAGCCAGATAACCGGGGGAGCGGAGCCGGAGGCCAGAGCCTGCTCAAGTTTAAACAAATCTGTAGCGCTTAAACCCAGCGTGGCAGCGGAAACGGCAGCCCATTTGAGAAAATCGCGGCGGGTAATCTGCAAAACAGTCTCCTCCTTCAAATATAGATTTTAAACAAGATACCAGGTTTTTAGATTTTAACAATAATTATTTGAAGATTTTGTGGGATTTTGCTTTTTACATAAAATCTCCATATAGATATCTTACATTGTAAGAAAACAGAGTTATGTTTGGAGGTGAAGCCGGATGCTTGGCGCATTTTTGCTGTTTATGTTAGTGGGTTTGGTTTTGTTGGGCATGGCAGAATTATTGTTTTTCGGTTTTATTTTATTCCTTGTTCTCTGGTTGTTTACGGTCAGTCCCCAGATTCTGATTTTAATAATTATTTTGGTTATTTTGATTAAAGTTATCGACTGATACTCTTTGGCAAATGTGATGAAAATGTGATGGCAGGTATTTCTTCATTAAATACCCATAAGTGGTTTTTACAATTAAGTTCAGGAAAAGAATTCCTGAAGGAAGGAAGGTACAGTTCTGCCCCAATTGCGGAACAGCTAAAGAAACCGTGGCAGAACAGGGAGCTGTTGCCGAAACAGCTTAAATAATCTGATTAAGACAGGAGGATTCGATAATGTTAAATCAATGGTTTAAACTGGCTATCCTGGCTTTAGTGGGTATCATTGTAAGTTCCCTGGCTATTGGAGTAGTATCCGGGTTTGATAAACAGTCTGCTCCGGCAGCCGGTATTTTCAGTCTAACCGGAGGTTCCAATGGCAATCATAATGCCGGCGCCGATGGAAACCACGGCCCGGATGCCAATGATCCCTACGGCTATCCGGGACCTAACACCCAGTATGGACCCGGCTTTGGTCCTAATGGATATCAGGGACCTAACGGGTTCTGGGGATTAGGTTACGGACCCGGGATGGGAAAAATGCCTGGTATGAATGTACAGGAAAATGTGAATGTACGGGTCCAAATGCCTAATGGCATGAATGTACAAATGAATAAATCTGAAAGCATGAACAACATGAAGGGCAAATGATGTGAAAAGAAGCGGACTCGTTCCGCTTCTTTTTAAAAATTGTATGAAAGCTTAAATTTCATGGTTGTCGCGGAACAAAAAAGGAGGGTTTTAGGGTGTCTTCGAGACAAAAAAACCTTGAAAAATGTATTAGTGATGCTTACGGGTACATGAGCAAAAAATGTACCGGTAGTGATGTTGAAGGAGTGCAGACGCATTTTAAAGACAATCTGGTAATAGTACGGGAAAAAATTCAGTTTACACCGGAGGAAGTAAAATTTTTGGCCAGCAAAGCCGGAAAAAAGCTGGTTACACAGGTGCGGATGCAGTTTCTGGAAGATGCCAGGTCGGAGATGTGTCTTAAAATCGCCCAATTAACCGGCTGTCCCGTCAAAAGCTCATTTACCGATATGGACCTGGAAAGGAGTGAAATAACACAGATTTTTGTTCTGCACCAGGCAGTGGAGCAGGTAATCTAAATTTTCTGTAAGAGGGGGAGGTTTATAATGCCGGAAAAAAAACTTCTTGCCTTATAAGACAAGCACAGGGCAAATCCCGTATATGATTCACACATCACTGGAAAGTAAAAAAACAATTTTACAAAACTGTATCAGGTGCCATGAAAACACACTGAGGAACGATCATTTTCCGGTTAATACATACTGTTGGGAATGTCACCAAATTAAATAAATGTGATGGTTTTAAGATGAACTTTGAATCTCCATAAAAAATTCACAATACACATCTAAAATTAAAAACGTAAAATGTTTTGTATATTGAAGAAAGGGGGCATAAAAAGAAAACTACCATTAGATTATTGCTACAAAAGATTAAGGAGTGAAAGCGATGTCCAACAACAGCAGACAGGAAAATATCTGGCAATTGGCCGGTGTTGTAGTGCTGGGAGTTATTGCCCTGGTCCTGGTCTACAATGAATTTTTCACTGCCGGATCAGGTTTGGGATTCAATTTTTACTAGAACTCCGGCGGCGGGCTCAGTTTGACTGCATTGATTACCGGTATTTTGGTATTGGCCGTAAAGGTTCTGAAGATTTTACTGGTGGTCGGACTGGTTGTGGGCAGTGTACTGGCAGCCAAAAAATACTTGATTGATACTAGAGTTTGTCTAAAAAGTACCCGTAATAAGCAGACATATCCATTATATGGAAAATAAGGATACGGAAAGGATTTTTCATCTTCATGTCGAATAGGTTATTTTAAGATGATTTAATTGACAATGAGG
>JBMOPI010000075.1:0-9987 GCA_049324975.1 Bacillota bacterium
TGAGTAAACAGGGTGAAAAGGGCCCTGGAAGGGTTCAATGAGGTGACTGAAGTGGATTTTGTCCCCCACCGGGAGCTGTTTGGGGTCGAATATCTTTCTGACGTGCCGCCCCTGTCATAAAGATGGTCATATGTCTTAAAAGGGACTCCCCTTTTTTTTAAGTCTTCCGCTGCCGGATAAATTATTCCGAAAATGACGTATTGCGAAACAAACTGAACCGCCACATTGAGAAGACAATTCAGGAAAGGGCGCTGGATACTATCAGCAGGGCCCAGCAGTATAAATCCGATGTTTTCCGTTTCGGTAACAAGGCCCGGCGGTACTTTGCCACCTGGGACGAATGGATAAAGTATAGTTGGAATGACAGGTTTCCGGATGCTATAGTTGAGGTAAGCGTTGATTTCACGATGCGCCGGGTGGGCATGCAGTTTGCCCAGCCTGAGCCTAGGAAATAGAAGGGGGTGAGAGTGACGTGAAATTTCTCATTTATGCAGCAGCTACCCTGGTAACTACCGGGGTAGCCGCCTATACTTTTAATTTCGGCCGCTGGGCCTGGCAGAAAAAGAATTACCGCGGCGCTGCCGGGATTTTTATCCTGGCCCTGATTACGCTGACAGTGCCTTTAGGACTGCTTTTTCTGAGAACGTAGCACACCGCTTTTGGCCGGTGTGCAATTCTTTTTCTCGAAAAAATCTTAAATTATGAAGGAATTAAGTGGAATTCGTCGAATAATAGAATGTGCGTGTGGTGTCACCCCGAGGGAGGGAAGCCGTTGGCCAGATACTTTTTATTTCTTTTTGTGGTGAACACCTTTCTGGCAATACTGCTTTTTTATAAAGGTGGGAGAACCGGTATCTCTCCAAAATTCTTCTTATATACCGCGGGGATATCGTTGGGATTGGGCATAGCATTTCCTTTTCTTGTGGGTTTCCTGGAATTTTACCAGGTTATAATGATTTTTATTGTGGCCATTTCTGTGGTGGCTTTTAAAATTTCCGGCAAATCGGAACTCTCTTTGCCGGAAGAAATTCCTGTACTCCAGGTAAATGAAGCGGCGGCTGAAGAAACACCAGACGAAGAACCAACACCGCCGAAAGAAGAAATGCCGGCGGCGGAAGAAATAATCCGGGCTGAAGAAGCAATAACGGAATTGCCGGCGGATGTTGAGAGAGCAGAGGATGAAGTTGCCGTAGCAATTGCCGATATACTGCCCGAGGAAGAGTTTGCCGGAAACTCCGGATTGGGTTTGGAAGAGGTTGTAATTGCCGCGGCAGAGGAAACAGAAATATTAGAAACCGGACCTGAAACAGCTGAAGAAGCAGAAGAACTTAAAATATTTGAACCCGAACCGGCTGCAGCTGAGGAAAAAGACACTGATGAAATAGTTGCCGTAGTATCAGCGCCGGCTACCATTGATCTGGTCCCGGTTGGCGAGAGGCGGTACGAACTGGTAGCGGTCAAGCTGCCGGATGAAACTGAACCGGATGCAACTGAACCGGAAAAAGCGGAGGAACCGCCGGAAGCAGGGATCGGCTTTGAGCTTAGTGAAAGAATCAGTGCCAATAATACGATTGAGTCATTGGTTGATAAAGGGGTTGCGGCCAAAGTGCAGGGGCAGTATGAACAGGCCATTCAAGCGTTTTTGGCGGCCCTGGAAATGCACCCTCCTGTTGACCTGATACAGATTCTGACAATGGATATCAGTGATATGTACATAAAAACGGGAAATTACCGGCTGGCCTGGGTGGGTTTGGAAAACCTGCTGCAGGATTATGAAGGATACATTGACAGTGGATTGCGCAAAGAAATTTACTCAAAAATGAAATACATGGAGATCCTTCACGGGTTGCTGCAGAAATTCAATTTACTGCCGGCGCCGCTGGCCGAAGTGCCTGATGTCATCAGGGAAACTGCCGAGGAAATGACCCGGCGGTGGAAACAGGAGGTTTTCTAAGCTTCACTAAGCTTTTAATGATAGGAGAGTTGGTATGAAAAGAAGCGAAGAACTACTGGGGTTATCTGTTATAAGTATTGAAGACGGTAAGGAAGTCGGTGTTGTCCGGGATTTGATCGTCAACCCCGCCGAGCGGGCCGTCGAGTGCCTGGTGGTGGACAAAGGCTCCCGGTACCAGGAAGTTAAGATCCTGCCCTTTTCCATGGTGGAGGGGGTAGGGGAGTATGCAGTTACCATTCAGTCTGCCGATGCCATTACAGACATGTCGGAGCACGCGGAAATCCAAAGGCTGCTGGAACTGAACGTACAGGTCAAGGGGACCAAAGTTGCCACGAAAAAAGGCCGGCTGATCGGCTCTGTCCGGGAGTATTTCGTGGATGAGGACGGTAAGGGCAAAATTGACGCCTGTGAGTTGGTGCCCGCAAACGGTGAAAAGAACACCAAGTTAATCAAAGCCGAGTATGTTATTACTTTCGGTAAAGATATCCTGGTGGTAGAAGAAAATGTGGAAGAGGGCCTCATCAGCAGTCCGGCATCCACAGTCACTCAGACAAACCAGCAGGCAGCGCAGCCTGCCCAGCCGCCGGCGACGGCCCAGCCTGAGGCGCAGGAAACTCCGGAGCAGGCTCCGGTAGAGAAGAAACCTGATGTATCGGATGCCGCCCGCCTCTTTGAGGAAAGGCAGCGCCAGTACCTTATCGGACGGAAACTGAGCAAGCGGATTGTAACCGATGACGGTGAAGTCCTGGGTGAAGAAGGGGATGCTGTAACAGCTGAGTTGATAGACAAAGCCAAAGCCTGTGGTAAATATACGGAATTGTCCATGAATACCCGCAGCTAAAACGGAGATGAAAATCTATGCCGCATATTGCGAAGAGGCATGTAATCATTGCTTTAATAATTTTCATGCAGACCGCCTTTGGTATTTTCGGGGGGGTTGTCGCTGCATCAACCTCCGGGAACAATAAAGTCTTCCCGGGGGTTTTTATTAATGGGATAGATGTCGGCAACCTTACCCCTGCCGAGGCGGAGGCAAAACTGCGGCAAAAACTGGAAGCTTTGTCAGAAACGACTCTGGTCCTCCGGCATGAAAATAAAAAGTGGCATCTGCCATACAGTGACCTGGAAGTTAAGTTAAATTACCGGCAATCGGCATGGTCGGCGTATGAACTGGGGCGGGAAACCAACCCTGTGGCACGGGTGATCAGCAGTTTCAAACTCCGCCGCCACCGGGCAGATATAGATTTGGAGATTACTTTCAACGAAAGCAAAGCTGACGGTTTTTTGACCGTTTTGGCCAGGGAATTAAACCATCCGGGACGGGACGCCCGGGTTTCCTGGCAGAACGGCCGGTTAGTAGTTACGCCGGAACAGAACGGCATGGAACTGGATATCCCGGCTGCCCGGCAGCAGATAATTGAAGCAGTTAAAGCATTGACGGCCGGGCCGGTTGACCTTGCCGTCAAACAGAAAATCCCCCGGGTAATGGCGCGGGAACTGGCTTCCATCAAAGATGAATTGGCATCCTTTACAACCACCTTTGACCCGGGTAAGACAAACCGGGCGCACAATATCAGGCTGGCGGCGGAATTTTTAAATAACAGCATAGTGAAGCCGGGGGAAATTTTCTCTTTTAACAAACAGGTAGGCCCCCGCATGGCCAAGTACGGGTACAAAGAAGCGCCGGTGATCGCCAATAACAGATTGCAGCCGGGTATCGGCGGCGGGGTCTGCCAGGTTTCCACCACCCTGTATCAGGCCCTGCTTCATGCGGGTATGTCTGCCAAAGAACGCACCCCCCATTCCAAGCCGCCCGGTTATGTGCCGCTCGGCCAGGACGCTGCGGTGGCAGATAACCAGATTGATTTTACCTTTGAAAATACCGGCCAGTATCCTGTTTTGATTACGGCCGCAGTCGCCGGCAATAAACTCACAGTCCGGATTTTAGGCAAAAAAGAGCATAATTATGTTGTGCGGCTCACTTCCGAAAATATCCGTAAGATTACCCCGGCCCAGGTTACCGTGGCTGACCCTTCCCTGCCCAGGGGCAAAAAGATTTTCACCAAAGGCGACTACGGTTACCGGGTCAAGGTCTTCCGCACTATTACAGAAAACGGCAAAGTTGTGAAAAAGGAACTTTTGTCCGATGATTACTACCGGCCCACCGATGCTGTGGTCCGTGTGGGTACGCGCTGAAAAAAGCATAGTATAAAAAATAGCACCCCGGCCAAACTTATTTTAGAATAAGAAAGGTTGGGGTGTCTTGTTATGAAAAGCAAGTACGATGCCGTGGTGGTGGGGGCCGGTCCGGCCGGCAGCGCCACCGCTTACATTTTGGCAAAAAACGGGGTGGATGTGGCCCTGCTGGAACGGGGAGACTATCCCGGCAGCAAGAACATGTTCGGCGGGTCTGTTTACGCCCGTCATACGGAAGAAATATTTCCTGCCTTCTGGGAGGAAGCGCCGCTGGAACGGCCAATTGTCACCGATCAGCTCTGGCTGCTGGAACATGATTCGGCAGTAACCATCGGCTTTACCGGCCGGCGCTTTGCCAAAGCCCCGTACAACAAGTTTTCCGCCCTCCGGTCCCATTTTGACCGTTGGCTTGCCGACAAGGCCGTAACCGCCGGCGCCGGACTGGTGACCAGGGCCCTGGTGCGGAACCTGGTTTATGAAAACGGGCTGGTAAGCCGGGGCCGGCTGAAGGGTGTGCAGTTGGACGGCGGGGAAGTGGTGGAAGCCGATGTGGTGGTGCTGGCGGAAGGAGTCAATGCTTTTCTGACTAAGGAGGCGGGGCTCAGGGGTGAGCTGCCGCCTTATACCATGACCCTTTACCTGCAGGAAATCCTGGCCCTGCCGGCCAATGTAATTGAAGAACGTTTTCAACTGGCTCCCGGCGAAGGGGCGACTATCGGCGTTATGGGCTACCCGACGGCCGGAGCGCCGGGAAAAGCCGGCCTCTGGACGAATAAGGAAACCCTATCCATTACCATTGGCAGCAATCTCTATGAATTGATGAAGGCCCGTTTAAGCCCATACATTCTTTTGGAACGGGTCAAAGGGCACCCGCTGCTGAAACGCCTGCTGCAGGGGGCCGAAACCGTGGAATACAAGGCCCATTTAATCCCCAAGGGCGGTTTTAACTTTGTTCCCACTCTCTATGCCGACAACCTGCTGGTGGTGGGGGATGCCGCTACTATGATCAGCGGCCGGCACGGAACAGATTTGGCTATGTTAACCGGCAAGCACGCTGCGGAAACCATTGTCCAGGCCAGGGCCAAAGGGGATTTTTCCTCAAAGATGCTCGCCGCTTACCGGCATAAGCTGAACCAGACCTATTTTATGCAGGATATCAAATCGGCCCAGGGATCCCTTACCTATTACAGAAGCCACCCTGACGCCGACTACCTTGTCAGCAGCACGGCGAACAGCGCGGCTTACATGTTTTTTACGGAAGAAATGGTGACTGAGCAGGAGAAAACGAAGAAAATTTTTGAGACAGTAAAAAACAGGCAGCTGCCGGTAAAGACTGCAGCTGACCTGTATTCGGGCATGATGCACTGGGGGGCGTTCTGAGGATGGTTTACGGTAAGATTGGCAGCGACCCGCTGAAATATGTGGTTATAAATCCTGACGACAAATCGCATATCGGCATTGAAAACCCCGATACCTGCCGGGATGGCTGTCCGGACAAACCCTGCACCTTTGTCTGCCCGTCCCAGGTTTATCAATGGACCGGCGACAAACTGGTTTTCGAGTACGCCCGCTGCGTGGAATGCGGGGCCTGTCTCCTGGCCTGCGGCAGGAACATCCGGTGGGATTATCCTGCTGCGGGGTATGGCGTATCATTTAAGTATTAGGACAGGTAAATATAGTTAAAAAAATTTAGGCCTGTTGATAAATGATAATTAGCGACATTGCGGAAGGTACGTTGTGATACTTAACGAACCGAGGAGAAAAAAGAGTCGGGCTGGTTCCCTCCAGGAAAATCTAACTTGACAGAACCGACCTTTTTTCCCGAGGTGAGTTTAGTAGAACAGTACCTGGAGCACAGAGCAAATTTTCATTTATCAACAGGCCCATATGGGGTGTTTACAAATTGATTGTGGGGATTTGCCGGGCGGAACTATTCATCGGCCACGCCAACAGCCTGAAGGCTAAGCGGCAGGTGGTCAGGACCATAATAGAGCGGGCGCGTAACAGGTTTAACATCTCCATCGCCGAGGTGGACAACCTGGACAAATGGCAGCGGGCCACCATCGGCATCGCCTGTGTAAGCAATGAGACCGCCCGTGTACATGAGGTCCTCAATAAGGTGGTTAACTTTATTGAAACCTCCGGCGAAGCGGAGCTGGTGGATTATACTATTGAGATTTACTGATACGACCTGATATGCAGGTACTTCTGCAAATCATCGTAAGTATGCACGCCCCGCTCGTTGAGCATGGGGATAAAATCCATCAGCAACTGGGCGGCGATGACCGCGTCGCCCAGGGAAGTGTGACGTCCCCGGGGGACAATGCCGAACCTTTTAATCAGTGCATCAAGGGTATGGCATTTCTCACAGGGGAACAGGGCCTGGGCCAACAGGAAGGTATCGATTACGGGATGATAAAGTTTGGTCTGGCAGAGCTGTTTAAGTTTCAGGTTGATAAAGTGCAGGTCAAAGTCGGCGTTATGGGCTACTAAAATGGCGCCCCGGGCGTAGTCGAAAAAATCCCTGAGGGCGTAAAGGACAGTAGGGGCATTGGCCACCATCTCATCCGTGATGCCGGTAAGCTCCGTGGTCAGGGGCGGGATAGGCCGCCGGGGATTGACGAGGGTGTCGAAATAGGTATCGGTCTTAATCCTGCCTTTCTCTATTACCACCCCGCTGACAGAAATGATTTCGTCACCTGCATAGGGGTGGAACCCGGTGGTTTCCAGGTCAAAGACCACATAGCGGGCCTGGGCAAGGTTTACGGAGGGGTGGATTTTACTCTTTTCGGCAGCGGTTTTGAATTTACAGTCTGATATCACACCCAGGTCGGGTCCCGCGGACATGAGACTCTCCCGCGGGCTTTTTATGCCCATGGCCCAGTGGATTATTTTCAACAGGCTACTCATTAAAGACCACATCCAAATACAAGATTAGTACCCCTCTACCCGGAAATAGGAACCGGTAAAGCCCTGCAGCCTGGAAACGGCAAGGAAGGCCTCCCGCAGCACGTTTTGCTCCCTTTTGCTCAGTTTATAAGGATTGATAAAATTATCCGGGTCCTGGCCCTGGCTGGCTTTGCGGAGGTTTTCCCTGGTGCGGAAGTTCATCAGGGTTTCATAGGCCGCTTCCCAGAACTCCGCATCGTCCCGGGGGAAAATGCCTTTTTCCGTCAACTCCTCCAGCCTGCCTACAGTAGATGTTTCGGTAATCCCTTCCCGGATGGAAAAGATCCGGACACAGTCCACCACATGTACGCAGGCGTCCCTTTTGATGTTGATCTCGTTTTTATGTTCTTTTGATTTATTAGTGATAAACTGCCTGAAAAAGCCAAGGGGCACCGTCCGGGCCAGGTCTTCCTTGGCCAGGAAATGAAGGACGATGGGTCTGTCCTGGATGCCTTTGATGACGAACCGGCGCAGGTTTTCGGCCAGTGATTTTTCCCCGTGCACAGGGCGGAAGTCCAGGAAGATAGTGAAATTAAGCAGCATTTCGGCATGGGGTTCATGGACCCAGTGGGTAACCATTTCTTCCCATTCACTGACAGACTTGCACCACTGGGGATTAGTGGCCATCACATTGCCCTTGCATTTGGCAAAACCACACCGGGCCAGGCCTTCCACAATCTTGCCGGCCAGGGCCGCAAAATACGCGGCGGCGACTTTTGTTTTGCCGATGGGGACATCGGCATAGATGATGCCGTTGTCCTGGTCGGTGCGCAGGGTCTGCTCTTTCCGGCCGCCGCTGCCCATGGTAATCCAGCAGTAGGGCGCCGGCGGTGGGCCGAAATTTTCCCTGAGCATTTCCTGTTCCGATATTTCAATGACTTTCCTGGTCAGCCGGTCATAAAACTCGGTGATTACTTCACAGATTTCCCGGTTGGAGGCTTTTTCCGCCACCAGGGCCTTCAGTACGTTGTCTACCTGTTCACTGGCTTTCACCAGCTCGTCAATACCGCCGCTGGTCTCAATGCCGTCGACGATGGTCAGGGCGCCTGTGCTGCGGCTTTTGACCAGGTCCCGGAAGGTGACGATGCCCAGCAGCTGGCCATCGCTGGTTACCGGCAGCTGTTTGACCTTGTTTTTGACCATGGTCAGCAGTGCCTGGTAGAAAAAGGCGTCCGGCGGCAGCGAAATCGGGTTGGGGCTCATCACCTCGGCCGCAGTCAGCTGTGTGTTGCACTCTTTGCGGGTAAGCACCTTGCCTACCAAATCTGAATCTGTGATAATGCCGATGGGTTTTTCCGCCCCATCAACTACCACCAGTGCGCCGATGCGCCGCTGGGTAAGGATTTCGGCTACCCGGTCAATGGTATCGGAAGCGGCGCAGGTGATAACAGGTGAACTCATGATGTCACAGACCCTTTTGCGGAAAGGCTGGGACTCCATACCGTAAGCTTCGTAGGATTGCTCCTGGACCACCTCGCGGAACATCTCCCGCAGCCGGTCGGAAAGCATTTGACTGAAAAAACCGGAAAAGGACGGACTTTTTTGGAATAATTCCTCAAATTCATCCCTGTCAAGGGTCAGACACGTGGCGTCGGTGACTACCCGGACCGAAGCGGGGTAGCTTTTGCCGGTCAGGAGGACGGTTTCACCGAAGAAATCGTAAGGCTTCCTGAGCCCTACCACCGAATCGGTGCCTTTTTCATTGGTGACGATGATTTCAACTACCCCTGAAATAAGCAAAAACAGCTTCTTTAACGAGCTGTCGCCTTGCCGGAAGATATAAGCGCCCCGGGAGAAGGAGACCTCCTCCAGTTTCGGGGCCAGTTCGGCCAGTTGGTTTTGTTCCAGTGAGTTGAAGGGAGCAATTTTCTGCAGGATTTCCAGTTTGTTCATGGAGTTTACCTCCCGTCTGACATCGCCGGTTAATTTAAATATACTACAGAAGTCGTGAATTATCAAGACAACACGTTGCCTTCAATACTCTTATTATTATTTCGTCGAAAAAAGTAGAACCCCTGCAACAAAGAATAAAAACCCACCGCCGTTTTAATCCGGCAGCGGGTTTTTTTCTTAGTACCCCAGGAAAGTGTAGTACGCCTGCGGCATAAAAAAGGCAAACTCGGCGCTTCGCGCCAGCGAAGCCTTTTTAACCCAGGATAGCTTTGATGTCTTCGTCAGGGGTGGTAATCAATTGCAGGTTGTAATTATCCTGCAGGACTTTGAAGACATTGGGTGTAACAAAGGCGGGTGGGGTGGGGCCGAGGCGCATGTTCTTGATGCCCAGGTGGAGCAGGGTCAGCAGGATGGCTACCGCTTTTTGTTCGAACCAGGAGAGCACCAGGGTGAGCGGCAGTTCGTTCACGCCGACATTGAAGGCTTTGGCTAGAGCCACGGCAATCTGAATAGCGGAGTAAGCGTTGTTGCACTGGCCGATGTCCAATAAGCGGGGGATACCGTCGATATCGCCCAGGTCCATATCATTGAAGCGGTATTTGCCGCAGGCCAGGGTAAGCACGACGCAGTCCCTGGGCACTTTTTCCACGAACTCGGTGTAATAGTTACGGCCTGCTTTGGCGCCGTCACAGCCGCCCACAAGGAAGAAGTGGCGGATCTTGCCGGCTTTGACTGCATCAATGATTTTGTCGGCCAGGGACAGGACGGGCACATGATGGAATCCGGTGGTCACAGTGCCTTTCGGAGCATCCGGCAGGGACGGCAGGGACTTGGCCTTAGCGATTACAGCGGAAAAATCCCGGTTTGTGATGTGAGGGACGTCAGGCAGTTTAGCCACACCACAGGTGAAGATACGGTCTTTGTATTCGTCTTTCGGCAGCAGCACACAGTTGGTAGTAACTAAGATTGCGCCTGGGAATTCGGACCATTCCTTC
>JBMOPI010000076.1:0-4303 GCA_049324975.1 Bacillota bacterium
AGGCCACCGGTGAAACAGAACTCCGGTGTTGTCGGGAGCGTCAACGAGTCGGCGGGCATGTCTAGTGCATGAGGGGGCTCAAACGAGCTTCAATCTGGCCGATTTAAAGATATGTTCCCTGAAGCTCACGCCTCTTAGCGTATGCGTAGGCGGGGGAGGTTCACTTCTTTTTTAGTTTTGGCATTTTGATTTCCAGGGTACTGCCCTTAAAATTGACGGTGGACGCTTTGGCGTCGACTTTGGCCGGTAAAGCGTAAGTGCGGGAGAATTTACTCCAATGCAGGGTACTGGCCCCTTTATCATGCCCGGTTACTTTCGCTTCACCGCCTACAGTGAGCCGGTCTTCGTTAACCATGACATTGACGTTGTCCTTTGTAGCTCCGGGCACTTCCATGGTCACTACAATTTCACCGGGTTTATCCTGGAGGTTAAATTCGTCATCATGCAAGCCCAGGGTGAAAAAATTTTCCCGGGGAAATAACTGCAGGGATTCCTGCATCATTTTGTCCATTTCCTGGTAAATTTTGGCCAGATGTTCAAAGGGATTCCACCGGACCAGGTCAGTCATTTTAATCACTCCTTTCGGGCTCACACCTCCTTAAAAAAAGTATAAAAAAGCGGCCCTGTCCGAGTCAAGTGCCGCCTGTCCGCGCTTTTTAGCTGTGTAATTACATCTTCATCTGGCCGGCGCCACTGAAAATATCCGGGTTGACCATGCCGAAGATCATGGCGATGTGTGCTACTACCAGGAAGATTTCGGTTTTACCCCGCCCGATAACGCCAATCTCCAGCAGGCTGATGCCAAAGAGGGGTACGACGCCAAAAAGGTAGAAGCCTACCGCCAGGACATCGACAAAGGTCCGCCATTCACCGGCGGCAGTAATCGGGATAACAGCATTTTTAAAAAGATAGATAAAAACACCAAGAAAATAGATGCCCAGTTTGTCCCAGCAACTCTGTTAAGCTTTCTCAGACCGCCGGACCGGAAATATTAAAGCCGCCTGCTGCCAGGCGGCTTTCACGCTCACTACTACTGGGGCTGTTGGATTTGATAAGTCGGTTCCTGCTGCTCAATATAGTTTACCCGGCCCTTCAATGCCTGGGCGATGTTTTCCACCTGCCCGCTCATGTCATTAAACATTTGCTGGGCGGTCTTGTCCTGGGTTTCCAGGGCAAAGTCTTCAGGTTAGCAGCAGCACCTTCGAGACTGGCCAGGGTTTGATGCATTTTTTGTCCGATAGTCAATAAAAAAACCTCCTTAATTATAGTTAGTGAATTGTGCTTTACTTTTAATATATTGTCCATATCGGGAGGTTTCATGACCGGAAAAATTAACCCTGTTCATTTAGACGATGGGCGTCTCTGGGACACACATCCACAGTTGGTTCCGTCTACGAATGATTTTAAATTTAATCTCCGACAAAGCTTTCACCTCTCCTGCCTATATCCTATACGGGGTATTGGTGCATTAATATATCATCAGGAGGGTGAACTGTCAATAAATAGACGCTTTCCTACGGCTGCTTTGGAAATTCCGGGTTATCCCCGGGCTGTTCGGGTTCCCCGACTTTGTCCGTCTGTGTTTTGGGTATATCCACAATAGACGGGTTCAACGGCCGGCCGGCAGCTTCCGCCGCGAGCACCTGGGCCTCCCGGGCGTTGTTAATGGCCAGGCCCAGCGTATGCATGGCTTTTTCCGGGTTATGGAAGCCCATGCTGTTCTCGGCCGCTACCCAGTCCCAGTAAGCCTGGCCGGTGCGGTGATACTTGCGGGATTCATCCAGCTTCGCCCTATTCATCCCCGCGGCCTTGGATGCAGTTTCGATGGCCCTGATGGCCCTGACGTTCTCTTCCCCGGCAATGTCCAGCAGCTCATTGGTCCGCACCTGCACTTCACGGATGCGGCCCTTTAGCCACTCCACGGTCTGACGGTGGCAGGTCTGGCAGGATACGTCCAGGTGCTTGACCGGGCTGGTCATCCAATGAGAAGAATACTTTTCCACCCCGTCGCGGACATAAGGCATATGGCAGTCGGCACACGCCACGCCTGAAGCCTGATGCACCCCGCCAAAGGACATTTCGTATTCAGGATGCTGCATCTTGATCATTTCCGTCCCGGACTGGGGGTGTTTCCAGTCGCTGAACTTCTCTTCGTCATAGTAAGCGACGATTTCCTGAGGTGACAGGCCCTTATCCCAGGGGTTGACCACCTCTTTTGTATTTTTCTCAAAATAATATTCGTTATGGCACTGGGCACACACATATGTCCGCATCTCATTTAAAGAAGCGGCATTGACGTCTTTCCCCGCGCGCTTAAATGCGTTAATCATATTTTGCCTGGTAACCCGGAGTTTCATCGTCTTGGAATCATGACAGTCCCAGCAGGTCACCGGATGCCTGACATCCTTGGAAACTGCGTCAAAAGGCTTTTTGTACCAGGCCACCCCTTCCCTGGCTATCTGCTTTGGCGCCGTAGGGGTTTTGCAGTTCCAGCAGGAGGCAACTGATTTGGGTGTGACCCGTTTGGTTTCCCGCACGTCGGTAACGGCGTAAACATGGCCCCTTTCCTCATTGTAGTCTTCGCCGAAGCCGTAGCCCTTAAACAGCACCCTGATATATGGCTTTTTATCCAGATGGGAATCCCGGACCGAGCCGCCGAATTCTGTTTTGCTTTCTTCCCGGTTCTTCAAGTAGCTTTCATACTGCCTGGGGTAATACTTGCCCCAGACGGCCGGGTCCTCCTCATCGGCGCCTATGTCGGGGGTCATCGGCTTTTGAGGGACCTCCCGGGGGCCGGCGCAGCCGGTCAGCAGAACAGCTGCTATAATTAACAAACCAAAATTTTTGGCGGGATGACGACGCATCAATAACACTCCTCTCATTTACCCCTGATGCCATGCGGGGTGTGCCGGTGACAGGCAAAACAATGTTTCCCGCCGGCGGGGCTGCTTAGCGCCGCCACCACAGCTTTATGACAGCGCAGGCAGTTGCTCTGGATAATCTTTTTGCTTTTGGGTTTGGCAGCAATAACCTCCGGGGTCTGGCCGGTAAAATACACGTAAGCGTCCCAGGTACCGGCCAGGCCCTTGTAGATCACCTTGGAGGCGTAATTTTCATGGGGCGTATGGCAGTCATTGCAGGTGACTTTGCGGTGGGCAGAGTGAAAAGCGCTTTCATACATGGATTTCATCACATGGCAGTTGGCGCAGAACTCCGAGCTTTCCGTCATCCGCACGCCGAAAAAAGACCCGGCCAAAGCAATGAGTAATATACCGCCTGCGATTACTGCAACCCGCAGCCATTTATGCCGCTTTTCCAAAGCCATACCTCCCGGCCACCCCCAATTTCAAAAGTATTTTTTGCGTTAAATTACAGTTTAATACATAACGGGCATAAATATGGCCTCCTTTCGGAAAATTAATAACAGCATGTGCAAATAACATTGAAATCCGGAGGGGACCATGATCAATTCGATCGTTTGTCTTAAGGAAGTGCCGGACACAGCGGAAGCCCGGGTCGACCCAAAAACCGGCAACCTGATCCGCGAGGGCATCCCTTCAATAATCAACCCTTATGATATCCACGCCGTTGAAGAGGCTCTGCGGATAAAGGAAGCCCACGGCGGAAGGGTAACCATCCTGTGCATGGGTCCTCCGAAAGCCCGGGATTCCGTCCGCAAAGCCCTGGGCATGGGCGCCGACAGGGGTATATTGCTCAGTGACAGGGCCTTTGCCGGCTCTGACACCCTGGCCACCAGCTATATATTAGCCCAGGCCATCAAAAAACTGATGGCTGAAGGCCCCGTGGACCTTGTCTGGTGCGGCAAGCAGGCCATCGACGGCGACACCGCCCAGGTTGGCCCGGGCATCGCCACCAGGCTGGGCATGGCCCAGCTCACTTATGTCAGCGAAATCACCTGGGTAAAACCGGGGCAGAAACAGCTCCGGGCCGCCCGTAAGCTGGAAGGCGGCCGGGAAGTGCTGACAGCTGACCTGCCGGCGTTGATCACCGTGGAAAAAGCCATCAACGAGGTCCGGTATGCGAGCTTTCCCAATATACTCAAAGCGGCCCGGGCCGAGATAGAAATGTGGGACAAAACTTCCATTGACCTGGATGACTCCCAGATAGGACTGAAAGGCTCCCCGACCACGGTGGGCAGGATTTTTACCCCGCCGCCCAAGCCGGGGGGCAAAGTCCGGGAAGGGGACCCGCGCCGGCTGGTGAAGGAACTGGCGGACGAACTGTTTAACCGGGTGCTGATTATGGATAAATAGTCTCTGTGTTAGATTTTTAAGTTAGGTAG
>JBMOPI010000076.1:4313-6389 GCA_049324975.1 Bacillota bacterium
ACCACGATTTGGCCGCATATAAAGGGATCTGGGTCTTTATTGAGCAGGTTGGCAGGGAGGTCGCCCCGGTATCCTGGGAACTGCTCGGCAAAGGGCGGGAACTGGCCGATGACCTGGGTACAGAACTGGCCGGGCTCCTGCTGGGTCATAATATCAGGGAACAGACCGGAGTAGTATTTCACTTCGGGGCAGATAAGGTCTATCTGATCGACGATCCGGTGCTGGAGCACTACCGGACACCGCCCTATGCCCACGGTCTGGTAGGACTGGCCCAAAAACATAAGCCGGAAATCATCCTGCTGGGCGCCACATCCCTGGGCCGGGACCTCGCAGGGGCGGTGGCTACCAAACTCGGCACCGGCCTCACAGCCGACTGCACGGTGCTGGAAATCGACCGGGCGACAAGGCTCTTAAAACAGACCCGGCCAGCCTGGGGCGGCAACATCATGGCTACCATCCTCTGCAAAAAACACCGGCCCCAGATGGCATCCGTCCGGCCGCGGGTAATGGACATGCCCGAACCGGACCCGGCCCGGACCGGCGAAACCGTGGAAGAACAACTGGGCCTTAAGGAAGAGGATGTGCCGCAGAAATTTGTGGAGTTCATCCGGGAGCCCGGGCAGGCCGTTTACCTGGACAAGGCAGATGTAATTGTGGCCGGGGGCCGGGGGCTTGGCTGTATGGAAAACTTTGACCGCCTGGAAACCCTGGCAAACCTTCTCGGCGGCACGGTGGGCGCCTCCCGGGCCTGTGTCGAGGCCGGCTGGGTGGGCTATGAACGGCAGATTGGCCAGACCGGACAGACGGTGAGACCCAGGCTGTACATCGCCCTGGGAATTTCGGGCGCAATCCAGCACCTGGTGGGGATGCAGACCTCCGACTTTATCGTGGCTGTGAACAAAGACCCGGATGCGCCTATATTCAAGGTCGCCGACTACGGCATCGTCGGGGATGTCAATGAAATCCTGCCCATGCTGATGGATGAGTTCAAAAGCCGGCCGGGGGCGCCGCAGGAGGTTTAATACCGCCGGGGGTTAATCCCCCGCAGGAGGTCTAACATATGGCTGATGCAAAATTCGACGTGGTGGTTGTCGGCGCCGGGCCGGCCGGTCTGGCGGCGGCAAAAAAGACCGCCGAAGCCGGTCTTTCCACTTTGGTCATCGAGCGGGGCGAATACCCCGGCAGTAAAAATGTCATGGGCGGTGTCATCTACACCAACGCCACTGAGCAGCTGTTCCCCGGTTTCTGGGAAAAGGCGCCGGTGGAACGCCCGGTGATCGAGCAGCGCTTCTGGTTTTTGAGTGAAGGCTCCCATCTCGGGATCACTTACCGGGGTGAAGAGTTCGGCCGCGAGCCGTATAACGCTTTTACCGTCTTCCGGGCTAAGTTTGACCGCTGGATGGCGGAGCAGGTGGAAGCTGCGGGAGCGCTGGTCATCAATGAAACCGTGGTCAAAGAGCTGACCAGGGAAGGCGACCGGTTCACCGGGGTGGTGGTGGGCCGGCAAAACGGCCATGTAGAGGCCAACATCGTCATCCTGGCGGAAGGGGTCAACTGCCTCTTAACCCAGCAGGCGGAGCTGCAGCACCACCTGCCCCCGGAGCACCTGGCTTCGGCGGTAAAAGAGGTCTTAAGCCTCCCCAAGGAAAAGATCGAGGACCGCTTCAACCTGGAAAAAGGCCAGGGCATTACCATCGAAATGTTCGGTGAGAGCACCCGGGGCATGATGGGGACGGCCTTTATCTATACCAATAAAGATTCGCTGTCCATCGGCGTCGGCGCTCTGGTGTCTTCCCTGATGGACCACCACATAAACCAGAACGAACTGCTGGAAGCCTTAAAGCGGCACCCCTCGGTCAGACCACTGATCGAAGGGGCCCAGACCAAGGAGTACATGGCCCACCTGATCCCCGAGGGCGGTTACAAGGGCATGCCCAAGATTGTTGACAACGGGGTGATGGTGGTAGGCGACGCCGCCATGCTGGTGGACGGCATCCACCGGGAAGGCTCCAACCTGGCCATGATTTCCGGCAAAATCGCCGGTGAAACAGCGGTGGAAGCCCATAAAAAAGGCGA
>JBMOPI010000076.1:6399-9977 GCA_049324975.1 Bacillota bacterium
TCGCTGGCTCAGTACGAAGAAAATCTTAAGGAAACCTTTGTCATCAAAGACCTGATGAAATACCAGAACACCGCCGGGTTCCTGGAGAGCCACCGGCATTTCCTCAAGCTCTACCCGGAACTGGTCAACCGCGCCGCCCATGAGTTTTTTACGGTGGACGGCATGCCCAAAAAGGAGAAGCATAAAAAGATCATGAAAATGATTGCCGGAGAAAAGCCGCTCTGGCAGGTCGGCAGCGACATGTATAAACTGTGGAGGGTACTGGGCTGATGGAAATCGAAGAAAAACTGTATCTGAACAGGTACATCGTGGACAATGAAACCCATCTGAAAATCAGGGACCCCAAGATATGCCGGGAAGACTGCATGGACAAACCATGCACCTACACCTGCCCGGCCCAGGTCTACGCCTGGGAGGATGACCGCATCAGGGTAGCCTACGAAGGCTGCGTGGAATGCGGCACCTGCCGCTACAGCTGCCCGCCGGACAACATCCAGTGGAGCTACCCCCGGGGTGGCTACGGCGTGATGTGGAAGTATGGTTAAGCCAATATAGCAACGATTATATTTGGCAGCAGTGTTGCCACCGCGACTCCGTATAAGCCACAATCGTTCGCCTTATTTCGACATAATTCGGGTATGGTGCGCTTCTTTACCCGCTCGATGGCGTTCTCCCAGCCTTTTTATAAAAACTAAGGGGTAGTTTTCTACCCCTTATATTTCTTCTTCAATTTTTTCCTCATCTTCATCTTTTTTTCCTAAAATCTGATCACCAAAAAGAAATACTGCTAAGAATAATAACACCCCCAAAATGATATATGACACTGTTTCAACAGACTTACTATAAGCAAGCCACTTAAAAATGTTTTTTGAAATAGCCGTCATCAAGATTATTGTAGGAATGACTAAAAATCTACCAGGTCTAAAATATCTGACTATAATCGTTAATATTGTAGTGGTAGTATCCCGGTTAAAAATACTGTTATTGTAACCTGTACTATTAGCTCAACCATTTAGTCCTCCTCTATAATCCGACTTCAAGTAATGCTTTTTGCCAAACAGGAATATTTCTATCTGCCCCAATTGACGCCTTAAAAGCTTCTTTGGACGGATCACTTCTAATATCCCTTGTCTTTTAAACGGCAAAGAGTTAATATAACCTCCGAAAACAAAAGCTCGTATATAATCCACACCTGTAGATTTATTTTGTTTATCAGAAAGTGCAGATTTTCCAGCTTCTCCTATTACACCAATAGTTCCACCCGATATTATATCTCTTGTTCTATCCCCTATCTGGCTTAAGTTTCGTGCAATAGCCTTACCCATGGCACCGCCAATTGGTAGAGCTTTTCCTAGATTCGCACCAGTCCTATTTAAAGTCGAAACAGCTCTGCCCGTATAATACGTACCTTTGGCCGCCATTTTTAAACTCAGGCTGGATAGTGCTCCTTGTGAAACTGCTACACTCGCCATGGCCCCTCCGACACTAACGGCACCCTTTGCTACACCTACTCCTATTGATTTTACTGTCGCCCTACCCGCCCAAGCTAATTATTGTTTTAAAGTCGCATTCTTTCCAGGTCCGGAGCCGATAAATTTATTGAAGGGATTTACTGCAAATTTTTCTATTTTCGGTGATATAATCCTTTCATTCACCTTGTTCAGTTTGCCGCCAATGTATTTGTCGTTTATTCTGTTTAACTTACCTGATAACGAGTTAAGCCCACTGGAAACTTTATTCCCCACAGACTTTAATTTGTTTTTCCCGGAGTCAAATATCTTCAGTAGATTGCCTTTTTGTTGTTTGGCAAAATCGCCGGTCGCCTTTACGGTCTGTTTTACTGCCGCCGCCGCCCGGTTGATGTTCGGCATGGCATATTTGACCATGGCCCCTTTGGCGGTTTTGGCCGCCTGCAGTAAGCCCAGTTTCGGGGCGCCCATGAATTTCTCGGCTTTGGATACGGCCCCGGGAACCGTCTTCTTGATGGAGTTCGTGGTCGCCTTGACTCCGTTGGCTCTAAATGTTACACCAATACCACCAATTATACGCCCCTTGTCAGGAATCAGCATTTAGCCGTATAACGGCGAACAGCAAGTGGTATGTCATGTTGCCATCAGTTTCTCCATTTAGCATTGTTACATCATAATAAGCGCTTACAAATTTGCATGGTTGATGTTTTTCAACCGGGCTTCTCAACTATCTATAATAAAATAAATGTAAATATAACCGATAGTAGCACAATTTAAGGAACTGGTGAGAAAATTTATTCTGCTTCTATTTCCTTGCAAGCTATCTTTACATAAATACCATCCGTAAACTGGAGATTCAACTGAACCCAATTATCATAGATATTTTTTATACCACCTCCAGGAATAGGATTCTCGCCATACAAGTTCTTTACCATTTGAATAGATTCCTCAATTAAATGCCCCTGTGAATCAATCTTAATTTCTTCAATCGTACTTTCGTCCCAATGGCCAATGACTTGAAAACCAATAAAGTCTTTGCATGTAATAACAACTTGAGTTTTTTCGTCGTAAGCAACAAATATTTTTATTTTGTCGAAGTCCATTTCAATTTTTTTTAGAACCCAATCTTCCCATCCACTATTATTAATTCGGGTGATTACATTTTCCAAAGTATCACATCCGTTTGTTTTAATTTTGTGTTAATCTAGTAAATCCATAGGTATTGTCGAAGTATGACCCCACGGTCCTGATGTTGTATTAGCTCGCATCTCAATATGCAAATGGGGTACTTCGTGAAGAGGATTCTTAGATCCTTTAAAATTAGGGTTATTTTTGTGCTTTTCTATTATAACCCTTAAAGGTCCGCTGCTATCATTACCATAGAATTTTCTACCTTGTCTATTCATTTTGGAGAGATTATACCTTAATGCTTTTTTAGTTCCGGGAATTGCCTCACCAGCTTCTGTAACAAAGAAATCTGCTTTACTCGTGCCCTTACGACCTAGCCTAAAGAAAGGATCAAATGAACCGGTTTCTTCCACTAACAATCTTCTTGTTAAACCTTTAAGCTGACCACTGGTACTACTGAGAATTTGACCAGCTCGACTGGCTTTAGCGGCATTGCCCATCCTGCCCAGCAGCTGGCTGCCTTTGGCCACCTTGGCCAATTTGTCGATGCCCTTGGTGCCGGCAAAGGCTAAAGCTATTTCCCCACCGATGCGGCCGACAATTCGTCCCCGCTCCATGGAATCCGCATTGACAAAGGCCCTGCCGGCATTAATTGCTCCCGACTTGATGGCCGCCATGGTCTGCTTCGGGTTGTTGATGGCGTTTTTAAAGCCCTGTTTGATGTTGCCTGCAGCGGTCCTGACATCCTGACCGATCTGCCTCGGGTCGGTGGTGAGCAGGTATTTTCCTGTCTTGTAAAGCCCTTTGGCCGTGCTTTTAACCGCGTCGAACAGACCAAGCTGGATACCCGCCTGGTATTTGACCTGATTGACGACTGCTTTGCCGATGGGGTTCTTGTTTATCGCCGCTGCCGCCCGGTTGATGTTCGGCATGGCGTACTTGACCATGGCCCCTTTGGCGGTTTTGGCTGCCTGCAGTAAG
>JBMOPI010000077.1:0-9859 GCA_049324975.1 Bacillota bacterium
TTTGTCGGGGCCGGCGCCGTCCAGGACTGCCCTCATCAACTCCCCTGATTCGCAGGCGGAGCCCAGGATCAGTCCTTCCCTGTTTTTCATCAGCTCGCTTTTCGGAATCCGGGGGTGGCGGTGGAAATAGTTCAGGTGGGATGCGGTGATTAAACGGTAGAGGTTTTTCAGACCGACTTCGTTTTTAACCAGGATCACAATATGCCGGGAGCGGAGCCTGTCCAGGTCGATATGCCTGACCAGCCCGTTGATTTCATCAAGATTTTTGATATCGTGTTTAGCTACTTCCGGCAGCATTCTCTGAAAAATCTGCACGGTGGCTTCAGCGTCATCCACGGCCCGGTGGTGATTGGCCAGGCCGACTTTAAATTCCTCGGCCAGGGTCTTGAGTTTATGATTTTTCAGTTTCGGAAACAAAGCCCTGGCCAGGCCCAGGGTATCCAGCACCGGGTTGGTGAGGGCAGCACCCATTGAGCGCTCGAGGTTAACCCTGAGAAACCCGGTGTCAAACTGGGCGTTATGGGCCACCAGGGCAGCGTCGCCTACAAATTTCATAAAATCCGGCAAAACTTCCATAATCCCCGGTGCCTCTGCCACCATCTCCATGGTGATGCCGGTCAGTTTCCGCACTTCCATGGGGATTTCGCAGGTTGGCCGGACAAACCGGCTGAACCTGCCGGCAACTTCCCCACCGGCTATTTTCACCGCGCCGATTTCGATAATCTCATCCTTCTGCGGTGAAAAACCGGTGGTTTCCAGGTCAAAAACGACAAAAGTTTCCTCCGCAACTGCTGTTTCGCGGGGATTTATCACAATAGGCTCCCCGTCATCGATCAGATAGCCTTCCACTCCGTAAATAATCCTGATCCCGTGCTTTTGCCCGGCCTCATAGGCGTCCGGGAAAGCCTGCACCACACCGTGGTCGGTAACGGCAACCGCCGGGTGCCCCCACGCGGCGGCCCTGGCTATGGTCTCCGCCACACCGTTGATGCCGTCCATGGAACTCATTTTGGTATGCAGGTGCAGTTCCACCCTTTTTTCCGGGGCGTTATCGGTACGGGAGACATATTCAGCTGTCTGTATATCCCGGGCAATTAAGGTCAGTTCCTGGGAATACTTGTCCGGCTGGACCGGACCGCGGACTTTGAGCCAAAGCCCGTTTTTAATCCTTTGGGCCGGTGCGCCGTCACCTTTGTTGTCGTCAAAAACCTTAACTGTAATGGAATCCGTTAAATCGGTAAGGTCAAAGGTGATCATGGTCCGGCCGCTTTTCAGTTCCCGGACGTCCACATTAAACACCCGACCCTGGATGACCACGCTTTTTTCTTCTTCCTGGACATCCTGAACCATTCTGGGTTCGTCTTTAATCGGTTTCCCCAGCATTATGCCGCCCGGCTGCGGCGCCACCTTTTTGGCAGCAGCCGGACCGCCGCTGCCGGCAGAGCATACAAGCGCCCGGGCAAGCTCCTCTTCCTGCTGTTCCAGCCACTCCCCGGTTTCGTCACATTCCGGGGTGTCCGCTGCCCGGATTAAGGTTTCCACATTTACCCCGAATTCTTTACATAACAGAGTACTGATCAGGGAGTCCGCTTTCTTCTGGCAGAGAACTTCCAGGCCCAGTTCATTCTTGACTGTAATAGTCAGGCGGTTACCGTCAATCCGCCAATCGGCAGAATTTAACCAATTATATATGATGGGGTGCTGCCTGGATACGGCAAATACCACATCATCCCGGTAGTTAGTCAGAATGGAGGGCAGTTCCCATTCCCCGGTCCGATAGCGGACCTCAAAAAAAAGTTCCCTGAGGCCGGGGATCTCTGTTCCCAATCGTTCCGCAAGGGACTGTAACAACTGCTTGCTTAGCAGTTCTTGCGCTTCCAGGTAGATGCGCCAGATTTTTTCCCGGGTGCTGATCTCGACTTTGCCGATAACCGCTTTTTTAAACGACTCTTTGAAATCTTCCGGGAAATCGGTGTTGGCAACAAATTCGTAAATGTTACAACAGCCCTGGCTTGGAGCTGATTCTTGAGGCAATGTCACAGGCCGGTTCCTCCCCAGAAACTTTAATCTTCATGTCCTACCTGAAAAACGCCGGGCAGTTCCGACAACTGGAACATCATTTCTTCCAGGGCCAGTCCCGTAGGCATTTTTACACCTATTTCAAATAGTACCTGATGGTTGTCCCGCAGTTGTTTTAATTCAATACGGTGAATCAAGACATTATGCTCACCCAAAAAAGATCCTACCCGGCCCAACTGGCCCGGCCGGTTGGCGGCGGTAACCAGAATGGTCTCGTAATAATCCACCCCGGCCATCATGCGTTCCACCTTGCCCAGATAAATCAGGACCAAAAAAACCACGCCGGTGGTGACAAGGGCGGCAAAATAAAAACCGGTGCCGACCGCCAGGCCGATACCGGCCACTACCCATAAACTGGCGGCAGTGGTCAGACCTCTAACGTTAACACCTTCCCGCATAATGGTGCCGGCGCCCAGAAAACCGATCCCGCTTACTACCTGGGCGGCTATCCGGGCCGGGTCCATAGGGGTCTGGCCCCGGTACTGGAAATATATCTCCTGGGAAACCAGCATAATTAGGGCTGAACCGACACAGACCAGGATATGGGTGCGGAACCCCGCTGATTTGTTAAGGCTCTCCCGTTCCAGGCCGATTAAACCGCCCAAAATACATGACAACACAACCCGGACTATTACATCGACATCAGTGTAACCCAATCCATCTCACCCTTACGGTCTGATTTTATCCCCGGCCAACGTACTTGGCGATCTCCCAGTACATTTTCATCCGGGCCATGACACCTTTGACCAAACCAAGTTTTTCTTCTTTCATGACATGGCTCATCTCTTTTAATTCAACTTCTTCCACCGGAATTCCTTCTGTTTTGACAAACTTTGTCAAAGCCACTTCCACTCCGAACCTGGTCATGTCAAGGTCGGGCAGTTTTTCCAGCAAACTCCTGCGCACCGCCCGCTGGCCGGAAAGGTACGGGGCAATAAACTGGGCCAGGTCGGTAGCCAGCCGGCCGGATTCAAAAATGCCGATGGTCATCTCGGCCCGCCCCGTGATTACCGGTTCCAGTAGGTTTCTTACATGCTCAGGCCGCAAACCGATCAGGTCGGCGTCCAAAAACAGTACAATGTCGGCATCGGTGTTTTTGACCCCGGCCATCATAGCCCCGCCTTTGCCGATATTGGCCGTAAGGTTAAGCACCCGGGCCCCCGCTTCACCGGCGGCCCCGGCCGTCCCGTCGGTAGAACCGTCACTGACTACCAGCACGTCCGAGACTGCCGGCACCTGCCGCACTGTCCGGACGATTTCACCGATGGTCGGTTCTTCATTGTACGCAGGTATAACAGCAGTAATCTTCATATACTGCCTCCATATCACAAACATTAACCACAGAGAACGCAGAGTATGCAGAGAACACAGAACCCTGTTTTCTCTGTGTTATCTTTTAATTTTTATTCAGCTGATTCCAGCGCTATACCTTCATTTCAGTTTCTATAATGTCCCTGATAACATCCACTGCTTTATCCCGGCTGATTATCTGTACCTCGCCGTTTTTCCGCAGCCTGAGTTCGACGGTCCCTTCTTCCACGGCCTTGGCGCCAACCGTTACCCGCAGCGGGTAGCCAATCAGGTCGGCATCTTTGAATTTGACCCCGGGACGTTCATTACGGTCATCCAGCAGCACTTCCACGCCTGCTTCCTGCAGGGCTTGATATAACTCTTCGGCTAACTTCAACTGGCCTTCATCCTTGGTATTAACCGGCACTATCACCACATGAAATGGGGCGATGGGCACCGGCCAGATGATGCCGTTTTCATCATTGTTCTGCTCGATGGCGGCAGCCATGGTCCGGCTTACGCCGATACCGTAACAGCCCATCACCATCAGTTGTTCTTTGCCGTTTTCGTCCAGGTACTTGGCATTAAGGGCCTTGCTGTATTTAGTGCCCAGTTTGAACACCTGCCCGACCTCAATGCCCCTGGCCTCTGTCAGGCCGCCGCCGCACCGGGGACAGGGCTCACCGGCGGTAACCAGCCGGATATCCCCCACGAGGTTCGGTTTAAAATCCCTTTCCGGGTTAACATTGACCAGGTGAGTATCGGTTTTATTAGCCCCGGCAACGGCATTGCGCAGGGCCATCACTTCTTTGTCGGCAACAACGGTTACATTTTTTATGCCCACAGGACCGGCAAAACCGGTTGCCGCCCCGGTAACCCGGCGGACCGTTTCTTCCCCGGCCAGCTGCAGCAGCACACTGCCGAGGAGGTTGTACAGTTTTACTTCATTAACCTCCCGGTCGCCCCTGACCAGCGCCATAACAGTGTCTTTTTCCGTTTCATAGACCAGTGATTTGATAAGTTTATGAGCCGGGATATTCAGGAAAGAGGCTACTTCGTCAATGGTTTTGGCCCCCGGTGTGGCTACTTCCGCAAGCCCAATCGGTTCCTCTTCCACCGCCCCTTCCAGCAGCGGGTCCACACAGCAGGCTTCCGCCTTCTCAGTATTGGCCGCATATTTACAATCATCACAGTATAAAATCGCCGCTTCACCGGACTCAGCCATAACCATGAATTCATGGGTAGAGCTTCCGCCGATAGCCCCCGAATCCGCCTCCACTGTGCGGAATTTCAGGCCGCAGCGGGTAAAAATCCGGGAATATGCATCATACATCTTCTTATAACTGACATCCAGCCCGGCTTCATCCCGGTCGAAGGAATAGAGGTCCTTCATGATGAACTCCCGTCCGCGCATCAACCCGAAGCGGGGCCGGCGCTCATCCCTGTACTTGTTCTGCATTTGATAAAGCAATAAAGGCAGCTGTTTGTAGGAACGGACTTCACCCCGCACCAGGTCGGTGATGATTTCTTCGTGGGTCGGTCCCAAAGCAAATGACCGGCCATGGCGGTCCTTCAGACGGAAAAGTTCATCACCGTAAACATCCCAGCGCCCGGACTCTTCCCAGAGTTCCGCCGGCTGGATGATCGGCAGCATCAGTTCCTGTCCACCCTTACGGTCCATTTCCTCCCTGATGATATTCATGATTTTTTTCAGTGTCCGGTAAGCCAAAGGCAAATATGTATAGACACCAGCTGCGGATTTTCTGATCATTCCTGCCCTGAGCATCAGGATATGACTTATTACCTCAGCCTCGGCGGGCACTTCCCGCAGGGTCGGCGCCATTAGTTCACTTGCTCTCACTTTGATTTCCCCCTTCGGTATCATTATATCCATTTTTAGGTAATGATTACTCATTGGCCATATTTTCTATCTCCCGTAATAACTCCTCTACCATATCATCTTCCCGTATCTTGCGGACTACTTGTCCCTTTTTGAAAAGCAGGGCCACACCTTTGCCGCCGGCAATACCGATGTCAGCTTCCCGCGCCTCACCGGGGCCGTTCACCACGCAGCCCATAACAGCAATTTTGATTGGCTTCTTCAGGTGCCGGGTACGCTTCTCGATTTCTTCCGCCACCGGAATCAGGTTTATCTCCGTCCGGCCGCAGGTAGGGCAGGAAACTATGGTCGGCCCCCGTTCCCGTAATCCCAGGGCCTTTAGGATTTCATAGCCTACCCAGACTTCATGGACCGGGTCGCCGGTCAGGGATACCCTCAGAGTGTCGCCCAACCCCCGGGAAAGCAGCACGCCGATGCCCACTGCCGAGCGGACAGCACCGGTCTGTACCGTACCGGCTTCAGTGACACCGATATGAAAAGGGTAGTCCACCTTTTCCGCCATTAAGTCGTAAGCCTCTGCCAGCATTGGCACATCAAAAGCCTTCAACGATATTTTAATGTCCGTAAAATCCAAGTCCTCCAGTATTGCGACATGCTGCAGGGCGCTCTCCACCATGGCCTGCGGGGTAACCCCTCCGTATTTCTCCAGCAGCAGCTTGTCCAGGGAACCGGCGTTGACGCCGATCCTAATGGGTATACGCCGTTCCTTGGCAGCCTGCACCACCGCTTTTACCCGGTCCGCTGAGCCAATGTTGCCGGGGTTCAGGCGCAGGCCGTCAACGCCGTTGGCAATAGCCGCCAGTGCCAGCCGGTAGTCAAAATGGATATCGGCAATGACCGGGATGGGACTTTGCTGTTTTATGTCCTTTAAAGCGGCGGCAGCCGTGTCATCCGGCACGGCCACCCTGATTATTTCACAGCCCACGGCCGCAAGGCGTTTAATCTGAGCCAGGGTACTACCCACATCCCTGGTGTCCGTATTGGTCATAGACTGTACGGATACAGGGGCATCACCACCGACAGGCACGCTGCCGATCATTATCTGCCGGGATTTCCTGCGCAACAACGGCACCACCCCCCTAACTCAGAATCTGTACAATGTCCCTGTAAGTAATCACAACAATCAACAGGATCAGCAGCCCCAATCCCACCAGGTGAATAAAGTTTTCCTTGGTGGGGTCCACCGGCCGCCCCCTTAAACCCTCAAAAGCCAGAAATACAATCCTGCTCCCGTCCAGGGCGGGGATAGGCAGCAGATTAAAAAGGCCGATTTGAATGTTGAGAAAACCCGCAAAGCTGAGCAGGTAAAATGGCCCCATCTCCGCAGCCTTGCCAAGTTCCGAGGTAATCCGCACCGGGCCGCCCAATTCACCCAGGGGAACCTCCTTAGTAAACATCTTGCCCAGAAAATCCAAAGTGAGGGCCAATGTCTCATATGTCTGGACAGTGCCCAGCTTTACAGCTCCGACCAGCCCGGTTTTTTTAGTACTGGGGTGCATCCCTATCAGGCCGACTTTGTTTTCTTCATCGTATACCGGTGTAACCTCAATTTTTTTGCTGATACCGTCCCGCACCACCGTTAACTGCACTTCTTTTCCGGGATTTTTGTGAATAATGTTGGTGATCTGCTCCCATGTTTCCACCTTCCGGCCATTGATCTCAATAATCCGGTCTCCCCGCCGGATTCCTGCCTCATCAGCCGGCCTGTCGGGCAGCACTTTGCCCACAACATTGCTGCCTGCTTCTCTAAGGTTGACAGGAATGCCGAAAATTCCAATGACCGTAGAAAACAACAGGATCGCCAGGAAAAAGTTCATCAGCGGCCCGGCGGCGATCACCAGCATTCTTTTAACAACACTCTTGTTGGAGAAACATCTGTCCCGGTCAATCCTGCAGGCCGGGTCAATGTCGCCTTCCGGGGCGTCATCGCTGATCCCTTCGTCAATCATTTCCCGGTGCCTTTTGATAGCTTCCCGCCGGTCCTCTTCCGGGTCCATCCCGGCCATGCGCACAAAGCCTCCCAGCGGCAGGGCCCTAAGGTTGTAAACCGTGCCGCCGCGCCGGAAACCGGCCAGCCTGGAACCAAAACCTATACTGAACTCGTAAACCTGGATACCTGCAAGTTTGGCCAGGCTAAAATGGCCTAACTCGTGAAAAAAAATCATCAAGCCAAAAACAAAAACTGCAGCCAGAATTTGCTGTATGGTCATTTCCTACTTCCCGCCCTTTCTGCTGTCAGGTTTTAAACCTGCTGTTTCCATGGCTGACCTGCGGGCCCAGGCGTCCGCCGCCAGGATACCGTCAAGGTCAGGCCGGTAATTGACCTCATGCCTCTGCATTACCCGCTCCACAAGTTCGGCTATCCCGGGAAAGGTGATCCTGCCCGCCAGAAACAAATCCACCGCAATCTCATTGGCAGCGTTCATTACCGCCGGCATGGTCCCGCCGGTCCGGCCGGCGGCATAAGCCAGTTCCAGGCAGCGGAAGGTGCCGCTATCCGGTGGGGCAAAATGCAGTCCCTGTATCTCATATATGTTCAGCCGGGGAAAATCATTCATCCGGCGTTCAGGAAATGTCAGGGCATACTGGATGGGCAGCCGCATATCAGGCAGCCCCAACTGGGCAATAACCGATCCGTCCACGAATTCCACCATGGAGTGAATAATGCTTTCGGGATGGATTACTACCTGGACATTGTCCAACTCTACGCCGAAAAGCCATTTGGCTTCAATTACTTCCAGCCCTTTATTCATCAGGGTAGCCGAGTCAATGGTAATCTTTTTGCCCATTGACCAGTTGGGATGCCTTAAAGCCATCTCCGGGGTTATGTCCGCAAGTTCATCAGCCTTTCGGTCCCGGAAAGGCCCTCCGGAAGCGGTAAGAATCAGTTTATTTATTTTGTGCTGCTGTTCCCCCTGCAGACACTGAAATATTGCCGAATGTTCACTGTCTACCGGCAAAATCCGGACACCGCAGGCTTTTACCACTTCCATCACCAGTTCACCGGCGGCCACCAGTGTTTCCTTGTTGGCCAGGGCAACATCCTTTTTCGCCCTGATAGCGGCCACTGTCGGTACGAGGCCCAGTGTGCCAGTGATAGAGGTCACCACTGTGTCTGCGCCCGGCCAGACAGCTACCGCTTCCAGACCGGCCGCACCGTATAAAACTTCCTTTTGCGGGAACTCCCTTTTTATTCTCCGGGCTCCGTCAGCATCCGCTGCGCTGATTACCTCGGGATTATATTTCGATACCTGCCGGGCCAGCAAATCTATATTGTTACCGGCCGCCAGGCCCACTACCGCCAGTTCCTCAGTAAACCGGTCGACCACTTCAAGGGTCTGTCGGCCTATGGAACCTGTACTGCCAAGAATCGATATCCTTTTGACCATTTGTTTTCTCCCTACTTAACGGTACTTATCCGCCACTTCAATATTCCCGCCCTGCCTAAGGCCTTGAGGGCAATCAGGAAAACAGGCCCTACCGCCACGCCAATAGCGCCAAACAACTGCAAACCGACATAGATGGCCATCAGGGTGGCCAGCGGGTGCAGGCCCATGTTTTCCGCCATAATTTTAGTCTCCATCACTTGCCTGACCACAAGCACCACAGCAAACAGAATACTTAGTTTGGCGCCGAACATAGTATTGCCGGATACGAACGCCCAGCCTATCCAGGGCAAGAATATTGTACTGGGACCGAGCACCGGAATCAAATCAAAAATTGCGATGACCAGGGCCATCAACAGAGCATATTGGGAACCCGTGAGATAAAGCCCGAGCAGGCTGATGATAAAAGTGATAAATATCAGCGTCAGCTGGGCCCGGACGTAACCAGACAGGGCGCCGGCTATATCTTTGGCCACCCCCAGGCTCTTTGCCCCCCACGGTTCAGGCAATACTTCCATCCAGGCAGCCACGATAGCCCGACGGTCTTTGGCTACCAAATATGTGGCAATAATGCTGACAATAATCAATATTATCCACCCCGGAACAGAAGTTACCAGGGTAATTATAAAATTCAACAATTTATTGGTAAATCCCTGCAATTTCTCCAATAAAGACTGTAAATTGTACTGGGATCCGGCGACCTGTTCGTCAATATAGGTAATTACCCCTGGAGGAAGGTTAAAATAATAAGTCAAAGCCTTTTCCTCCATATTTTTGATGACTGCCTGCACATTGTTTACATAGACCGGCAGGTATGAAGACAGGTGCACCAGTTCAGCGATCAGCCGGGTGATCACCAGGACCAGTACCGCCAAAACACCGCCCAGCACCAACAGCATGGCCGCCCCTACCGCAGCCGGGCGGGGAAATTTCACTTTCCGCTGTAAAAAACGAATGGCCGGTTCCAGCAGTACGGCCAGGAAACCGGCTGCCACAAAGGGCAGGATGTAAGGGATTATGTATATAATAGCCAGATACATCATAACCATGCCCACAACAATCAGGACAAGGTTTTTCAACAGCTGCTGCAAGGCGGTCACCTCAATTTATTATAAACAACCGCAGATAATAGTATACTGCCGGACCGGTGAAAAGCATACTGTCAAACCTGTCTAGCACCCCGCCGTGACCGGGAATGACAGCC
>JBMOPI010000078.1:0-9762 GCA_049324975.1 Bacillota bacterium
TGCGCAACGGCTTTCCGGAGGTGGTCTTCGGCCAGGGCAAAGAACCCGCCCAGGTAGCGGAGATTATCAGGATTTTGCTGCCCAAAAACAACAACATCCTGGCTACCCGCTGCGGACCTGAAATTTTTGCGAAGGTCCGGGAAATCTGTCCGGAGGCCGCATACCATGAACTGGCCCGCTGCATTACCGTACGCCGGCAGGAGGGGGCCCGTTATCAAAGCACCCTGCTGGTGGTCAGCGCCGGTACGGCGGACCTGCCGGTGGCCGAAGAAGCTGCAGTATCCGCAGAAATTATG
Source organism: Bacillota bacterium (assembly GCA_049324975.1). Lineage (GTDB taxonomy): Bacteria > Bacillota > Thermincolia > Thermincolales > CAZWUW01 > JBMOPI01. The sequence goes on from JBMOPI010000078.1 coordinate 297, forward strand.
GGGAATAACGTACAGCGGCTATATGACGTGGGTGTTGCCGGCATTCACCGGCTTTTCCATCATCGCGACACCCTGCTTAATGCGGCAGTCATTATCGTGGTTGCGGGCATGGAAGGGGCGCTGGCCAGCGTTGTCGGCGGCCTGGTGGATAAACCGGTCCTGGCAGTACCCACCAGTATCGGCTACGGCGCCAGTTTTGGCGGCCTGGCGGCCTTGCTCAGTATGCTTAACGCCTGTACCGCCGGGATCGGTGTGCTGAACATCGACAACGGTTACGGCGCGGCAGCGCTGGCTACTTCCATCATCCGGCTCAGGGAATTACCGGCAGGTTGTCCCAAGCAGACTTCTTAATTATGAGGTGGATTATGAAAACCCTTTTTATCGACGGTTTTGCCGGCGTAAGCGGTGATATGCTGCTGGGCGCCCTGATCGACGCCGGGGCTGATGCGGCCAATATCAGGACCCAGTTAAGCACCATGCCGCTGACCGGTTACAGCCTGACCACTGCTAAAGTAGTTAAAAACGGTATCTCCGCAACAAAAGTTTATATTGACAGTGAAGAAACCGGGCAGCACCGTCATCTGCGGGACATCCTTCATTTGCTGGACAGCAGCAGCCTTTCCGCCCGGGTCAGGGAGCGGAGCTCCAGAGTATTCGGAGCCCTGGCCGCCGCCGAGGCAAAGGTGCACAATATACCGGTGGAACGGGTACATTTCCATGAAGTCGGGTCTGTTGACTCTGTCATTGACATTGTCGGCTCCGTACTCGCCCTGGAGCTGTTGGGGGTAGAGGATATCGTCTGCTCACCGCTGCCCCTCGGTTCAGGTTTCGTCCGGTGCGACCACGGGATACTGCCTCTCCCCGCGCCGGCGGCGGTGGAACTCCTGGCCGGGGTTCCTGTTACACCTTGCTCCATCACCGGAGAAACGGTAACCCCTACCGGAGCCGCCCTGGTAAAAACACTGAGCCGGGAATTCGGCCGGCAGCCGCCCATGGTGATCGAACGGGTCGGTTACGGTGCGGGGACTGCGGACCGGGAGGCCCCCAATGTTGTGCGCGTCATACTGGGGACAGCCACTGAGCAGCGTTACTCTAAACAGGCTTCCCTTTGGGTAGTGGAGACCAATATCGATGATATGAACCCTGAGTTTTTCCCCTATATTATGGACAGGTGCCTGAGTGCCGGAGCGATGGATATTTATGTGACTCCCGTGTTAATGAAGAAAGGCCGGCCCGGCCACCTCCTGTCCGTCCTTTGTCCGGCGGACCCGCTTGAAACGGTGGCCGATATTCTACTCCGGGAATCCTCCTCCCTCGGTGTCCGCTACTATCCTGTAGACCGCCGTAAACTGCTCCGGGAAATTATCCCCGTGGATACCCGTTACGGCGTCATTAACATCAAGGTCGGCCGTCATCCGGATACCGGAGCTGTGCTTAACCTGGCCCCGGAGTGGGAAGACTGCAAAGAAGCGGCCCAGGTTGGCGATATCCCCGTTAAAACAGTATACGATGCCGCCAAAACAGCGGCCTGGCAAAAAATCACCCCGTAAGTCGCCAACTTACGGGGTGATTTTTATTTACACCATAAAAAGTATAACGCGCCTGCGAAGCCTTTTTAAACGCTCTCGGCGGCGATTTCCGCTACAGCCTTCAGCGCCTGGTCCACTTCCTCCGCCGTATTGTGATAAGACATGCTCAGCCGCACCGTCCCTGATTTAAGTGTGCCCATGGTGCGATGCGCCGCAGGCGCGCAGTGCAAGCCGCTGCGACAGGCAATATCATATACCCTGTCAAGGAGAAAAGCCACCTCGGACGAACCAAGCGTGCCAAGGTTGAAGGAAACCACCGGCACCTGCCGGTCAGGCTGCCCGGGTCCGTAAACCGTGACCCCCGGTATCTGGCGCAAACCCTCTGTGAGTCGGGCCAACAGGTCCTGACCGTGGTTCCGGATCTTCTCCAGGCCCTGTTCATTAATATATTTAATCCCCGCACCCAATCCCGCCAGGCCAACGGTGTTGGGCGTACCGCTCTCGTAACGGTCAGGCATGGCCTCCGGCTGAGTCAGCGACTCGGAGCCGCTGCCGGTGCCGCCTTCCATAATCGGGGCAAGGTTAAGCCCCTCCCGGATATAGAGCCCGCCCGTACCCTGAGGCCCATACAGACTCTTGTGGCCGGGAAACGCCAACAGGTCAATGTTCATCCGCTGTACATCGATGTCGAGGTACCCTATGGTCTGAGCGGCGTCAACAAGATAAACCAGCCCCCGTTCCCGGGCCAGTATACCGACTTCCTCCACCGGCATAATCGTCCCCGTAACATTGGAAGCATGAATCAAAGCAATCATCCTGGTATTCTTTTTTATGGCCGCCCGCAGGTCACCAGGCTCCAGGTATCCATCCGCGCTACAGGGCACCACGGTTGCTTCCACGCCCAACGCACCCAATGACTGTATAGGCCTCATTACGGAGTTATGTTCCATGGAGCTGGTGACAATGTGATCACCGGGCCGCAGCACGCCTTTTAAGGCCAGGTTTAACGCCTCGGTAGCATTACCGGTAAAAACGACCTGTACCGGGTTTCCGGCGTTGATCAGGCCGGCTGCCAGCTCCCTTGTCTCAAGAATGATCCGCCCCGCTGCCAGGGACATCCGGTGGCCCCCCCGCCCGGGATTGGCCCCGGCATCCCGCATACATGAGACCATAGCCTCGGGGACGGTCTCCGGTTTCGGCCAGGTGGTGGCAGCATTGTCAAGATATATCATCTTCGGCTCCTTCCAGTTTTCCCAATAGTTCCTGTCCTTCTAACATAGTATCCCCTAAATGCATCCCTTTTTTATACCGGCAGGCGGTTTCCTGTTTAACCGGCCAATCATTTCCATAGTCCATTTTAAGTCCACAGCCAGTTTATTCGGGTAGATCCGGTAGTTATCCCGATATTTTTCCGGCGTGACAATGATCATTACGGTGTTCGCCCCTACAGCCAGGCCCTTTTGCTGTGCTGTCCGGTCCAGGGTGGCCAGGGCGGTAGTGGATGGGATAAAAACGTTCCTGACAGCCAGCCGCGCCGCCGCTATGACTTTCCAGGTTAAAAGCGCCGTCCCCGGCGGATATACCGCCAGGGGGGTATCCGGCGCCGGAATAAACGGGCCGATACCCAGCATATGTACACCCGCATCCCGGAAATAACAAATATCGTCCGCCAGGTCTTCAAGAGTCTGACCCGGCAGCCCGACAATATTGCCGGACCCGGTAATGTAGCCCAACTCCTTCAGCCACCCGGCATGCTCGTCCCGAACTTCCCACCGGTCACCGGGATGCAGATAAGAAAAAAGCTTTTTATTGGCCGTTTCAATCTTAAGAAGATAGTTATTGGCGCCGGCATCCCGGAAAGCCGCGTATTCCTCCCTGGTCCGCTCACCGATACTGAGGGTTATGCGCATTCCTGTCCGTTTTTTAATCTCCCTGATTAAACTGCAGATGTCCGTCGCCGAAAAACAGGGGTCCTCCCCGGACTGCAGGATAAGGGTCTTTATCCCGGCGTCATGCACCTTTAGGGCCACCGCCAGTATTTCCTCCGCGCTCATCCGGTACCGCGCCTGTCTTGTGTTATCCCGGCGCAGCCCACAATAGAGACAGTTTTTCCGGCAGTGGTTGGAAAATTCCAGACAGGCCCGGACATCCACCGTATCGCCGACGATCCTTTTTCTCATCAGGTCGCCGGCCTTAAACAGCGCTGCCACATCACTGTCATCCTCAACCCGCAGCAGGACAATAATATCCTCCCGGTCTAGGGGCTCGCCTGTCTGAAGCTTCTCCATTACCTGTCTAAAGCTAAGGGACAGCCTCTTTTCATTTAGTTTTTCCAACAACCCGGATAAATGGCTCTGCGGAGCCCGCGCTATAGCGGCCACACTGACCCGGCTTTCTTGCAGCAGACCGGCTACCGATGCTGCCCGGGCAGCGTCTATCTCCAGGGCCGTGGTGCAGACCGAACCTAGTTCACCGGGCACCGGGACCGGTTGGAAGGGTATCCCCCGGTCCCGCATTAACCGGTCGGCCCGCAGCATATCGGTCGTTGATGTACAGATAACTAGAAGCTTCTCCTCTGCCACCATGGCCTCACCCCTTAAAAAGGCTTCGTTGGCGCGAAGCGCCGGCGTTAGCCTTTTTTATACCGCAGGCGCGTTTATCCTTTCCTGCGGTGTTAAAAATACAGGTCCCTGTCGCCGCGGCTAATCCGGTTAAGTTTATCCTTCACCGTATTCCTTACCGGCAGGTCCATCTCCAGCAGGGCATCGTTAATCAAAGCTTCCCCTGCCTGCCTGGTTGCCGCGCTGGCAAAGTCAAGCAGGTTCTCCTTAAAGGTCAGCAGGGCATTAGGCTGGCAAAGACCTTTGATTTCGCCGGTTTTCGCCAGTTCCATGAACTTCTCCCCGGTCCGTTCCCGCCGGTAGCAGGCAGTGCAAAAGCTGGGCAAGTAGCCGGCTTCACAGATGCACCTGACCACCTCGTCCAGGGTCCGGTAATCCGCCACGGTAAACTGCACCGCTTCATCACCGGGCTTCAGGTAGCCGCCTGGCGCCGTGCTGGACCCGGCGCTGATCTGGGACACCCCAATGTGCAAGAGCTCATTTCTGAGGGCTACAGGCTCCCGGGTCGACAAAATAATCCCTGTATAAGGCAGAGCCAGGCGCAGGACGGCAACAACCTTCTTAAAATCCCTGTCCGACAGGCGCCAGGGATATTCACGCACAACAGCCCCCGGAGCCGGTTGCAGACGGGGGACGGATACCGTATGCGGCCCTGCCCCGTACATGTTTTCCAAATATAATGCATGCTGCAGCAGGGCCAGCACCTCATACCGGTAGTTATACAGCCCCAACAAAACACCCAGCCCCACATCATCGATGCCGGCCCGCATCGCCCGATCAAAGGCCGATATGCGCCAGTAGTAATCCGCTTTAGGGCCGGTCGGATGAAAATAATTATAGCTGGGCCGGTGGTAAGTTTCCTGAAACAACTGGTAGGTGCCAATACCGGAATCCTTCAGCATCTTAAACTCTTCTTCGGACAGCGGGGCAATGTTCACATTAATCCGTCTGATATCAAGGGTGCTGTATATCTCCCGGATTATTCCGCATAAGCCTTCCAGGACCCATGGCCCCGGGCTTTCCCCGCAAACCAAAAGGACCCGTTTGTGCCCCTGTCCGGCCAGCGCACCGGCCTCACCCAGCACTTCCTCACGGCTTAGGTTTTTCCTTGCCAACTGAAGATTATCTTTGCGGTAACCGCAGTAAAGGCAGTTGTTAACACAGCTGTTGGACAAATACAGCGGAGCAAAAAGCACAATTCTGTTGCCATAAATTAACCGTTTGACTTCTCCGGCAGTTTTTATCATCTCTGCCAGGTCATCTTCATTTTCAACAACCAGAAGCTTCCCGGTTTCCGCCAGATCCAACCCCCGGCCCTCACGCGCCTTATCCAAAATAGCTCTAACTTCCTGCCGGTCAGGCGTACGGAGTTCAGCCAACAGTTCATCAGTTAAGTTTTCATCAAAATACATTTTCATCATCCTTGCCTTTCGTGGGACAACCCGCAATGGCTTTTTTCTGCAGGTAGCATTAATAAGGCTTCGCTGGCGCGAAGCGCCGAGTCAGCCTTTTTTATGCCGCAGGCGTACTATACTTTCCCGGGGTATAAAAGGAAATGTTTCACGTGAAACATTTCCTTTTTTCCTGTTCGTTGTTTCACGTGAAACATTATAGCTCTTCATTTTCCAGCAAAATATCCACGATCCGCTCCAGGTCTCCCTGGTCATAATAATCGATCTCAATTTTTCCTGCTTTTTTTCCTGCCCTTATTTTAACCTGGGTACTAAACTTGTTGCGGAGTTTTTCTTCTACCGCTGATAAAATAGGTTCCGGGCGGGGGGCCGCTTTTTTGTGCGTTGTTGCATGCAGGCCTTTTTTAATGGCCTGTTCGGTTTGCCGTACGGACAGGCCTCTGGCGGCAATCTGTTTTGCGAGCTCAACCTGCTCCTTTTTGCTGGTTAAGCCGAGCAGCGCGCGGGCATGCCCGGCGGAGAGCCGGTTCTCCCTCACCATCTCCAGTATATCCGCAGGGAGGTTCAGGAGCCTTACCGTGTTGGCGATAAATGGCCGGCTTTTGCCGACTCTTGACGATAACTCCTCCTGGGTCAGGCCGTGTTCTTCTATCAATGTTTTATAGGCTACAGCTTCTTCCACCGGGTTCAGGTCTTCTCTCTGGATATTCTCTATCAGGGCGATTTCAGCCATTTCCCGTTCAGATACATCCTTTACAACCGCCGGAATCCTTTTAATCCCCAATTTCCTGCAGGCCCGCCACCGGCGCTCGCCGGCAACCAATTCGTAACCGCCGGCACCGATTGGCCTCACTACGATAGGCTGTACCACGCCGTGTTCTTTTATTGATGCCGCCAGTTCAACCAGTTTTTCCTCGCTGAAAAATTTTCGCGGCTGCTTTTCATTAACATTTATCAGGGAAATGTCTATCTCCATTACAGAGCCTTCGGTTTTTCCTTCCTCTTTAGTCGGAATGAGGGCCTGCAGCCCGCGACCCAGTCCCTTTTTAATCATTGTCAAGCACTTCCTTTGCCAGTTCCTGATAAACCTCCGCCCCACGGGACCGGGCATCATACAGTATTATTGGTTTGCCATGGCTTGGCGCCTCACTTAGCCTTACATTGCGGGGAATGATGGTTGCGTAAACTTTATTTTTAAAATAATTCTTGACTTCGTCTACCACCTGAATCGAGAGGTTCGTCCGGGCATCAAACATAGTGAGCAAAACCCCTTCAATCTCCAAAGCAGGGTTTAAGTGCTTGCGGACCAGTTCAACGGTATTCATCAGTTGGCCCAACCCTTCAAGGGCGTAATATTCACATTGAATAGGAATTATAATGGAATCTGCCGCTGTCAATGCATTTAATGTCAGAAGTCCCAGGGATGGCGGACAATCAATAATCATAAAATCGTAACTGTCCCTGACAGCCGTAAGGGCTTTTTTAAGTTTTACTTCCCGCGAAATGGCGGTGACCAGTTCAATTTCGGCTCCGGCCAGCTGAATTGTAGCCGGCACCACGGACAACCCTTCAATCTCTGTGCTCCGGGTTATCGTGTCCACCGGCAAATTATTGATCAGGACATCGTAAATACAATGCTCCAGGCTTTCCTTGTCAAGGCCCAGACCGCTGGTGGCGTTACCCTGGGGGTCGATATCCACCAACAATATTCTCCTGCCCGCCGCCGCAAGACAGGCCGCCAGGTTAACAGCCGTCGTGGTCTTGGCCACACCGCCTTTTTGATTGGCGACTGCCATTATTTTTCCCATTATCCTTCATCCTTCCGGAACCCTTGTTTAAGAAATCTATTCAACGTTTTACCAACAGTTCCTTCCTGGATGTTTAAGAAAAAATCATTTTTATTTTTAATTTTTAGTAAAAATGCCGCTGTTCCCTGTTAATTTCTTCCACACGGCCATATAGGGCGCTTACTCCCTCTATATTACGGCGCAGCAAAATATAGAACAAATTATACCGAAAATTTTTTAGACCGGCATTACAGAAAAATTTAGGACGGGAACATATGTTCCCGTCCTATCCTAATGGTTTCTTCTCCGGCATCCCCGGCTTGCGAGGATATTTCTCCGGCGTCGGCCGGGTTTTGCGGATAATGACCAATGACCGGTCACCACCGGCAAAGGGCAGTTTTACCTGATGAACCGCTTCCAGCGAACCGCCCAGTATTTCCAGGGCGTTCCCGGAAGCTTCAAGTTCTTCTGCAACTTCCGGGCCCTTAAATGCAACAAATAAGCCATCCCTTTTTACAAAGGGCAGGCAGTACTCTGCCAGTACTCCCAGGTTAGCCACCGCCCTGGCTACCACCAGGTCGAAGACCTCCCTGAAATCCCCGTCCCGGCCTTTTTCCTCAGCCCGGCCGTGGACTGCTTCAATGCCGGTCAGCTCCAACTGCCTGATTACTTCTTCCAAAAACAGGACCCGCTTTTTTAGAGAATCAAGTAACACTACATTTATCCAGGGGCAGCAGACTTTGACAGGAATGCCCGGAAATCCGGCCCCGGTGCCCACATCAAGCATTCTCCGGTGTACTTTTACATCAAGTTTACCTAAAAGCGCCAGGCTGTCCAGGAAGTGTTTCACCGCCACCTGCTGTTCTTCAACAATGGCCGTGAGGTTCATTTTTTTATTCCACGCCAGCAGTAAATCTTTGTAACAAATAAAGGCTTTCAACTGCTCTGCTGTAAGCTCAAGACCCATTTCCCGGGCCCCTTCGGACATTGTATATTTAAAGTTTAACTGCATTTTTCTTTTACCGCCCCTGACGCCTTTTTTGCTCAAGGTACACCAGCAAAATAGAAATATCTGCCGGTGATACTCCTGATATACGGGATGCCTGTCCGATAGAAGACGGTCTTAAAGCTGTCAGTTTTTGTCTGGCTTCGGTGGCTAATCCCTTTATTTCACTGTAATCAACCCAGTCCGGTATCTTTTTCTCCTCTAATTTTGCGAATCGCTCTACCTGGGCCAGCTGTTTTTTTATGTAGCCCTCGTATTTAATTTGTACTTCTACCTGTTCCACCACTTCTTCCGGCAGGTCAGGGAAGTCCCCGGCCATGGCGGCCAATGCGCAGTAACTGACTTCCGGCCGGCGCAGCAGTTCCAAAAGCGGCAGGGCCTGCTTTATTTCCGTGCTGCCAAGTTCTTTTAACCCGTTCTGTACCTGAGGGGCAGGGGGCAGGGTAACTGTACCCAGCCTAGACTTTTCCCCCTCAATCATTTTCCGCTTTTCTTCAAACCGGCGATATCTCTCCGGCGTCACCAACCCTACCCGGTATCCTTTTTCCGTCAGACGCAGGTCGGCATTGTCCTGGCGGAGCAGCAGCCGGTACTCGGCCCGGGAGGTCATAATCCGGTAAGGCTCATTGGTCCCCTTGGTTACCAGGTCGTCAATAAGCACGCCGATATAGCCCTCAGAACGTTTAATGTTCATCGGTCCCTTTTCCTGTATAAAAAGCGCCGCATTGATCCCGGCGACGATCCCCTGGGCCGCTGCTTCCTCATAACCGGAAGTACCGTTAATCTGCCCTGCGGAAAACAGGCCTTTAATCATCTTTGTTTCAAGGGAGAGTTTTAGTTGAGTCGGCACTATGTAATCATATTCTATGGCATAACCGCTGCGCATCATCTCCACTTTTTCCAGGCCGGGCAGGGTGCGCAGCATCTTAATCTGCACATCCTCCGGCAGGCTGGTGGAAAAACCCTGGACATACATCTCTTCCGTGTCCAGCCCTTCGGGCTCCAGGAAAACCTGGTGATTGGGCTTATCCGCAAAACGAACTACCTTATCTTCAATAGAAGGACAGTACCTGGGGCCTGTACCTTTGATTTCACCGCTGAATAAAGGGGA
>JBMOPI010000079.1:0-9745 GCA_049324975.1 Bacillota bacterium
CTTTAAAGGCCATGTTCTTCCTGTCACCGACGGACAGGTGGTCTTCATCCAGCGCTGCCGTATGTTTTTCCACCGGCACCGACTCGCCCGTCAGGGCCGCTTCGTCAATTTTAAGCTGGGCGGTTTCCGTAAGCCTTAGATCCGCCGGGACAACGTTGCCGGCCTCCAGGATGACCACATCCCCCGGGACCAGTTCCCCGGCGGGGATCCTGGCCGGCGCACCGTCCCTCAGCGCCAGGGCCGTGGGGGCCGCCATTTTTTTTAAGGCTTCCATGGCCTTCTCCGCCCTGTATTTCTGGACAAACCCTATCACGGCATTGAGTACGACGATAACTATAATCACAATGGTGTCGGTAATTTCACCCAGGGCTCCCGAAATCACCGCGGCGGCGATGAGGACCAGGATCATGAAGTCCCTGAACTGGTCCAGGAACATGAATATTAACGGCCGCTTTTCCTTTTCCTGCAACTCATTGGGGCCGTATTCCTTAAGCCTTTCCTGCGCGGCTCCGGAAGGTAAGCCGCTTATGGAAGTGTTCAGGTCTTCCATTACCTCATTAACACTTTTCCGGTGCCACTGCATACAATTCCTCCTGTGCTTTTTACGTCCGTTTTTATTATACAACGGAAAAGCGAATAAAAAACACCCCTTCCCGAATCAGGGAAAGGGGTGCGCTCCGGTAACAGATTAGCTGTGGGAACAACCATTATGGTTGTGATGGTGATGGTGATGATGCCCCCCGTGGTGATGGCAGACCCTTCTTTGGGATACAAATTCCCCCCGGGCAAAGGTTCCGGCCACTTCCTTCACCGGACCCGAGGCCCCAAACAGCACCTTTAAGCCCTGGGCTTCGAGGGCGTCAAGGGCGCCCTTGCCAATGCCGCCGACGATGACCACGTCAACGCCTTGACCCTTAAGTAATTCAGCAAGTCCCTCATGGGCATGCCGGAGGGCCGTGGACGAAACTTCGTCAATATTAACAATCTGGTTGTTGTTGCCGATCTCAATGACCGCAAAACTTGTGCTCTGGCCAAAATGTTGATTTACCTCGCCATTGTTGTTAGGGATGGCAATTTTCATTTTTACAGGAACCTCCTTTTTTCCGGCCGCAGCAGGTTATATCCCCTGAGCCGCACTTTGGACATCTGTAGTCGTTTCTCTCAGTTTTGAATTTCTCGTAACTCTCCTCCCAGTCTTTGTTGCACCTGGGACAGTGTACCCTGCAGACATGCCGGGTAAAATCGCCGCCGGCTGCCCTGATCGCCCTGCCCTCTATCAGGGCCCTGGCGATTTTAATGCGGGCGTCGGTAAGTATTCTCTGGAATGTCTGTCTTGACACCTGCATCCGCTCCGCGCATTCATCCTGGTTCAGTCCAACCAGGTCCTTAAGCCTTACAGCTTCAATTTCCTCGACCTTCAGGACTTCTTCTTCCAGTTGGCACCGGCGCCTCCCATGGGGGACGAAATGCAGGTCTTCCGGGATAAATTCAACTATTCTCCATTTCCTTGGTCTTGGGATAACACCACCTCCCCGAATAATTTTGGGCATATGCTATTTATTATAGTAACCCATTGCCGGGTTTTTGTCAAATGCCCATAACTATCTTTCTCCCGGCTTGCCCATGATAACTTCCACCTTATGTCCTTTACCGTCATCCACCAGGGAAATATAACCTTCAGGGACTTCCTGCCCGTTGATGACCACCTTTTTCACACCCTTATTCACCCTTTCAGGGTTCCGGACGTAAATCCGGTACAGGGTCTGAGCCAGCCGGTACTGTACCTGGAACTCCGGCCAGTCTTTTGGTATGCAGGGGTCAAAATAAAGCTTGTCACCGGCTTTCTTAATCCCCAGGATATGCTCGGTCCCTACCCTATACATCCAGCCGGCGGCGCCCGTGTACCAGGACCAGCCGCCGCGCCCCGCATTGGGGTATACCGCATAGACATCGGCCGCCACCACGTACGGTTCTGTTTTATACCGCATAGCGTCCATGGGAGTAAGGGCATGGTTGATGGGGTTGATCAAACTGAACAGTTCCCCGGCCTTATCCCCATAACCAAGTTTAGCGAAGGCCAAAATTGCCCATACGGCGGCATGGGTATACTGGCCCCCGTTTTCCCTGACTCCCGGGACATAACCCTTGATATAGCCGGGTTCAAGGTGACCATCACCGAAGGGAGGGGTAAGCAGCTTGATGATGCCGGCTTCCCGGTCGACCAGGTAATTGTCTACCGCCTGCATAGCTTCCTCCGCCCGGCTGGGCTTGCCGACACCTGATATCACAGCCCAGGACTGGGCGATGGCGTCTATTTTACATTCCGTGTTCTCTGCCGACCCCAGCGGGGTGCCGTCATCAAAATATGCCCGCCGGTACCAGCTGCCGTCCCAGGCGTTCTTTTCAATAGCCCCGGCCAGCTCTTCAGCAATAACCGAATATCTTTCCGCCCTTTGTTCATCATTACGGTCCATACATATCGGAACAAACTTCCGCAGCACCGAGTAAAGGAACCAGGCCAACCAGACACTTTCCCCTTTGCCTCCGCTGCCGACTTTGTTCATCCCGTCGTTCCAGTCTCCCGAGCCCATCAGCGGAAGCCCGTGTTCACCGAACTTCAGGGCGTTCTCAATGGCCCTGATGCAGTGGACATAAACAGTATCCTTTTCTTCCGAAACCCTTGGGATGTTGTACCTTTCATCTTCGTGGACAGGCAGGGGCTCATCCTCCAGGAAACCGGCGGTTTCCTCCAGGATGGACCAATCGCCGGTACACCGGATATAATCGGCCGTCACATAAGGCAGCCACAGGAAATCATCGGAATACCTGGTACGGATTCCTTTGTTGACCCCCGGGTGCCACCAGTGCTGGACATCGCCCTCCACAAACTGGTGGGCCGCATGGAGCAGGATCTGGTCCCTGGTCAGCTCAGGCCAGGTATAAGATACCGCCATCACGTCCTGCAGCTGGTCCCTGAACCCATAGGCCCCGCCCGACTGGTAAAAAGCGGCCCTGGACCATAACCGGCAGGCAATCACCTGGTACTGGAGCCAGCTGTTTAACAGGGTATCCATGGCTTTATCAGGAGTCGACACCTGGATTACCCCCAGCTTTTCAGACCAGAAAGCCTTAACCCTGGCCAGTTCCGCCCGGGCAGCGGCCGCATTGCCGTATTTATCCGTAATCGCCGATACTTCCTGCAGGTCCCGGCCCTGGCCGAGGAGGAAAACTACTTCTCCGGTTTCCCCCGGTCCCAGGGTTAATTTCACCTGCATCGCCCCACAGGGCACCAGGCCCGCGCCCACCGTGCCGGAGAGCCTTTCCCGCTCCATGGCTGCGGGACGCTCCAGGCTGCCGTCAAGACCGATGAACTCGCTGCCGTCCCCGGTCAGGGTCCGGTCGGTTTCGGAGGTGTCAATAAAGGCAATCCGCCCCGGGAAATCACAGTTATAGGCGTTGGTGATCACCAGGGTCCCTCTGTCACCGTAACTCCGGGTAGTGATGTATTGGGCGTTGACCTTTTCATTAACCCCGAGTATCGGGCGCATATAAAAAGTCACAGATATTTCCCTGGGGACCCCGGACAGGTTCCTGAGCCTGACAAGGCTGATCTTCACCGGGTCTTCCAGGGGGACAAACTCTGTTAATCCCTGCTCAATGCCATGGCTGGTATGCTCAAAGGTTGTATAACCTTTGCCATGCCGGACGATATAATCCTCCCGTTCCGGCACCGGCATGGAGGTGATGGTCCAGTAATCCCCGGCCTGTTCGTCCCGGAGGTAAAACACTTCCCCCGGCGGGTCTGTCACAGGGTCGTTATACCAGGGGGTCAGCTTGTTTTCCCGGCTGTTTTCCGCCCAGGTATAGCCCGCCCCGGTCTCTGTGATGTTAAAGCCGAAACCGGGGTTGGCAATGACGTTGATCCAGGGGGCCGGGGTATGCTGCCCCTCCCTGAGGTGGATCACATATTCCCTGCCATCCTGACTGAAGCCCCCGGTACCGTTATAGAACAACAGCTGCGCAGGGTCGGACTTCGGGACAGCCAGGTCCGGTTGAGCCGCCGGGGCCGCCGGGGCCGCCTGAGCTGCCTGGGCTGCCAATGCCGGCACTGCCGCCGGTTTTTCTTCCCACCTCAACTGTTCTTCAATAGGCCCGCCGTCGCCATTAAGGATTATTCTGGCGGCAGCGTAAAGAAGGACCTTGTCTTCTTCGGCCATTAAATTGGCGTTAAGCAGGTAAACCCCGCCCGTCCGGCTCATCATGTCCCGGGCATGGCTGGTAATAATTGCTTCCCTGATCCTGTCCTGCAGCGGCTGGACGTAGCCTCCCTCATCCTCGGCCAGGAAAACCAGGTCCGCCTTCAGACCTTTCATCCGCCAGAATTCATGGGCCTTCAGGAGTTTATGGGCCATCTCAATCTGTTCCGTGTGATTGATCCTTACCAAAACCACCGGGATGTCCCCCGAAATCCCAAAAGGCCATAGGCAGGTCTGACCCTTCCTGTTCCTGAGGATAAACTCCTCGTACCTGCGCCTGGCCGGTCCCGGGAACAGGATGGAGGGCACCATGTCCTGGTAAACCTCCATGTCCCCGGCTGCAATATCCAGGTAACCCGCTTCGATCCTGCTGCGGTTCCAGGCCAGTTCAAAGGCCCGCTCCACTGCCTTGGGGTCCCGGTACTTGTCAGCCAGCTTGAGGGCGTCGTGCCGGCTGCCGGCCGTCCCCAGGGTATATGATATCCGCACTGAGTGCCCCGGCCCGATTCTGACCCTGCGCCTTAAACTCATGATGGGGTCGAGGACAGCCCCCGCGGTATTGGACAAAGGCTGGTCAACATCCATGGCCAGGGGGTTGTGCAGCCCCCGGTTGCGGCCGATGAACCTGGCCCGGTCCGTTTCGAACTGCAGGTCCCCGATGACCTCCCCTTCAACAGCAACAGTATGCAGGGCAAATACCGGTTTTTCCCCCGCGCCCCGCGGCCGCCGCACAGCCAGCAGGCAGTCGTATTGCGGGACATATTCCGTGGTTACAAAAAGGTTGCTGAAGGCCGGATGGGCCAGATCAGCATCCGGGTGGGCCAGCACCGCTTCCAGGTAGCTGGTTACTTCCACAACCCGGTGATGCCGGCTGCTGTTGGTCAGGGTCACTTTTCTGATCTCGGCGCTGTCTTCAGGTGAAACCACAATCTGCGTATGGGTTTCAATATTGCCGTCGATCCTGATAAACTCCGCCTTATCCGGTGAAAAAATCACCCTGTATTCCTCAGGGACATAATTGTACGGTTCATAAGTGGCAGACCATACATTATTGGCGTTGATGTTCTGGATATAGACAAAGAACCCCGTGTTATTCCCCCGCAGGCCCTCCCGCCACCTGGCCACAGCCATGTCGTTATGCCTGCTGTAGCCCGAGCCGCCGTCGGTTACCATGACCGAGTAACTTCCGTTGGAAAGCAGGTGGACATGGGGCAGCTCTGCCGCCGGGACCCCATATTTCCTGACCACTTCCGGTTCATCCTGCAGTTTTCTTTTAAAGGGATGATATTCTTCCTTATGCTCTTTGATGATCCCGACATTAAAGGGCATCCGCTCCTGCAGGAGCAGTTCGGCCGACCTGATCACCGGATTGGCATGGAAGCGCTTCTGCATGATATTGTCATGAAAAAAATTATTTAACGCCAGCATGCTCATGCCCTGGTGGTGGACCATGAAATTCCTGATCACGGAGCTTTGGCCCCGGAGGGCTTTCCTGGCCGGGGTATAATCGATAGACTCATACAGGCCGTAATCCCCGTCCATCCCCTCTGTTTTCAGCCTTAAAATATTTTCTGCGGCCCCCTTGGGATCGGTGGTCAGGGCCAGCACTGTGGCATAGGGGGCCACCACCAGTTCATTGCCCAGTCCCCGTTTGAACCCCATTTCAGGCACACCAAAGGTCTTATACTGATAATTTAAGTCGATGTCAAAGGCATAATAGGCCGATTCTGAAATACCCCAGGGGATCTGCCTTTTCTGCCCGTATTTTTTCTGCGCCTGCACGGCAAAGGTGTAAGTCGCATCCAGCAGGGAATTTTCAAAATTCCGCATCACCAGCAGGGGCATGAAATATTCAAACATGGTGCCGGCCCAGGAAACCAGGCCTTTGTGGCCATCCACCCGGGTAAGCTTGCGGCCCAGCCGGAACCAGTGTTTTTTGTCCACTTCCCCCCGGGCGACGGCGATGTAGCTGGCCAGCCTGGCTTCTGAAGCCAGCAGGTCATAGTAAGACCTGGTCAGCATCCCGTCTTCAACGTTATACCCGATAGAAAAAAGCTGTCTTTTCGGGTCAAATAACGGCGTGAACCGGGTGTTTTCAATCAATGACCGGATCCTTTTTAATAAATCCCTGCCCTTTTCATGGATACTTTCATGGGAAGCGCCTGTTTCCTTTTTGAAATCATCAATCATGGCCAGGAGTTTCCGGCCCCACGGTGAATCCGGGGCCTTTTCGCCCAGCCCGGCCGCAATGCCGTCCAGTACTTCCGGCCAACTCCGGGTAGGTTCCCCGCCCGAGGCCAGGTATTCCTCCAGCGCCCCGGGGTCAATGGCCTGTTCCGGGTCATCAAGCCCTTCATTAAAAATCCTGACCGTGTCCAGCAGCCCCCGGGCAAAAACCGGGTCTGCCAGGGGCTTGTTGAGGTACTCTTTTAACCCTTCTTCCACCACCACCAGATAACCTACCAGGTTGCCGCTGTCAACGGTGGAAACATACCTGGGCCTTAGAACCCTGAGGCTTGCTGTGTCGTACCAGTTATACAGGTGCCCCTCCCACTTCTCCATTTTTTCCACAGTGGACAGGGTGGCGTCAAGCCTTGCCAGCATTTCAACGGTGCCGAGATAGCCGAAATCCCGGGCGGCCAGGGTGGAAACCAGCGCCAGACCGATGTTGGTCGGCGAGGTCCGGCGGGCTTTCCCGTTAGGCGGGTCGACCTGGTAATTGTCCGGCGGCAGGTAATGGTCCTCGGCCGTGACCATGTCTTCAAAATAAGCCCAGGTTTTCCTCGCCAGCCGGCGCAGTTCCAGGAGTTCTTTTTCATCCAGCGGGTTACTCTTTTGCACCCGTTCCCGGCTAACCCGGTAGGCTGTGTAAGGCGCGGCGGCCCATAAACCTGAAACCAGCGCCGCCATTGCAACCTCAAAAACAGTATTGGGTCCCGGGACCGCCAAGCCCAGCACCAAAAACCCCAATAATGGGGAAATCATCATTTTTCTATAAAATGTGCCGGCGTCGTTTTTTAGCAGGGCCTCCAGGTCGGCGGCCGGGACCCACTCCAATAAATTCTTCCTGGTCACCAAAACCCGGGCCAGGGTCCTGACGACAGCGTCAGTCATCAGATAAGCCTGGTAAGCTATAAATATAAACTGCAGGGCGGCCTGGAAAATGCCGGACCTGGCCCCCGTGATCACCGTCTGGGCCTTTGTCCCCTCCATCAGGTAGTAACGCCTGGCCAGCAGGCCTCCGGTCAGATAAGTCAGCACCGGAAAGGCTACGGTAAGGACCGCCAACCCCAGCCAGACCAGGCTGCTGCCGGGCAGGACGGCAAAACCCAGGGCGACCAAAAGGAACAAAGCCGGGTTTAACAGGCTCCTCCTGAGGTTGTCGATGATCTTCCATTTGGCCAGGGCCGGGAGGGGGTTTTTCCGCCATTGCCCCTGCCTGTCTTTTACCCTTGCGAGAAGCCACGGGATAAGCTGCCAGTCCCCCCTGACCCAGCGGTGCAGCCGCATGGAAAAGGAATTATAACGGGCGGGATAGCCGTCGATGAGTTCAATGTCGGTAACCAGGCCGGCCCGCAGATAACTCCCTTCCAGCAGGTCATGGCTTAACACACTGTTTTCGGGGATAGCATCTTTAAGCAGACTCTGGAAGGTATCCAGTTCATAAATACCCTTCCCGGTAAAAATCCCTTCCCTGAAGAGGTCCTGGTAAACATCGGAAACAGCCGTGGTATAAGGGTCGATCCCCCCCTGTCCGGCAAAAACCCTGGAAAAGGGGGTCCTGCCGGCACTGTCCAGGCTTACCCCAATCCGCGGCTGCAGGATCCCGTGCCCTTTGACCACCACCCCTTTTTCCCGGTCGGTAACCGGCCTGTTCAAAGGGTGGGCCATGGTCCCGATCAGCCGCCTGGCCGCGCCCATGGGCAGGTTTGTGTCGGCGTCAAGGGTGATCACATACTTAACGGCAGGCAGCTCCGCCTGCTCACTGCTGAGGATGGTAAATCCGGTATCCCGGGACCCCCGCAGCAGGTCGTTAAACTCAATGATCGCCCCCCTCTTCCGTTCCCACCCCATCCACTGGCGCTGGGCTTCATTGTACCGCCGCTGCCGGTGAAAATAGTAAAAAATTGTCCTGTCTTTGGCATAACGCCGGTTTAATTCACTGACACCCTTTAATGCGGCGTCAATAACCCCGCGGTCACCGGCCGTTTCCGGGGAATCTGCGTCCTTAAAATCGCCCACCAGGGCAAAGTAAAGATGCTCCTCTCTGTTAGCCAGGTAATATATCTCCAGCTTCCCTAAGAGTTCCTGCACCCTCTTTTTATCAGGCAGGAGGGTCGGGATGATTACCATGGTGCTGTTTTCCCCGGCAATACCTGTACTCAGCTCCAATTTAGGCAGCACAGCCGGTGAGTAAATCCGGCTGACGGCAAAATTCACTGTATTTATGGCAATGTCACTGACAGGCATTAACAGGATAAGCCCGGTTAAAGCCAACAACAGAGGGGAGGTCACACCCTGGCTGACTGCATACCCCACGAAAAAAGCCATTATGACCAGCGTAAGCAAGGCAATGGAACCGAAATAAACCAGCTGGGGGTACCCTTTCAAAAAACTGAGGGTTGCTTTAAATCCCCTTGGTTTGACGCCGATTTGCCGCTCCAGGTTTTTTCTGCCGGTGCTGATCAGGTAATAGCCGATATGCCGTACCGGGTCCCGGTCATCTTCCGCCGCTGCCCCCTGCGCACAGCTCAAAGCTTTGCGCGCCACCTCAATCTCCGAAACATTATAAAACCGCGAGATTTTTTCTATCACATGCCGGTAATGGTCCCTGGATTCAAAATCCATCCGGCTGTAGTAACCGCTGGGATCCTGCCGCAGGATCCCTTCAACGTGGCTTAAGGATTCAAAAATTTCGCTCCAGTCAACAGCCGCAATCATCCGCAGGCTGGTGATGGCATTACCGATGGAAACCTGCCTGGCTGCCTGCGTTTGGTGCTCCAGGCTGACCAGCTTTTCCAGGGTTGACCCCTTTTCCGCCAGTTTCTCATCAATATAGCCAACCAGTGATGCGGTCCGGCTCCCTTTTTTCCTCAATATCTGTACCAGGAGTTCAATGAAAGCGGGGCTGATGTCAGGTCTGCCCCCTATCATCTCATTGATAGCCTGCTGCGCCTCATGCTCACCTTTGCGGAAAACGCCGGCAATGAGGTCTGCCAACCTTTCAGCCTCATGCCTCTGTTGATTATAAACCCTCAGTTCATCACAAATATGGCTGATCTTTTCAATCAGCGCAATCCTGAGCATCGCTGCCATGGCCCACAGTTCGCCCATGGACAGCGGCTGCCGGGTCTGGTAAGCCCTGACGAAGTTCACCAGGGTTTTTTCATCAATCATGCCGTCAGTATGGGCGACCAGCTCCAGGGCCAGGGCATAAATCCTGGGATAGCCCTTCAGCCGGTCATTCTCAAGCAGCGGCAGCCGGAAGT
>JBMOPI010000080.1:0-9655 GCA_049324975.1 Bacillota bacterium
TCGAGGTTGCTCAGTTCATTACGCACAGCAGCTGTTTCATGGAGAATTTCAAAGATGTCCCCTTTACCGGTTTCAATTCCGGTTTCACCTTCGGCCAGGTGGGCATCAACTTCTGCCAGGCCGGATTCCTGAACGGCCAGTTCCTCCCGGACGGCGGAGATATCCTGCCGGAGTTTGGCCAGGGCTTCCTCTTCACCTGCATACTGGTCCTTTACATTATCAATGCGCCGTTGTATGTCCGCCAATTCCGCTGTCAGCCGGTCCCTGTCCCGACCCAGGCTCCGTTTACGCTCTTCCGCCACTTTAACGGCGGCTTCGTTTTTTTCCGCGGCACTGGAAAGTTCAAATACCGCCTGCTGGACTCCGGCTATCTCCTCGTCGAGCTTGCTTACTTTTAGTTTCAGTTCTTCTGCCTTTGCCTCCGCAATCCTGAGATCGGTTTCAACCGTAACGGCCGCCTGTTTTTTTTCGTTCAGGTCTGTATTTATCTCTGTAAGTTTGTCCCCTACTTCTTCTAACTGGTGGACAAAAAGGTTAATTTCCAGTTTGTTTAATTCATCTTTGTAGTTAAGGTACTCTTCCGCTGTTGCGGCCTGTTCCTCCAACGGTCCTACCTGGGCTGAAAGTTCACCGATGATGTCGCTTATCCGTAGCAGGTTCTGTTCCGTATCGGCAAGCTTTTTGGCTGCCTGTATTTTCCGGTTCTTATATTTGACAATTCCCGCGGCCTCTTCGATAAGCTGCCGGCGGTCCTCTGATTTGGCGTTAAGTATTTCGTCAATTTTGCCCTGCCCTATAATGGAATAACCCTCACGCCCTATCCCGGTGTCCATGAACAGCTCATGAATATCCCGCAGGCGGCAGGGGGACTTGTTGATTATGTACTCGCTCTCCCCTGACCTGAACACGCGCCTGGTAACGGTTACCTCGGAATAATCAAGGGGGAACCTGCCGCTGGAATTATCAAGGGTCAGGGAAACTTCCGCCATCCCCACCGGGCGCCGCGAAGCACTACCGGAAAAAATAATGTCTTCCATTTTGGCGCCCCGCAGTGTTTTGGCGCTTTGTTCGCCCAGCACCCAACGGATAGCATCGGAAATATTGCTTTTGCCGCTACCGTTGGGTCCAACCACACCGGTAACCCCCGGGTTGAACTGCAATTCAATTTTATCGGCCAGGGATTTGAAACCCTGAATTTCCAGACGCTTTAAATACAACCTTGAGTCCTCCCTGTTTTAATGTCTCTAAAAAAATTATTATTTCTATATCAAAGGGGAATTTACCTTTTTTTCTCATTTAATAAAGGAAAAGCGTCACAGTAATCCTGCTGCATCCTTTTGCTGATTATTTTAAAGGCGGGCATAACGAGTTTATAAAACTTTTTTACACCATAGAAAAGTATAACGACGCCTGCGGTATAAAAAAGGCTAACTTGGCGCTTCGCGCCAGCGAAGCCTTTTTAATTCTGTTCAAATCCTTTTCCTGCATTTATTTCCCCCCAGGAGCCAAATTGGCATATTTCTTCAGTAATCGGGAATGTTAAACTTATTCCAACCTGAAGGAGGTAACTGCATGGAGCTGCTTTCTACCCTCAAAAAATACCGGCTGCTCGGGTTTTACTTTACCCTTTCGCCGGTGGAAAAAGAGATGTTAGTGCGTTATTCAAGACATATTTCGTTCTATATACCACCATGTCTGGAAGTACCACCATGTGAAGACCTGATTTTTACTGTTAAAAGTCCGGCCCAGTTGTTGTGGACAACAGCTGCCAATGCTATCCCTGACCGTAAGTGGGATTTCGCCGAAAAGCTGCTGCAAAAAGCTTTGGCAGTGGCCGATAACTGCGAAGACCAGGCCTGGATTCACGCCAACCTGACCCAGTTGTACCATGACCAGCACAAGAAAAAACCTGAATACATAAAAAAATGCCTGTATCATTGTCATCAATTGCTAGGTACAGGTTATTTCACATCCTGGGCCGAGAACATGCTGGCGGAAGTATTGGTAATGCATATACACTAAATTTCCATCGTCTTCCTGGTAGAAACCAGATTTACTTCTTGTTCATTGGCGCGGGTCAGCAAGATAAAACCGCGCTCACCTTTGTCTAAGGCGCCTACTGTTATTGAATCAAGGCCCTTTTGCTGCCTGAAATATTCAATATTACTGTTTTTCTGGCCTTTTGCTATAGACAGGTCGGTCGCCGGTACAAGGAATGATGCCTGCCGTACCCGGCCAACCTTTTTTTCTGCCTTTGCAAGAAGCTGCATCATCTGTTCCCGGGCTACGGCTGATTCAACCAATTCCCTGAAAGCGGGATGATACGGTCCGGCCAGGACATCTCCCGACCAACTGATTTCCTCGCTTGGCTGAAGACCGATGCGGACAACGGGGATAGATGCTTTTTCAAATCCGATTAACAGGTCTTTGCAAACCTCTACAGCTTCTTCAATGGACCAGGGCCGGTAATCACCATGTCGATATTTTTCGGCCAGTTCCGTGTCCCGCAAAACAAGACACGGATAAATCCTAACAAAATCAGGATGTAAGGCGATTATTTCCTTACCTGTGTTAATCGCCTTTTCCCGGTTGTCACCGGGCAAGCCCACCATAATCTGCAATCCTAGATTGAACCCCCAGGATTTGATCAGGGCCACAGCCCTCAGCACATCCCTGCTGGTATGCCCGCGGTTGGCCCGGGCCAGCACCACGTCATCCAGGCTTTGAACGCCAAGTTCAATAATAGATACACCATATGTTGATAACTTGGCTAAAATATTCTCATTAATAGCATCAGGACGGGTGGAAATGCGGATATGGTCAATCTGCCCCCTGTTCAGGGCTTCAAAGGCAGGCCTTAACAACTGTTCTTGCAGTTCCGGCGTAACGGCTGTAAAACTGCCGCCGTAAAAAGCCGTTTCAATTGTAATGTCTTCCCCTTCTGGAATATGGGGTAAAAATTCTGCGATTTTGCGTTCCACCTGGGCTGCATCCGGTGTTTCTGCCTGGCCGGTAATTCTTTTCTGGTTGCAAAAAACACAGCGGTGCGGGCAGCCAAGGTCGGGCACAAATATAGGAATCACATAATGCTTTTTAGACATATTTTCACCATGTTCTTACTCGGCATCTGCCGCGGCCGGGAAATCAAGCTGACCGGCGCGCAGACGGGTCAGCGCGTCTTTTGCCGCTGCCTGTTCCGCTTCCTTCTTGGTCCTGCCGCTGCCGGTGCCCCAGTTTCCACCACGAAAAGTTACTGCAGCCACAAAGGTCTTATTATGGTCCGGTCCGTATTCTTCAATAATATTATAGGACAGTGTGTTTTCTGTCCGCTGTTGGACAAGTTCCTGCAGTTCTGTCTTATAGTCGCCGGCATGACCGCCTTTGGCAGTCACTTTTTCGATAACCGGCGCCAATTCACGCAGGATAAACGCCTTTGTATCTTCCAGGCCCCTGTCCATGTATATGGCGCCAATTAATGCCTCAACGGCATCTGCCAGAATCGACGGTCTTTTACGGCCGCCGCTTCTCTCCTCGCCCCGGCCCATCAACAAGCACTGCCCCAGGTTCATCCGGCCGGCAACTTCTGCCAATGAAGGCTCGCAAACGATACCCGCCCGCATTTTGGTCAAAGTCCCCTCCGGACAGTTTTTATATGTCCGGTATAGATGTTCACTCATCACCAGTTCAAGCACCGCATCCCCCAGGAATTCCAGGCGCTGGTTATGAACAAGGTGCAACTGCCTGTTTTCATGGGCATATGAACTATGAGTCAGGGCCTGATGAAAAAGCGCAGGGTTAAGCCAGGTAAAACCCAGGTGATCCATCAATATTTCCTGTTGTTTGGTAACATCTTTCATAATTACCACCCGGAAACAAAAATTTAGGCTTCAAAACGGCGCAACAAGACAGTGGCATTATGTCCGCCAAAACCAAAGGAATTGGAGATAGCGGCTTTTACTTCCCTTTTAACTGCCTTGTTCGGAACATAATCCAGGTCACATTCAGGATCGGGGTCCTCCAGGTTTATTGTTGGCGGTATTATGCCCCGTTCGATGCTTAAAGCACAAATAATGGCTTCAATACCGCCTGCTGCGCCAAGGAGATGCCCGGTCATGGACTTGGTAGAACTTACGGCCATTTTAGGTGCATGTTCGCCAAAGATTTTCTTGATGGCCTGGGTTTCCGCAATGTCTCCCTTAGGTGTAGACGTCCCATGGGCATTGACATAATCAATTTCCTGCGGTTTCATGCCGGCATCTTTAAGGCAGAAATCCATGGCCATAGCCGCACCCATTCCATCCGGATCGGGTTCGGTGATATGATGGGCGTCACATGTCATGCCGTAACCACCGATCTCCGCATATATCCTGGCCCCCCGCTTCTCCGCATGTTCCAGGCTTTCCAGAATCAGTATCCCCGCGCCTTCGCCCATGACAAAGCCATCCCGGCCGGTGTCAAATGGGCGGCTGGCTCTATGGGGTTCTTCATTACGGGTGGACATGGCCCGCAATGAGCAAAAACCAGCCATAGCCAGCTTTATTACCGGCGCCTCGCAGCCGCCTGTAACCATCACGTCGGCTTCTCCCCGCTGGATGATGCGGAAAGCGTCCCCGATGGAGTTAGTACTTGACGCACATGCAGTAACAGCTGTGACATTAGGTCCCTTCAAATGGTGTTTAATGGCAATATAAGCCCCGGCAATATTGGAAATCATCATCGGTACAAAAAACGGGGTAATCCTGCCCGGTCCCTTGGTTTGCAACACTATTCCCTGTTCCTCAACAGTTTCAATGCCGCCCACCCCGGTGCCCAAAATTGCTCCTGCGCGGAACGGGTCAAGCCGGTCGGTCTGCAGATTGGCGTCCGCTACGGCCATATCGGCAGCGGCTACGGCCAATTGAGTAAACCTGTCCATCCGCCTTGTTTCTTTTTTGTCAATAAAATCCAGGGGTTCGAAGTCTTTTACTTCTCCGGCAATGCGGGTAGGCAGTTCACTGGCATCAAATCTGGTAATCAGGTCAATACCGCTTTTACCTTCAATCAGGGACTGCCAGAATTTTTCCTTACCGGTACCTACCGGTGAAACCACTCCCAACCCGGTTACCACAACGCGTTTCTTCAAGTTCTACACCTCGTTTCCGGCCTCTTCGACTTCTTTTAACAGTTTTCTCATAATCTCTTTTACAGGCAGGATTTCCTTGATTTCAGACACCCTTTCACCTGCAAAAACCAGGCCGTTTTCTAAATCTCCCCGCTGTGCTGCCACCAGAGCGTCATGGATACAAAACTTACCGGAACATTTCTTAAGACAGCCGCTACATTTGTTGGGCGCCAAGTCCTCCCCGGCATCAATTCTTTCTGTAAACCTGTTTTTCAGTCCCCTACCTGGATATCCCACAGGGCTG
Source organism: Bacillota bacterium (assembly GCA_049324975.1). Lineage (GTDB taxonomy): Bacteria > Bacillota > Thermincolia > Thermincolales > CAZWUW01 > JBMOPI01. The sequence continues at coordinate 5,406 of JBMOPI010000080.1, forward strand.
TCAACCAAAATAACGTCTTCAGGCTTAGCACTAAGGTAAAGCTGCTTAAATTCATCGGAAGCATTACATTCCATACTGGCGGCAAACCTGGTGCCCATCTGTACGCCATCGGCCCCCAGACGGAATGCTTCCACAATATCGCCCCCGTTGATGATGCCGCCGGCGGCGATAACCGGAATACTCACGGCTTTTTTTACCTCAGGAACAATTTCTTTCATCGGTTTATCTGATGTACCCAAGTGGCCGCCGGCTTCTTTCCCTTCCACCACTACCGCCGCTGCCCCCAATTTTTCAGCAATCCGGGCGAGTTTAGGGGTGGAAATGATCGGAACAATAGGCACATCAGCGGATTTTCCCCAGCCATACATATCCCTGGAAAAACCTGCTCCCGACACAATCAGGTCTATACCTTCTTCAATTGCTGTTTTAATGGCATTGGCAAACTCGGCAGCGGCAAACATAATATTGATACCTATGATTCCTTTGGTCAGTTCCCTCGCTTTGCGAATCTCCTGCTTCAGTTCCTCCATTGTCATTGCCGTTGCTGCAATCAGTCCGATACCGCCCTCTTCGGCCACTGCGGCCGCCAGTGGTGCAGTCGAAATACGTATTGCCATGCCCCCCTGGATAATAGGCAGTCGCGCAACCAAGTCGCCTATTTTCAATTCAGGTAGTTTCATCTTCTTCCTCCAATCCAATACACACGGGAGATGTGCCTATTTCCGAAAAAGTCCCGCAGTTTCAACCACGGGACTGGGTTATATTACTGGTGTTCCTCAATGTATTTTACAGCATCGCCTACGGTTTTAATCTTTTCTGCATCTTCATCAGGGATTTCCATGTCAAACTCTTCTTCCAGAGCCATGACCAGCTCAACGATATCCAGTGAGTCGGCGCCAAGGTCTTCAATAAAAGATGCCTCGGGTTTTACTTCCTCTGCCTCCACACCCAGTTGCTCGATTATAATGTTTTTCACTTGATCGAAAACAGCCATGGTTTCACCTCCTCTCGGTAAAATGAGTCATTTATAATTTATAAATTACTGCATAACCATTCCACCGTTGACGGAAATGGTTTGCCCGGTAATATAACCGGCTGCGTCAGAGGCCAGAAATACTACCGCATTGGCGATGTCTTCCGGCTGCCCCAGTCTGCCCATCGGAATTTGCTCCATCAGTTTGGCTTTAACGTTATCCGGAAGAACATCGGTCATCTGGGTTTGAATAAATCCAGGGGCAACGGCGTTAACTGTTATATTGCGGGAAGCCACCTCCCTGGCCACCGATTTGGTAAAGCCGATCATGCCTGCTTTGGCAGAGGCATAATTGGCCTGACCGGCGTTGCCAATAATGCCAACCACTGATGCTATATTGACAATACGTCCGTACCGCTGCTTCATCATAGAGCTGATCACTGCTTTGGTACAGTTAAAAACCCCCTTCAGGTTAACATTCAGCACGGCATCCCAGTCTTCTTCCTTCATCCGCATTAACAGTGTATCTCGGGTAATACCCGCATTATTCACCAGTATATCTACTTTGCCAAATTCGTTAATTGCGGCCTGAACCATTTCCGCTGCCCCTGCGGCATCGGAAACATTGGCTTTAACGGCCAGGGCTTTCCTTCCCAGGTTACGGATTTCCGCAGCCACCTGTTCCGCGGCCTCAAGGTCCACGTCGGCCACCACCACATCGGCGCCGGCATTAGCCAGGGCCATGGCCACAGCCTGCCCGATGCCCCGGGAACCGCCGGTAACAATAGCGGTTTTGTCCCTTAGACCCATTCTAAATAACCCCCTTCAAATTATCAACCGTCTTTTCCAGCGAGTTAATGTCTTCAACATTGTATAGCTGCTCTGCGGGCACGATTTTTTTAATCAGGCCGGACAGCACCCGGCCCGGACCAACTTCAACAAAATGCGTCACACCGTTGGCGGACATCTTTAACACAGAGTCTTCCCAACGCACCGACCCGCTTACCTGTTTAATGAGCGAGTGCCTGATTTCCTCAGCTGTCCGGACAAAATCGCCGCTGATATTGGCTATGACCGGTATCCGCGGGTCTCCGATGTTTATCTCAGCCAAAACACCGGCCAGTTTTTCTCCTGCCGGGGCCATCAGGCTGGAATGAAAGGGTCCGCTTACAGCCAGGGGGACAACCCTTTTGGCGCCCTTTTCCCTGGCCATGGCCATAGCCTGTTCCAGCGCCCCGGCCTCACCGGCAATAACGATTTGCCCCGGGCAGTTGTAATTGGCTACTTCTACAATACCGCTGGCCGCTTCCCGGCAAACCTCTTCGACTTTCTCCCGTTCCAAACCCAGTATTGCCGCCATCCCGCCGGAACCGGCCGGAGCAGCTTCCTCCATAAATTCACCACGGTTTCTGACAACTTTTACTGCATCATTAAAGGAGAGCGCTCCTGCAGCCACAAGAGCGGCATATTCACCAAGGCTGTGGCCGGCTGACACAGACGGCTGCAAACCGCTTACAGCCTGCAAAACCCTTAATATTGCAATACTCGTGGTCAAAATGGCGGGTTGGGTAACAGCAGTCTTCTTTAACATATCTTCCGGACCGGTGAAACAAACTGCAGCCAGGTCAAATCCCAGTGCTTCGTTGGCCTCCAGGTATGTCTCCCTGGCCTCGGTATACCTGTCAAAGAGTTCTTTGCCCATTCCCACGTACTGGGAACCCTGCCCCGGAAAGACGAAAGCTATTCGCACAGCTACACCTCCAGCTTGCGGAGGACGGCACCGGCGCCTTGCATAATATCATCTATAATTGCTTTAGCCGGCATGATTTCATTTACCATGCCTGCTATCTGACCCGCCATAAGACTGCCGTTATCCACATCGCCGTCAACCATCGCGATTTTCATCCTGCCCACACCGAGTTTTTCCAGTTCTTCCACCGGTGCGCCCTGCTTTTCCCTATCTTCATATAATTTTGTAAGCTTGTTTTTAATTGACCTTACCGGATGCCCTGTCGACCGGCCGGATACAACGGTATCCCTGTCTTTGGCTTTAATAATTGCCTTTTTAACGTTTTCGTGTATGGTACATTCCGCGGCACACATAAACCGGGTACCGATCTGTACCCCGGTGGCCCCCAGCGCAAGGGCAGCCACGAAGCCCCGGCCGTCAGCAATGCCGCCGGCAGCAATAACCGGAATTTTAACCGCGTCTACAACCTGGGGGACCAGGGCCATGGTGGTTAAATCTCCAATATGCCCACCTGACTCGGTGCCTTCCGCCACAACAGCGTCCACACCCTGTTTCTCAAGCCTTTGGGCAAGTGCAACGGATGGAATCACGGGAATCACCTTGGTGCCGATTTCCTTGAGCGCCGGTATGTATTTTGCCGGGTTCCCCGCACCGGTTGTAATCACAGGCACACTTTCTTCAAGAATAACCTGCATTACATCTTCCATGTGGGGTGACATCATCATTACATTTACACCGTAAGGTTTTTTTGTAAGGGTCTTGACTTTTTTAATTTCTGCCCTGACCCAGTCAGCCGGATTATGTCCCGAGCCGATAATACCTAACCCCCCGGCTTCCGATACTGCTGCCGCCAGCTCCGCCGTGGACACCCAGGCCATTCCGCCCTGTAATATAGGGTATTCAATACCAAGTAAATCACATAAAACAGTTTTCATAGACAGCCCCCTTCCCCTCTTTATCTTTTAAATCACCTGCTCCATTTAATTACACTGGATCCCCAGGTCAAACCTGCACCGAAACCAACAATAACAATATTATCACCTTTCCTGATCCGGCCTTCTTGTACTGCTTCATAAAGAGCTACCGGAATAGAAGCTGCGGAAGTATTACCATACTTATGTACATTGACATAAACCCTGTCCATGTCCACGCCCAGACGTTTGGCGGCGGCCTCGATTATCCTTATGTTAGCCTGGTGCGGAATAAAGCAGTTAACATCTTCGGCGGTAAGGCCGGCGCCTTTTACGGCCCGGGCGGCAGAAGTGCCGATAATCCTTACAGCGAATTTATAAACCTCGCGCCCGACCATTTGCAGGTATTCTATTTTATCCAATCCCGCGCCTGAACCCCGGGCCGGGAGGTTGAGCAGTTCCCCGCCTGACCCGTCAGAACCTAATTCGATGGAAATGATGCCATATCCTGCTTCAACTTCCCGTAAAATTGCCGCACCTGCACCATCTCCAAAAAGGACACAGGTATTGCGGTCCCGCCAGTCGATAACTTTGGAGAGGGTTTCTGCGCCAATCA
>JBMOPI010000081.1:0-9598 GCA_049324975.1 Bacillota bacterium
AATAAATGAGTCTGGCTGGCTCCCGATACTGTTTCTATATTTGCAGAACAGACCATTTTTTACGAACGGAGTGTTAGCAGGACTGCGAAACGTAGCACCGTCATGAGGAATTTACACCGGTACCCACCACAAGGAGCTGAAATTATGTTAGACGCCGCAGCCATCATCCTGGCCGGGGGAAAAAACACCCGCATGGGCACAAACAAAGCGCTGCTGGAAATAGAGGACCGCCAGTTGATCAGACGCGTCATGGATGAACTGGGCGGCGAATTTCCGGAGATTATTATTGTTGCCAACGATCCGGAGCGGTACCGGGGATTGGGGGTCAGGGTGACTGAAGATCTCATACCGGGCCGCGGTCCCCTGAGCGGTATCCATGCCGGGCTGACCTTTTCCCCGCGCCGGCTCAATTTTGTGACGGCCTGTGACATGCCTTTTGTCAGCGGTCCACTGGCCGCTTATATGGTTACCCGGACCGGTGACGCCGATGCCCTGGTACCACGCATTGACCATAAGTGGCAGCCCCTTTTTGCCGTCTATTCCCGGGACTGCCTAAAAGCCATTACAGACTGCCTGGAACAGGAGCGCTGCAAAGTCACGGCTTTTTACCCCGCGGTGCGGGTAAAATATATTGAAGAAGACGAGGTCAGGAGATTTAGTGACCCGGAAAAGGTTTTCTATAATGTCAACACCCCCGCTGAACTGGCCCGGGCCAGGATTATGGCGGAAGAACGGACGGAAGGTGACGGGCTTGGACCAGCGGATTAAGGAAGTGCAGGCATGGCGCATAAAAGAAGGCCGCCGGGAAGAGATCCTGGACCCGGTGGTAGTGGAAGCGCCGCTGACGATTTATTTCAATGAACGGGAACTGGTAACCCTGCTATGCACGCCGGAGCATCTCGATGAACTGGCGGTAGGTTTTCTATACTCCGAAGGGCTTTTAGGGAGCAGGGAAGATTTCGGGTCGGTCCTGGTGGATGCCGGCAAAGGGCTGGTCTGGGTCAGTGGTAAGGAAAAGGCCCTGGCGGGGCAGACTTTTCTTAAAAGGTACATTACCACCGGCTGCGGCAAGGGAACAAGTTTTTATTCCTTTCATGACACCAACAGCCGGTCGGTAACGGGCGGGTTACAGGTGCCGGCGGGCGACCTGCTGGCGCTCATGCGCAAGGTCCAGCAGAGCTCTGAGCTGTTTGCCCGGACCGGCGGTGTGCATAGTGCAGCCCTGTGCACGACTGGGGGGATTGTGATTTTCCGCGATGATATCGGTCGCCATAACGCTGCCGACAAGATTATCGGCCGGTGCTTGCTTGATGGAGTGCCGATGGATGACAAAATATTTATCACCAGCGGCCGCATTTCCTCTGAAATACTGTTGAAAACAGCCAAGGCGGGCATTCCTGTGCTGGTTTCCCGGTCGGCGCCCACCGCCCTGGCCATTGAAATAGCCGGCCAGGTCGGTGTCACCGTGGCAGGTTTTGCCCGGGGCAGCAGGTTAAACATCTATACCCATCCGCAGAGGATAACCGATTAGGAGGCTGAAAAGCATGATCCCGGTTTTGTCAGTGGTCGGATACAGCAATTCGGGCAAGACCACACTGGTGGAAAAACTTGTCCGGGAACTTAAGAACCGTGGTTACCGGGTGGCGGTAATCAAGCACCACCACGGCGATTTTGAGATTGATAAGCCGGGCAAGGATACCTGGCGCCATGCCGAGGCCGGGGCTGACGTGGTGGTAATGGCGGCGCCGCGCAAAATCGCTGTAATTGAGAAGCTTACGGCTGAGCGGGCGCTGGATGAAGTTATTGGGGCCGTTAAAAACGTGGATTTAATCATTACCGAAGGCTATAAAAAAGAAAACAAGCCCAAAATAGAGGTGTTCCGCTCCGCTGTGCACCGGCAGATCATCACCCCGGTCAGTGAACTGCTGGCCATCGCCAGCGACGTGCCCCTGCATTACGGCGTGCCGTGCCTGGATATCGACAATCCAGGACCCATCGTCGATTTGATTGAGGATAAACTTTTACATAAATCACTACCTCCGCACATACACTAAAAAAAATTATCGGGCGGAGGTGTTTTTATGCCCCGGCGTTATGACCGGCACCGGCTCCCGACTTATAACGTTTGTGTAAGGTGTCATGGTGAAGAGATGACGGGGGAAAAAGAGGAAAGGCAGGAATAAACGGACTTTTTGTCAAATTGTTATAAGCAACAGCAGAGGGAGGGGTAGCATTGCCATCATACGCGGAATTTATCAAAAAGATACCCATTTTCATGGACTTAAGCCCGGAAGAGCAGGAAAGTGTCGGGCAGCTTACCATAGTGCGGAAATACAGGAAAAATATGATTATTTTTATGGAGGGGGAGCCTGGCGAAGCCCTTTTCTTCTTGCTTTCCGGGAAAGTGAAGATTTCCAAGCTGACCGAGGACGGCCGGGAGCAGATTTTGCATATCCTGCAGGCCGGGGACATTTTTGCCGAGGTGGTTTTGATTGACCGGGGTCCTTACCCGGCCACGGCCGAGGTGATCGAAGAAGCCCAGGTCGGCCTGCTCAGGAACGATGACGTGGAAAACGTTATCCGGAGCAACCCGGATATCGCCCTGAAGATCCTCCGGGTAATGAGCAAGCGCCTCCGGCAGGCCCAGACCCAGGTGCGGGACCTGGCTTTAAAGGACACTTACGGCCGGTTGGCCAGCATGTTGCTCATCCTGGCTAAAGACCACGGCTGTCCCTGTGAAGAAGGCGTCAAGATCGACCTGTCCCTGTCCCGGCAGGAGCTGGCCAATTTAATCGGCACTTCCCGGGAGACGGTGACCAGGATACTGAGTGATTTCAAACGGAGCAAAGTAATCGACATAGATAAACAGGAGATTGTCATTGTAGATGAAAAGAAACTGAAAAGCTGGATGTGAAAATCCGTGTCTTGAGTGACCTTCACCTGTGACATACATCATTGCTTACATATCCACCGTTGTGATATGATTTGCATAAAGTCAGACATACTTTCGGGAGGGGTTGCCCATGGAACTTACAATTGAGCGGCTGCAGAAGGAATTTGAAAAACAGGGGTACATTTCGGACCAGGAAACGGTGGTCACAACCTATTTGGCCTTAAAGCTGGGTAAACCATTGCTGGTGGAAGGGCCTCCCGGGGTAGGGAAAACGGAAATCGCCAAAGTGCTGGCCAATATCTTTGACACCGAACTTATCCGGCTGCAGTGCTATGAGGGCCTTGACGAAAACAAGGCGCTGTATGAATGGAACTACCAGCGGCAGCTGATTAAAATCCAGCTGACCAAAGTCACCGGCGCCTGTGAAACGGTTGAAGACGGCCTGTTTTCCGACCAGTACTTGCTGGAGCGGCCGCTGCTGAAGGCTATCCGGTCGGAGAAGCAGCCGGTGCTGCTGGTTGATGAAATTGACAAGGTGGACCAGGAATTTGAGGCCTTCCTATTTGAGGTGCTGTCCGACTTCCAGGTTTCCATTCCGGAACTGGGCACTTTAAAAGCCCGGCAGATCCCGATTGTCGTGCTTACCAGCAACGCCGAACGGGAACTCTCCGACGGTCTTAAACGTCGTTGTGCCTATATGTACCTCGATTATCCGGCGCCGGACAAGGAACTGCGCATTATCAGGGCCAAGGTGCCCGGGATTGGTGAACAGCTGGCTGAGGAAGTGGCTAAAGCCGTCAACCATATCAGGTCCCAGCTGGAGTTAAGGAAAAAACCTTCTATCGCCGAGACCCTGGACTGGGCCCGGGCGCTGGTGGCCCTAAACGCCGACCGGCTGAAACCGGAAATGGTGCAGTGGACTTTGAGTATGCTGTTGAAATACAAGGATGACCTGGATAATTTCTATCAGAACCTTGGCCCGGATGAACTGGTCGGCCACCTCCACGGCGAAAACGGTAAATGTAACGGAAAACCGTGCCGGTAAAGGAGGTCTAAGCCGGTGAACCAAAACAAACGGAAGTCTGACGATGATATTACATCGGTCCTGGTGGAAGTGGAGGACCCGGGGAAAAGGGAGTACATTGAGGATCACCTGGTCCGGTTTATCCACCTGCTGCGTCACCTGGGGCTTAGGATCAGCTCTGCGGAAGCGGTGGATGCCATGCGCGCTTTGGCCATGGTGGATATCATGAAACCGGTTGACGTAAAGGCTGCGCTCAAGGCTACCCTGGCCAAAAACCCGGAAAGCCGGCTGGTTTTTGACAAGGCCTTTGCCAGTTATTTCGTGCCTCCGGAAGAAAAAGAGCGCCGGGAGGAACTGCGGCGCGAGGCACAGGAAAAGGAAGCCGCGGACCTTGCGGCGTTGGAGGAGGAACTGGTTTACCGCCTGGAAAGCGACGACCCCGAAGAATCCAAGGATGTTAAGATTAACCTGACCGAAGAGGAAAAAAAGACTTTTCTTAAACTGCCGGAAGAGAAAAAACAAAAAATCCGGGATTATTTAAAAAAACCCACCAAGCGGAACCAGATCAACAACCCGGAGCAGCTCATAGAAAACATGGTCCGCAGCTCCCTGAATTACTGGAAACATTACCTGAAACACCAGTCCGAGCTGCCGCCGGAGGTTGAGTACACCGGTGATGAGGAGTTTGACGCCATCCTGGACGAGGTGGCGGAAAACCTCCGGGGCGAGGAAGAACTTTTTTACCAGGATATCCAGAACATCACTGAGCGGGATATGCCAACGGCTGCGGCGCTTATTGCCCGGCTTTCCCGGCAGCTGGCCACCCGCATTTCCCGCCGCTACCAGCGCAGTAAAAAGCGGGAGCGGCTTGATTTAAGGCGGACCATCAGGCAGAACGTCAGGTTAGGTGGGACCCTGTTCAACTTGAAATACCGGACCAAAAAGGTCCAGAAGCCGAAGATTATGTTAATCTGTGATGTTTCCGGCTCTATGGCCAAGTATGCCGGCTTTGTCCTGCAGTTTATATACGGCCTGTCCAGCGCGGTGGAGGAGATTGAGAGTTTCATTTTTTCCGAGGACCTGGCCCGGGTCACGCCGTATTTTGAAAAGAACCTTTCCTTTGATGCAGTGATGCCGGAAATCATCAATAAGAGCAAGGACTGGGGCAAGGGTACGGACTTCGGCAAGGCCCTGGACATCATCCTGGGCAAGTACAAACCGTTACTGAAAAAGGACACCTTCATCATCATTGTCAGTGACACCAAAACCCTCACCCCCGAAAAAGCGGCCCCAAAGCTGGGCCTGCTGCAAAAGCTGACCAGGGAAGTGGTCTGGCTTAACACCATGCCCAGGAAGTTCTGGGCCGATACCAGGTCTGTGGCCCTTTTCCGGAAGTACAGCCGGATGTTTGAATGCAACACCCTGGCGCACCTGGATAAGATTATGCGTACCGAGATGCTGCATTGAGGAACGGTCATCGGATTGAAATAAGCTGTTCATTACGGAGCATTGTACTTGTGCTTTGGGACGCCGTTAACAAAATCAATGCGGTCAACACGGACGTTGACCGCCCGCCGCCGAGACACGGATGTCGAGTCGGCGGGGAACATTGATTTTGTTAACGGTGGCCCTAGCACAAGTAAATGCGGAGTACCGAACAACGTTTTCAATCCGTTGACCGGCGCTAAAATGTAACATTGCAACTTACATAAACGAGGTGTTTCATGTGACTCACGAAAACGAGCAGGTTGACATTATTGCCTTCGGCGCCCACCCGGATGACGTGGAGATCAGCGCCGGGGGCCTGGTGGCCAAAGAGGCGGAACTGGGCTACCGGGTGGGTATAATCGACCTCACCCGGGGGGAGATGGGTTCCCGGGGCACGCCTGAGGAAAGGGCGGTGGAAGCCCGGGAAGCAGCGGAGATTCTCGGCCTTGCCTGGCGTAAGAACTTCGGCCTGCCGGACGGGGAATTTGAAGTATCCCAGGAGAACATTTTGCTCGTGGCGCGGGCGCTCAGGCTGTACCGCCCCAAAATTATTATTTTGCCTTACTGGGAGGACCGGCATCCGGACCATGTGCGGGCCAGCCTGCTGATCCAGGAAGCCCATTTCAAGGCCGGCCTGAAAAAAGTGCTGCCGGAGCTGCCGCCTTACAGGCCGCAGATAATGATTTTTTATTTCCTGAACAAAATAGTGCCGCAGTCCTTTGTTGTAGATGTTTCAGCTGTTTATGAAAAGAAATGGAATTCACTGCTGGCCCATAAGAGCCAGTTTGTCCGGACCAAGCTAAAGGACCCGGCCCTCCTCGGTGCCCGGGAACCGCTGAAATTTATCGAAAGCCGGGATTCTTACTATGGTTCCCAGATTGGGGTTAAATACGGCGAACCGTTTCTGATTAAGACCCCGGTACCGCTGGACGACCCCATGCAGGTCTGGTGCAAGGGCTAATGTCCGGCCCGGGCGGGATTATGGAGGTTTCTTTATGCGCATCGGTATGATTTGCTACCCCTCTTACGGCGGCAGCGGCGTGGTGGCCACTGAGCTCGGAAAGCGGCTGGCGGAGCGGGGGCATACAGTTCATTTTATTTCTTATGAACGGCCCTTTAAACTGGATATTTTTCATGAGAACCTGTTCTACCACGAAGTCGGGGTCTTTGATTACCCGCTTTTCAAATTCCCGCCCTATTCCCTGGCGCTGACCGGCAAGATTGTCGAAGTGGCCAAGTGGGCGGACCTGGATGTGCTGCATGTGCATTACGCCATTCCCCATACAGTGAGCGCCTACCTGGCCAAACAGATGCTCGCGGGGAGCCGCCGGCTACCGGTGGTTACCACCCTGCACGGCACGGATATTACTGTGGTCGGGCACGACGAGCAGTTTTACGATATCACCAAATTCAGCATCGAGGTCAGTGATGGGGTTACCGCAGTCTCTGACAGCCTGCGCCGGCAGACGGTGGAAATGTTTGAAATCGACCGGGAAATCCGCACCATCTATAACTTTGTTGACCCGGAGGAGTATAAACCGCTGCGCTGCCCTGAACTCCGGCGCCATTTTGCCGGGGAGGACGAAAAAATCCTCATCCACATTTCCAACTTTCGGCCGGTCAAAAGAGTGCACGACGTGGTGGAGATTTTCCGCCGTGTCAATGAAACAGTGCCGGCCCGCCTGTTGTTGGTGGGAGATGGTCCGGACGGTCCCGCGGCTCACAATCAGGTAAAGGAACTGGGACTTATGGACCGGGTGAGGTTCCTGGGTAAGCAGGAACGGGTGGTGGAACTGCTCTCTATGTCAGACCTCTTCCTGCTGCCTTCCGAAAAGGAAAGCTTCGGCCTGGTAGCCCTGGAAGCCATGGCCTGTGAAGTGCCGGTAATTGCATCCGATGCCGGAGGAATCCCGGAAACTGTGACAGACGGGGAAACCGGTTTCCTGTTTCCGGTTGGCCAGGTAGCCAGGATGGCAGAAAAAGCCATGGAAATATTGCAGAACCCGGATAAACTGCGGGGCATGGGACAAAAAGGCCGGGCTGATGCGGTCCGGAGGTTCCATATAGATGATATTGTAAGTAGTTATGAGAATTATTACGAGGAAGTGATAAAACCGGTATAATTTAAAGAAGACGACGTGTAATTTTTTTAATTTTCAGATTACAATTCTTGACAGCCTTAATAATTTGGGTTTATACTATTGTCAGTGTTTTGATGTGGCGGTTAATTATGGAAGGCTGGTGGGTCCAGTGGTCAAATCGACCAGGATGACTAAACAAAAAAGGGTCATTTTGGATATCCTGCGTAATACCAAGTGTCATCCTTCAGCTGACTGGGTTTACGAACAGGCGCGTAAACACATACCGGACATCAGCCTTGGCACCGTTTACCGGAACCTGAATATGCTCAGGGAAAAAGGCGAAATCCTGGAGCTCAACTATGGCAGCACATACAGCCGGTTTGACGGCAACCCGGCTAACCATTATCACTTTGTTTGTGAAAAGTGCAACAACCTTTTTGACATAGACATACCGGTACACAATGGACTTGATAAAATGGTCCAGGACACCACCGGTTTTATGGTAAAACTGCACCGCATGGAGTTTTACGGGATTTGTATTGAGTGTCAGAAAGCCAGATAATAAAAACGAAGAAGCCCTTGCGGGGGCTTCTTTTGTATCTTGCATTTTATAACTCCAATGTATCCCCGGGGTTGAGTGTGGCTGCCGGTATCCCTGTCCGGGCTTCCAGGTCTTTTTTAAAGGCCTGCGCGTCCTGGTTGATGATGTCCCAGGTGTTGTAGTGCATCGGCACCACCCGGCCGGGTTTGAGGAGCCGGGCGGCTTCGACGGCGTCGTCGGGGCCCATGGTGTAGTTGTCGCCGATTGGCAAAAGGGCCAAATCGATGGCATGGCGGCGGCCGATGAGTTCCATGTCCCCGAACAGCCCGGTATCCCCGGTATGGTAGACAGTTTTTCCTTCCATGGTAAGCAGGAAACCGCAGGGATGGCCCAGGTATTCCGCCGGGCTGCCCTGGGAACTTCCGTGAAAGGCCAGGGTCATTTTGACTCTGAAGCCCCCGAAATCGTGGCTGCCGCCGATGTACATGGCATGGGCCTTGCAGCCGTGCCGCTGGCAGTAGCGGGCCAGCTCAGTGGGGGCGATAACGGTGCTGCCGTTCTTGCGGGCAATTTCAATGGTATCCCCCAGGTGGTCGCTGTGGCCGTGAGTCACCAGGATCCATCCGGGCGCCACATCGTCCGGCCGGACAGCCGCAGCGGGATTGTCATTTAGGTATGGGTCGATAATCACCGAAACACCGTTGCCATCAATTAAAAAGCAGGCGTGACCGAGGAATGTTATTTTCAAGGCGGACACCTCTTTAAAATTTTTAGCATTCACATCGTGTATATCATAACACAACCTGTTAACCATTACCACTGGACGACTGCGGCATATGACATAGTATAATTAAACATGATTGTTTTTTTGGGGAGGGGGAGACCGTGTATTCATCAACACTGGGGCTTGGCGTGACGTTCCTCGTCACCCTTGTGGGCTACTTTTACCTTGTTGCTGACGACCCTGTCGCCCTGATCAAAAAAATGAACAGAGGGCAGTGCAGCAGGAATTTCAAGATATTTTTGCTTTTAATGCTGGCCACCCTTGGCGTGAATATCCTGGAACTTGTCATGGAGAACAGTTTCCGGTTTGTCACCTGGGACATGACGCCATATATCCACGCCATAGAAGGTGACTTTACAGCCAAACTGCAGAACTTTTTAGAAAGCAAAGCACTCACCCATGTGCTCACCTATATGTATGTCTTCGCTTTTCCGGCCATTATCTGGGTATCCCTGGCCTATTACAATTTTCAGAATGACAGCAAAATGATGACCGCCGTACTCTTCGCCCTGCTCCTCAATTACCTCATCGCTTTTCCCTTTTACGTGTTTTTCCCGGTCAATGAGGCGTGGTACCACAGCAGCCAGGTGCGGCCGCTGATGCATGAGGTTTACCGGAGTTTTGAAGGGGAATACCGGGTGTTCAGCGGGATGAACAACTGTTTCCCCAGCCTGCATACGTCCCTTTCTCTGACCATGGCTTTGCTGGCCACCCTTACGCCGTATAAGAGGCTGGCCCGGGTACTGCAGGTCAGCGCGGGCCTGATTATATTATCTACCCTTTACCT
>JBMOPI010000082.1:0-9553 GCA_049324975.1 Bacillota bacterium
ATAAGCGACACGGGACAGATTCACTGTTATTCCTCCAAGCGGCCTGTAGACTTTATAGCTGTTACATTTTGGGAAGGTCAATGGTTTGAAAACACTGTTCATACTCCGCATTGACTAGCGCTAAGGATTATCTCACAAAAAATCAGTGTCCCCCGCCGATTCGACATCCGTGTTTCAGCGGCGGGCGGTCGACGTCCTTGTCGACCGCACTGATTTTTTATTCGATAATCCTAAGCACTAGTAACAATGCTCCGTAAACGAACAGCTTTTTTCAAACCATTGACCTTGCCCAATTTGTCAACAGCTCGCTAAGTCCGGTAATCCGCATTGATCTTCACATAGTCATAGGAAAAATCACAGGTCCAGGCCACAGCCTCAGCCGGACCGGCTTTCATATCCACCAGTATAGAAACCTCATCCCGCTCCAGGATTTTTTTTGCCCGCTCTTCACTGAAATTCAACGGGGTCCCGTCCCCGCACATCTTTTCATCGCCGATGGAAATATCCACCTTGGCCGGGTCAAACTCGGCGCCGGAGTAGCCCACCGCGCAGATAATCCGGCCCCAGTTGGCGTCTTCGCCGAAAATAGCCGTTTTCACCAGGTTGGAGTTGGCCACAGCTTTAGCGGCTTTTTTCGCATCCTCTTCAGAAGCGGCATTGACCACCCTGACCTCCACCAGCTTGGTGGCCCCTTCGCCGTCTCTGGCAATCATCCTGGCCAGATATGTACATACATAAAGCAGGGCATCGCGGAAGGTGATGTAATCATCGTCTTCGGCTGTGATTTCAGGATTGCCGGCCAGGCCGTTGGCCAGTACGACCACCATGTCATTGGTACTGGTGTCGCCGTCTACCGTGACCATGTTAAAGGTCCTGTTGACGGCATATCGTAACGCCCGGTCAAGCAAGGCAGGGGAGACAGCCGCATCTGTGGTGACAAAACCAAGCATGGTAGCCATGTTGGGATGGATCATGCCGGACCCCTTGGCCATGGCGCCAATAACCGCCTTTTTACCGCCTAACATAAACTCCACGGCAATTTCCTTGGGTACGGTATCAGTAGTCATAATCGCTTTGGCAGCCTTGGCGCCGCCGTCCCGGTCCAGTTTGCCTACGGCCTTTTCCACGCCTGCCAGCACCCGGTCCATGGGCAGCTGCACACCGATGACCCCGGTGGAAGTGACAATCACATCATGAGGGTCAATCTTCAAGAGTTCACCTGCCCTTTGCGCGGTCGCCACAGCATTGTCGAAACCCTGTTCACCGGTACAGGCATTGGCGTTCCCGGCGTTGACCACCACGGCCTGGGCGCGGCCGTTTTTGATGTGCTCTTTGGTAACCAGCAGGGGAGCAGCCTTGACTTTGTTGGTGGTGAACACCCCGGCGGCCGTTGCCGGCACTTCGGAATATATGACGGCCAAATCCTTTTTATCTTTCTTGATATATGCTTTCACCCCGACAGCCAGAAATCCCTGCGGGGAAGTGACGCCACCGTTATTTATTTCATTTAACTTGTTCACTGTATTTATCCTCCGTTCCTACGGCCACATGCCCGGATATTCCAGGCCGGTTTTTTCCGGCAGGCCGAAGAGAATGTTCATGTTCTGGATAGCCTGGCCGGATGCCCCTTTGACCAGGTTGTCGATGGCCGATACAACTACCACCCGGTTGGTGCGGGGGTCGACGGTGAGGCCGATATCACAGAAGTTGGAGCCGGCCACCCATTTGGTCTGCGGGTACTGGCCCTTATCCATAATGCGGACGAAATACTCATCTTTATAGAAATCGCGGTATAAGGCCAGCAATTCGTCGGCGCTGGTGTTTTTATGTAAACTAGCATAGATGGTGCTGAGGATTCCCCTGGTCATGGGGAGAAGATGCGGTGTAAAGGAAACGGTAAGCTTTTCAGCGGCCAGTTTGCTCAGTTCCTGCTCAATCTCCGGCGTGTGCCTGTGTACGCCGATGTTATAGGCTTTAAAATTCTCATTGCACTCGGCAAAGTGGAAGGCCAGGTTCAACCCCCGCCCACCGCCGGAAACACCGGACTTGGAGTCAATAATGACGGCCCCTGTATCAACCAGCTTATTTTGTAACAGCGGCGCCAGCCCCAAAATAATGCTCGTCGGATAGCACCCCGGGTTCCCTACAATACGGGCCTTTTCAATTTCCCCCCGGTGGATTTCCGGCAGGCCGTAAACCGCTTCCACGGCGAGGGCAGGGGTTTTATGCTCCACCTTATACCATTCTTCATAAACCGCCACATCATCAAACCGGTAATCGGCCCCCAGGTCAATGACCTTCTTGCCTTTATCCACCACCGCTGCCGCCACTTCCATGGAAACGCCGTGGGGGAGGGCGGTGAACACTACATCAGACTTCTCCGCCAATCTGGCGGCATCCTGTTCCTCGCAGAGCAGCCCGGTAAACCGGCGCGCACTGGGGAATATATCCGTAAAAGCCTGCCCGGCGTAACTCTGGGAGGTCAGGCCCACGATTTCAGCTTCCGGGTGGCGGGACAAAAACCTCAGCAGTTCCACGCCGGTGTAGCCGGTAGCGCCAATAATGCTTACTTTGATCATTTATTACAACCCCTCTCCGCTTATGTAAACTAGAATTGCGTTCCCCGCCATATTCTTCTAATATTAAATAATTATACATGATTGGTGCATAAAAATGCAACAAAAAATTTACCCCTTAAAGGGGTCTTTTTGCTTCTTTTTCACCCAGCCGGTGAAAATAGCCTGCAGCCTGGCCGGGTCTTCCGTTACGGCCAGGTAAACATGCAGCGGTATGGTGGCTAAAAAGTATAAAGCGACTAAAAAGTGGTAATACCTAATTTGCTGCAGGGTCAGCGGCGGCACGTAATTGGCCCAGGCCGGGAACTGCAGGAACAACCCCGTCACCGCAAGAAAAACAAAAGCAAAAAACCAGCCGCTGTAAATCAGCTTTTGCCCTACATTATATTTGCCGTGGGGCGGCAGTTTTTGTTCCAAAAACAGATTATATCTGAAGAAGGCGGGAAACTCTCTGATATCCCTGAAACGGAACAGCAGGTTGCGGTAATCACCGGTGACAATAATGTAGTAGGTCCAGGCCGTGAAAATACCCATGGTGGCGTAAGCCATCGTGCGGTGGACAAAAAGGTTTTTGCCCATGTTAAAGAGCGGTCCCAGCGCCAGCGGGCGGTGAATATAGAAGCTGGACAGCAACAACAGGGTGATGACTAAGGCGAAGGACCAGTGAAAAAAACGGCTGGCCCGGGAATGGATCAGTACCTTGTCCTTTAAAAGACTGTCTTCCTGCAAAATTTAACCGCCTCCTTCCGCACAAAATGGCCGGATCTTCAGACAATAATCCGAAACGTGCGCATGCTTCTCCCGGGCTGGAGCAAATGAATGGCACAGGCCAGGCAGGGGTCAAAAGCCCGCACTACCCGGCCGATTTCAATAGGGTTGTCCGGGTCGTCCACCGGCGTGCCGATTAAAGCCTCTTCCACCGGACCCCGGACCCTGTTATCGTCCCGGGGTGAACAGTTCCAGGCCGAAGGGGTAACTATCTGGTAATGGGCAATCCGCTTGTCTTTGATGGTTACCCAGTGCCCCAGCGCCCCGCGCATGGCTCCGTGATAGCCCGCGCCGGAGATTTCCCCGTCAGGGAACGTAAAAGGCCGGTAAATAGGCTGACCCTGTTTCAACTGTTTGGCCCAGTCCTTCATCAGCGCCGCCACCATTTTGGCTTCCAGCACCCGCGCCATGATGCGGTCCATGGTGGATATCCCCCGGGTGTAGTCGCCCTTCACCCACAGATGGGCCAGCGGCCCGGTTTCAAAGGGCCTGCCATCGTAACGGGGGGCCTTGACCCACGAATAACCCGCTTCTTTATCAGCGTCCGGTTTGGTCTCCCCTTTTTCCGGCGGTAGCGGTTCCGCATCCTGATACCAGGCGTATTTCAGATGCTCCAATATCCGTCCCTCCGTAAATTTTTTCACCCGCCCGTTGACTACAATGCCAAAAGGGATCACCGTTTTTTGTTGGTTTGGGGCGGTAGGAAAATTGGCGTAAGCCATCATATTCCCGTGCCCCTTACCGATTTCATAGTAATCGGCGTAATAGTGGGCCAGCCGTTCGGCATCCGGCAGCATTTTATGGGTGATGAACTCCTCTACCTTTTCCAGCATGGCTACAAATTTCTGCACCTTCGAAGTATCCGGATGCACCGAAACCCCACCGGCCACAATACCGTGCTGGTGGGGTATCTTGCCGCCAAAAACCACTACCATCTCATGGCATTTGCGGGCAATCTCAAAATGGTCATTGTAATTACGCAGCATAATGTCTGTTTCGCTTTTAGGTATCCTGTACCCCCCTTGATAACGGGGGATCATGGGCGGTATATTCATGCCCTCGACAAAATCAACCAGGGAAAGTAGATAAAAATGCCGCACATGGTTCTGTAAAAGGTCGGCGCCAAAAATCAGGTTCCGGAGAAAAACGGCGTTTTCCGGCACGGCTATATTTAAAGCATCTTCTATGGCAAAAGCGGCAGCCAGGCCGTGGACCGTCGAGCAGATACCGCAGATGCGCTCGGTCAGGTAAATAGCGTCCCGCGGGTCCCGGCCCTGCAGGATTTTTTCAAACCCGCGGAATATCATGCCGCTGCTCCGGGCATCAGTCACCCGGCCATTATTTACTTCCACTTCCACGTTCCAGAACCCGTTGATGCGGGTGATCGGACTGATACGAACCAAGGGAGACAATCAGTTCACCTTCTCTTAATTTTACGTAAAATTTTTAGGGGACCCCGGCCGGCAATAGTTTTTATCCGCTCATATACTGCTGCCAGGCCAGCCCCTCGCCGTTTTTTAAATTGGGCCAAACCTCTTTTATGCCCATGTTTGACTTTAACCCGGTATTTTTTAATGCTAACTTCCCTAAGCTTTTCACCGGGTGTAAAAACCACTTCCCCGTCCCTGAACTTCTTATCCCGGATATCCTCCAGCGCCCCGGTGCCCACCGGTTTGGTCCCTTCCACCAGGTGTTTGCCCAGCCGGCCGGTGGCAATGTTAGCAGCCAGGTGGGCGCCGATGCCGGCAACGGTCAGCGCACCGACGCCCAGGCCAAATTTAGTTGCCGTGGTGGCAAAAGCCGGGGTCGTAACCCCCGGCAGGTGCTCGTAAAAGGGCATGCAGGCATCCGGAAAATCCGGGTTGACACAGCCGATACAGGGTGTATTGGCCTCCACCGGCTAGTTGGTATGCTCACTGTTCCACTCTCTGATCGGGCAGTCGGAATAAGTAACCGGCCCCTTACAGCCAATCTTGTATGTACATTTTTCCTCCCCCGGGTGCTCGGCAAAATACCCGTTGTCAAAATGGTTGCGCCGGGGGCACCAGTCGTGAATGCGCCGGCCGAAAAACAGAGTGGGCCGGCCGTAGTTATCGAGGTCCGGGATGCCGTACAACAACAAATGGGTCAGCGTCCCCACCGCCCAGTCCGGGTGCACCGGGCAGCCCGGCACATTTACGACCTGCTGGTCCACCACCTGGTAAACGGCCCTGGAGCCGGACGGGTTGGGCTGGGCGGCAAAAGGCCCGCCAAATGACGCACAGGTGCCTACGGACATTATGTGCCTGGCCTTGGGGGCCAGCAGCCTGATGGCCTCCAGGTCGGTAAAAGGCCGCCCGTCCCGGTGGTGGCCGATCATGCCGTACCTGCCGCCGGCGCCGGTGGGCACCGTGCCTTCGGCAATCAGGATGAATTCCCCTTTCGCCTCGTCGGCGGTTTTCAGTAATGTTTCAATGGCCAGGTCGCCCTCAGCAGCCATGGCCGTGTTGCTGTATCTTAAGTCAATGGTTTCAAAAAGCAGCTCCCGCATATTGGGGTGCAGGGTATTGGCAATGGACAGAAAGTCGCCGGTGCAGGTCATCATTTCCAGCCAGATGGCCACCGGTTTTTTCTTGTCCATAAAGGCCTCCGCCAGGCGCGGGATCAAAGCGTCGGCCAGACCGCCGGCCGCCGCCGTGGCCATAATAAGTTTCATGAATTCCCTTCTTGTCAGCACCTGCCCGCCTCCTCGGAATCTGTTTACCAAATTATTTTTTCCCTTATCCCCTCCTTTATCCGGAATTAAAGGCAAAAAAATAAACCACGGTCCGTGGTCAGCAGGCTGACTTCGTTTTCGCGGCTATCTCTGGTCCTGGCGTTTTTCTTCCCTGATTTTCTTGGCCACCCGGAGAAAAAGGTTGTACATTTCCATCCGGTTGTTGATTTCCCTTAATATACCGCTTTTACTCAAAACCAGCCCTCCTTGTAAAAGGATTTCTGTTTTGAGTATAACCTTTTAATGTTTGATTTAAACTTTATCTGAAGCATTTTGCTTACTCTTTTGGTTGGCGTTTAACAAGTACCCTCATTTCTTTGCTTAATACCTTTAATGCCAAATTGTTACACTCGGTGGGGCCGTCGTCGACATTGAATTTTGGACTGACCCCGCATCCGAAGATGAAAGTTTGTTTAAATAACTATGAATCTGTAATTATTGTACCCATTGTACATTATATGGATAATATTCCAAGACTTCTTCTAAATCAACATTTTTAATCCAGTTTTCGTTTATTGAGGCTATGAATAAAATATCTCTTGCTTCACCATACTTGGGAAAAAGTGATTTATAAACCATAAATTTTTTATTTGGAGAAATTGATGGGACTCCAATGAAGAATCCTTCTCTTAATTTTTTACTGGTCTTTTCCCTAATATTATACATGTATATAACATTTCCATTTTGGTATATAAATTCAATATCAGAATACCAAACTGGAGTTTCTCCATCAGTAATTGCTTCTATAATGTTAGTATCCAAATTTAATTTACTAATTGTTGGTTTTTTATTAGCATTCATTGAAAATAAAACAGCATTTTTTGACATCAAATAAGAAAAATCGCTGGAAAAATGGATGTTAGATACTTTTTGTTGAATATGTCTAGTTTTAATATTTAGTTCATATAAAGCTGCTTCATAATTATCATCAGCTCCTTTGTCCACCTTCTTTTTCTGTCTAATTCTAATAAAACTTTATTTCTTCCGCCTTCATTAATTACTATTTGGAGATACAGCAGGTTGCTCTCCTCATCCCACATCTCACCGGTATAACCAAAGGTGTTATGGTTGACGTTCCGCCCGTCCTCAGACAGTTTGGTATTGCTCGGCGAGGGTTTGCCAAACTCATCATAGCGGTAATGGTCCCGCATATTGCCGTCCGGCTTAACCATGAAGGTAACGCTGCCCAAACCGTCATACAGGTAATACAGCGGGTCCTGGGCCTCCGGCCTGGTCTCGTCCAGGGCTTCCACTTCGATACGCTCCAGACCATAGGTATAGGCAGCAGCAAACTTACCGTCCTCACCGTAGGTCATCAAGACCTGGGTCAGCGGGTCGGAAACATCGTTGAGGTAGTATGTGACTTCTACTTTATCCCCGGGTAGTTTGCCGTTCTTGTACCAGCCTTTATGTTTACCCTTATTGGTGTATTTCCCTTTCTGGCGGTAGCCGTTTTTGGTTTTGGCCTGTTCTTTTTTCTTTTCTCGTTATAAAAAAACTTTATCTCCATGATATTCTTGAAGGGTTACGAAGACTCAACACCTTTTTGGTAAGTCTAGATTTAACATCTAATATTGACAGTTCAAAAAAATCAGAAAGGTAATATTTACTTCCCCGAATATAAGCAATAGATTTTCCATCTGGCGACCATGATATAAGTACCACTTCCCCTGTATCTTTTATTATTTGTTTTTGTCTGGTAGCCAAATCCATTATAACTAATTTCCTACCTTGATCTGGAGAAATATAAGCTATCCTTGAATAATCTTTTGAAAAAGTTGGAGTAAATCCATCCGCTATATAATTCTTTTGTTTTGTTTTTAAACTGTATTGATAAATTTTCCCCCTTGCCGAAATTAAAAATTTTTCGTAATTTTTACCCCAACTTATTTCTATTGCATCATCGTCAAGCCTTCCTACATTATAAAGA
Organism: Bacillota bacterium; assembly: GCA_049324975.1. Classification (GTDB taxonomy): domain Bacteria; phylum Bacillota; class Thermincolia; order Thermincolales; family CAZWUW01; genus JBMOPI01. The sequence goes on from JBMOPI010000082.1 coordinate 8,030, forward strand.
ATTGTATCTTCTTTACTTTGTAAATCAAATAAGTGAATGTACCCATCATTATCAATAAAACTAATTCTTTTATTTGACAATAAGTCAGGGTATCGAACTTCATAGGATAGGGATGTAATTTCTTCAATTTGTTTTGTTACAAAGTTAAAAAGTTTAATTTTAGAAAAATATTTTGTTTTATCTTGCGATAAAAAGTATGATACAAATAATATATCGTTGCTTTCTAATACAAAAACTGGGTCATTGACATTTTCTTGCTTTAAAAAATGCTTTTTTTCTTCTTTTTCTAAATCTAATATAAACAAGCCTCCGTCTTGGTCAATATTTTGAATCATAATTTCCCCTGAAGGTTTTACTTTTACACGATGTCGAGAATTAAACTCTTGGATTACAAAATATGATATTACAGCTATAATTAAGAAACTACTACCAATTAATAATTTGTTATTTTTACTCATACCAATGACACCTCGTTTAACGTTTAGGTTTAGTAACACTTTTATTCTTGTATTTTTTTTGTAAATTTTTCATTATACTATTGGGTCGAATGTCAACATACCAAATGTCTTTATCATCTGCTGCTAAAATTTCCATTACAACAGTTGCACAATTGTGACTCAAAAGATAATAGGTTCCTCCTTGAGTCTCATATTGCCATGCTGCTTCTTTCATAAACTTTTTAGAATTACCAACAATGTAAACGGCCTCGTCGTATTTCTGATTGTTTTTACTCCTATCTTCAACTACACGACCATTTCTTTTGAACCTCTTTATACTAAGTAAATTTTTCATATCCGGTTTTGGAATGTCGGCATGTATTACTTTCCCATCAACACCTGTAATTTTATAACCCCAATGCATGTCATTTTTTGTCTCATATGAATAATACTCTCCGCTACCATCGCTATTGACAATAACAATTGCCATATGCCCATTACCCGCAGCCCCTTGATTATCAGTAATAACGATAGCATCGTGCCCATTCGGGTCAACAAAATTTACAGGGTTATTTTGTACATAAGCATATAAATGCTTACTCAGCGGATTTTCCAATTCCCCCTCATACGTATCCCTACTGAGGAACCTCCCCGTCTCCGGCTCATAATACCTGGCCCGCAGGTAGAGCAATTTGCTCTCCTCATCCCACATCTCGCCTGTATAGCCAAAGGTGTTATGGTTGACGTTCCGCCCGTCTTCGGAGAGCTTGGTATTGCCCGGCGCCGGCTTACCGAACTCATCATAGCGGTAATGGTCCCGCATATTGCCGTCCGGTTTCACCATGAAGGTGACGCTGCCCAGCCCGTCATACAGGTAATACAACGGGTCCTGGGCCTCCGGCCGGGTTTCGTCCAGGGCTTCCACTTCGATGCGCTCCAGACCATAGGTATAGGCGGCAGCAAACTTACCGTCCTCGCCGTAGGTCATCAGCACCTGGGTCAGCGGGTCGGAGACATCGTTCAGGTAGTATGTGACTTCTACTTTATCACCGGGCAATTTGCCGTTCTTGTACCAGCCTTTATGTTT
>JBMOPI010000083.1:0-9524 GCA_049324975.1 Bacillota bacterium
AGGATAAAGGAGCACTCGGTGACAATGCCGGCGTCATTTAACAGGGTAACGGCTTCCCGGCCCTCATCCACAGTAATGTTTTTGTCGTAATAATCCAGGTCGGCCTGCCGTACGGTTTCCACTCCGACATAGATGTGGATGATGCCGGCGGCCCTGTACTTCCAAAGAATGTCCCGGTCCCGGATAATATCGTTAGCCCTGGTTTCCAGGCTGAAGTGGACGTCCAGGTGCTTCTCCATCAATAGGTCGAGGGTTTTTTCCCATCTTACCCTGTTATAAGTGGTATATTCGTCAGCCAGCATAAACATGCCGACACCATAGTTCCGGTGCAGGTATTCAACTTCAGCGACAAAGCTCTCCGGGCTGCGCTCCCGGTAAGTCCCCTGCCAGAATAAATGCTGGGAGCAGAACCGGCATCTGTGCGGGCAGCCCCGGGACGAGCCAATGAGGGCCAGCCGTCTGCCGGTGACTTTATAAAAATAATCCTCCCATTCCAGCAGGTCCCAGGCCGGGACCAGCTTATCCAGGTCGGTTAAAAACGGCCGGTCCGGCGTTTTGACAACCATGCCGTCCTGCAGGTATGCCAAACCAGGTATGGCAGAAAGCTCCCCGCCTCCGGAAAGGGCAACTGCCAGTTCAACGGCAGTGACTTCCCCCTCACCCCGTACAATGTAGTCAACTACAGCGGGATTTTCCCTGAAGATTTCTTCGTAGCAAAAAGTCGGGTGGACACCGCCCAGACAGGTGATAATCTTCTGATTCACATCTTTGGCTGTCTTCAGGCAGTCAATGGCGGCATTTACACTGGGGGTGAAAGCCCCTGCCATCACCATCCAGGGGTCGGCCTCAGCAAGTCTGGCCCTCACATCGGCCAAATCATGGTCTTTGGTCATGGCGTCGTATATTTCCACATCAAACCCGGCGGCCCGCAGGTGCCCGGCCAGGTAAACCAGGCTCAAAGGCGGCCATTTGCCGGTGACCTCGATAATTCCGGTATGGTACGGCGGAGTCATAAGAACGATGGTCTTATTCATACTTGGACTCCTTTCCGGTGGCTTCTGCCTATTTTGTAATCTTATATTTTAGGTGCTCATGGACGCTGTCATAAACCAGCGGGATTCCCCAGAACGAGAAGATTACCAGGACCAGGGCGATAACGCTCAGCCAGGCGGTCCAGTTACCCTTCCACCCCATAGTGATGCGCAGGTGCAGGTATAGACCGTATACCAGCCAGCTGATGAGGGCCCAGGTTTCAATCGGGTCCCACCCCCAGTAGCGGCCCCAGGCTTTATAGGCCCAGACCGCCCCGGAGGCGATCATAATGCCGATCATGATAAAAGCGAACGCTGTTACCCGGTAGCTGAAAAAGTCCAGCTTTTCAACGTCAGGCAAACGCTCCAGGGTCGGGTTAACCCTGCCTTCCAGCTGCTGCCTGCGCTTAACGAGGTACAGTACGGCAAGACCGGCTGAAATTATTACCGAGGCCGCGGATATTTTGGCAAAACCGATGTGGACATAAAGCCAAAAGGTAAAAAAGGTCCGGGGAATATCTTTGACTTCCGGGTTGCCCATAACTCCCATGCCGGTTAATAAAAAGGCAACAGGCAGCACAAAGGCCCCGACAATTTTCAGACTTGGTTTAAAATGTTGAAAAACCAGGAAAACCAGGACTATGCCCCAGGCATAGGAAGTAAATACCTCATAAGGATTCCAGTATGGGAAATGTCCGGTCTGATACCACCGTGCGAAAATAGCGGCAGTGTTGGGGATAAAGCCCAGCCAGGCGAAAAAGGTGCCATAATTGATAAACCGTTCATGTTTAAACAAGATGCTGGCCACGTAAAAAACCGTACCTGCGGCAAAAAAAACCACTGACGCCCAGAACAGGATGATTTGCAGTTTGAGTATGTCCATCCGGCCTTACTCCTTTTTAGCAAGTTTATTTTTAAGGTCTGCAGCTGCGGCCATGATATCATCGGATAAGAATTTCCGGTGCCGGACAGCATAATGACAGATTTTTACCCGGGTCGTCTGACCGTCATTTATAAAGTTCAGCTGAACCTTCTGATAGCGTAGGAAATATAAAACAACCAAGCCTGTCAAGGCAAGCCAGAAACCCGCGAAGAGAATCCCGGCGCCAGGGTCCCGGACTACCTCCAGGCCAGTCCATGCCCTGACTTCGCCGAAAGAGAAGGAATACCCGTTGAAATTCAATGACTCGTTTGGCTTTATTACTTTTTCGGCAACTTGATTACCTTTCTTCCTAATAACAACTTTAGCCGCCGGGTTATTGAGCTTTGAAGACTTGTTGAAAACGGTTTTGCCTTTGACGGCCATGTCCGGAAAAAATTCCATGCTCATGGTGTAGGGGCTGTTGGGAAGCTCAAGGTTGTTATAATAATAAGTGCGGCGGGTGGCGTAACGGTGCGTGTTAAGAAGCAGAAAAGTCTGCCATGCAATGCTGCCGTCAGGATTTTTCAGTGTGACAAGGGGAGTAAAACCGTCGTCATATTCAAAGAAACGGATGTCCCTATAGAGCAGCGGCTCCCCTTTGGAAACCGATTTTTCGAGGACCGGACGGCCGTTTTCCGAAATGACAAAGTTGGATTTTATGTAATCCAGCCGGCCCAGCTCATCATAGAATTTCTGCTGGTTTTTTAAGGTGATGTCGAAACCGTAGTGGTATTCGTTTTTAAAAAAAGGCCCCTGGTAAATCACATCATAATTGTCGTGCCTTTCCGTGCGGGTTTCGCCTTCGGCCACCATCATGTAACCGGTGGTTTTGACGGCGCCGCTTACCAGGCTCCCGAAAACAATTATGATTAGGCCTACATGGAAAAGCAAAGAACCCCAGATGCCCCAGCGATGTTTTTCCATAAACAGGGTATCACCGGAAGCCCCTGTGTATTTGTACCCTGCCCGGTTAAAGGATTTTACGGCCTCATCCCGGACGATAAGGTACTCTTCACCGGCAACAAACTCCGCCAACGGCTCCGTCTCCAGGGGTTCATGCCTGCGGCGCCAGATTTTCAGGCACTGCCGCAGTTGCTGCAGGGTGCAGGCAGCGAGGTTGGTGAAAAAAGTCACACCCAGGGCCGCAAACCACCAGGTCCTGAAGATGTTATTCAGCCCGAGGGACTCAACAACCGGCGCCAGCAGCGGATATTTAACGGCCCAACCCTGATAGTTCCCGGGGTTAGGGTCAATCTGAGGAATTATCATGCCAATGGCAGAGAACAAAGCCAGCAGGACAATTAATATAACAGCCAGCCTTTTTGATTTTAGAAATTGCCAGGGATATTCCCACCACTTGGTACCGGTGTCCTGCATATTGCCGCCCCTGTTAAGTTAAGTTTAGTTAGTTCTAAAATGATGAAAAGTTTTCCAGACATCTTTAGTTTATCATTATTTAGTGTTTAAGTCTAGAACAGGCTGTCGAAAAAAAGTGCGTCACAATGGACGCACCTAGTAAACTTACTGGTTTACTTTACTAACTAGATTTTTTATCCTTTCAAAGCTTTGCATAACAGCCTGGTTTTGCGCGGCAGCCTGTTCCAGGATTATCTGCGCCCGGTCTTTGCTGTCTGTTAATTCAAGGGCCAGCGCGTACCACATCATGATTTCCGGATTTTCCTGAGCCTGCCCGGCCGCTTCAGTTATCATCCTGCCACCCTCTTTGGGATTACCCAGCATTATTTGGGCCGCTCCGGTATACATTTCAATCCGGGGGGTCACGGCAAGCACGGGCTCGGCATTTCTGGCCTGCCACAGATCGAGTTCATGGGAGGATATATTCTTCAGGCGTTTATCAATCATACCTGATATTTGCAGCGTTTTATCAAAATACCGCCGTGATTCCTGCAGGGCGCCCTGTTCTATCAGCGCCAACCCTATATTGATATACCTCGCCGCCAGTTCCTCGTAAGCACGCAGCAGCATGGGATGGAGCGATACATACTTTTCCATTTCCGCCGCTGATTGGGCATAATCTCCTTTATAGAATAAGGCGGTTGAAAACACAGAATGGGACAAGGGCTCATTGGGCCGCCGGCGGATGGCCATTTCAGCATAGTCCAGCGCCTGGTCAAGGGCGCCGGGATTACCCTGCTCAAACATAGCCAGATTAATCTGGGCCAGACTTACCAGGTTGTTGGTTTTCCAGGGATCAAAGCTCAGGGCTTTTTCAAAATACTCCCGGGTGGTAACCAGGTCACCTGATTCCAGCACCCTTTCGCCTTTGGCGAAAAACATATCGCCGGCAAAAAAACTAAGGGAAGCAGCACTGTAAAGCAAACCGGCGGCTAATACTACCGGGAATACCAGCGGTTGTTTGCAGGAACGGCTTCTCTTATTATTAGTGCCACCCACAAAGATATCGCCCATAGCCCGGATGATAGCGAAAAAAGACCATAACACAAAGGCCAGGGCGCTGTGGGCCAGGTCAAAATCAAGCAGGCTGTGGAGCATAACAGTCGTACCGGCAGCAATCAACATCCATGACATTTCTTTTGTATCCGGTTGAGATTGCCGGTAAATTTTCCAGCCCGTCAGATAAAAAACTGCCCATACGGAGATAAAAGCCAATAGCCCGAGGAAGCCGGCTTCCACCGCCACCTGGAGAAAGTCGTTGTGTACATTCTCGGCGTAGTACCCATAGCTTTGAATGTTTAAATAGAGAACATCCCAACCCTTGCCGCCGGCCCCGAAAAACGGGCGGTCACTGATGATTTTCCAGGCGTCCCTGAAGAATATGAAACGGTCCTGAAAACTATAGTCAGACAAAGAAATTGACTGGAGCCTCGCCAGTAAAGTAGAAGACTGACCGAGTATGACCGTAACCAAAGCAACTACAATAACAGCAGATATGAATATGGCAGGGGTCCTTCCGGGCATTGTGAAGCGAGGTTCGAAACGCAGCCAGCCGTAAATTCCGGCGGCGGCTAAAACAGCTCCGGTTAAAACCAACATAAAAGCCTGACCGGCAGCATCATCTTGTAATAATGACAAAAATAAATTACTTAAAAATACTGCCGGCAGCAAAGAAATCAGTATTTTCACCGTGGCCGGCCCTCTTTTACCGGCAGGTATGCCCACCAGCATCAGAGTATATGTAATAGGGGCCAGCACCCATACGGCCCGGGACTGGGTACCGATAATCATCAATAGGTTCAGGTAATTACCAACCCCGATAAGCATCTGGATTTTCACGGAGTCTGACCGGCGCCCCAGGTAAACACCGATTAAAGTACAAACTAACAAAAAAAGCGCGCCGGCATTTTTATATTCAAAGGTAGTGTGAATAATACGGCCATCCCATACCCCGGAAGTGGAAATTACTCCCGTCAAATTCAACAGGGTTACGACTGTCACCAAGACTCCACTAAGGTAAACAGTACGCAAAACAGACAGCCGGCCATTATCGTCCCGGGCTTTGGCGGCAACCATCAGGTAAAGCATGAAATAGGCCAATATACGCATAACCGCCAGCAGCGCTTCACGGAAATCTGCCGCGCCCGGCAAAGTAAACAGGTAGGCCGCCAAAAAAACCAACACGGCAAAATCCAGCGGCCGGTTTAACTTTATTTGCCGGTATTTGGCCACAAATAATGCAAAAGCAGCGAAAACAGCCGTCTGGAAGATGAACATCTCTTGTTCGTAATAAAGGCCTTTTACGGCAGGGGCAAGGAGTAAAATCACTGTAAACAGTTTTTCGTAAAGACTCATATATCGACTTGACCTCCGGTATTTATCGTTACGACATAATTCGATTTTGTTCAAAGAATCCCCTGCTCCAAAGATAAAATTGTTACCGTAAAATGGCATAAGAAAAGGAGCTGTGCCCGGAGACACAGCTCTTAAAGACTATTTGAAATTAGTATCCTTTGTGATCGTCACAGGCATTCACATCTGAACCGCAGCTGCTCTTCTGGTACGTTCCGCTGGCCGGATGAGTGTAGTTGGTAAGCGTATTTCCGGCGGAGTTCGGATCAGACTTGGTCACAATCAGGTGTGCTTTGTTGGTGGAATGCGGCTTTGAAGTATGACACCAGGAGCACTGGGAGACATTGTTGACCTCATGGTCGCCAATATTATGCAAGTTCTTGCCGTTCCTGCTGAAGCCGGACTTGGTGGTCTCAGTGCCGGCGCCGTATGCGTTCCGGTCATGGCAGAGGAAGCAGAGCATGTCGGCCTGGCCGGAGTTACTGGTGTAGCTGTAAGGCCGCTTCAGGATGTTGGCAGCCTGGGCCTTGCCGTCGTTATTGTCCCCGTGGCAGCCCTGGCAGGTCACGATGCTGGTGTAAGTCCACGGGCTGAGATACGTACCGTAGCCGCTGGCCTTACTGGTCAAGCCGTCTACCACGTGGTACGCACCCTTGGTGGAGACGAACTCGCCGGCCTGGGTGGTATGGCACTTCAGGCAGTCGCCATCGGACGCCGTCGGGAAGATGGCGGTCAGGTGCGGTGTACGGAGGTCGCTGTGCACCTTCTCCACTCCGTCGGACGTACCGGTATGACAGGCGTCACAGTTGAGGTTGCTCTTGTCTGTCACCGTACTGTCGATGGCCGACTTGACCTTAGTCAGGCTGCTCTTATGGCAGGTATCGCAGTTGAGGGCGGCATTTTGTTCCAATGTGGCATTAGCGCTGTGCTCAACGCTCAATACATTGGTATGACAGCCGCTGCACTGCCATGGAGTGGTGGGCAGGGCATTGCCGGTATGGATAGTGGCGATATCGCCGTGCAGGTCGTGGCACGCACTGCAGTTGGCGTTCTTGGCCGCTACCGCATCCTTTGCCCGCTGGGGCGCGCTGGAACCGTGGCAGAGTACGCAGGTGTTGCTCTCACCCACTGTCGGACCTTCGTCGGTGGACGCCGTCCAGGCAAGGTCGATCTGGGCGGAATTATACGCTTTGGCACTGGGGCTGCCCGGAACCGTCGGCGGTGTGGTATCATTGCTGCTGACAGTAGATAATGTGCTGTCCGGTGTGGTGGTCGAAGATTCAGTGGTGGACGGGTTCTCCAGGATAATCCGCACTTCGCTGATCCGCACGTCCTTGCCTTTGCTGTAAGAACCGGGCTTGATCCGGAACTTGATCCAGCCGTAGCCGTCCATTTTATGCGCGGCGTTGGTGACATCGATGGTGTAGTTGGTAAAGTTGCCGTTATATGTCGGTTTGCTGATGTTATAGGTGACCCTGGCGTTGGTGTCGATGCCCTTGCCGTCACTCAGGTACGGATAGATCCAGAAGTCGCCGGTGGAGATGCTGTCCTTCCAGCTGGCCCGGACCATCAGCTTGATGGAGGCGTAGTTCTTGGCGTCATAGCTGCTGACTTTGGCGTATATCCACTTGTCACTGGAACCGTCTTCCCGTACGGTTACATCATAGCTGCCGCCGTTGGAATCCTTGCCGTCGGTGAGCCTGGTTAAGGCGCTGGGATTTAAGGACTTAAAGTTCCCGTCAGCTTTAGTGTCGCCATCAATGCCCTCACTGTACTGGGCATCCCCCGGGTTTAAGGTGGTCGTAGCCGGAGGCGGTGCCGGGGTGGTGGCAGAAACTACTGTGCTGTAGTCGGAGTGGTTGCCCGCCAGGTCATAAGCCTGCACCTTGAAGTAGTAGGTTGTCGAAGACTTCAGGCTGCCGCTGGAGTAACCCGTACCGGTGGTGGAACCGACATGGGCATAGGTCTTGCCGCCATCGTCGCTGCGGAAAACCTTATAGCCTACGTTGGTATCTCCGGTGCCGAAGTACCTGGTGTGCTCAGTCGGCAGGTAGTTGGTATGGCAGTTGTCGCAATCCATGGACGGGTCGGACGGGAAGACCGGTTTGTGCTTATCCTCCCAGCCCACATGGATGGTGCCGTGGCAGTCTTCGCAGTTGTAGACCGGGTTGCTCTGGCCTAGCTTGGAAGCGATGAAGAGTTTGACATCGCTCCTGGTGGCAGCGCCGTGGCAGGTGTTGCAGCCGTCTTTGTGGATGGTGGTGGACTTGATGTCCGTGGCCACCCCTGCCGCCGCTGAGAAACCGTGACAGCTGGAGCAGTCCATGTTGGTGGCGCTGTGCTGGGCCAGGTGCTCAGGCTGGTGCGCTTCTTCCTTGGCCTTGGCGCCGCCGGTGGTATGGCAGCCTTCACAGTTGTATGCCGGGTTATCTAACCCCTGTTTACCGGTGATGAAGGTGCTCACCACGCTGTTGCTGCTGGCGTGGCAGGTGTTGCAGTTATTCTTGTGGACACCTGCTACCTGGGCGTTACTGCCACTCCAGGATGCTTCGCTGTGGCAGCCGGCGCAGTTAAGGCTTGCTGCGTTTGCGCTGGTACCCACGTGTTCAGGTTTATGCAGGTACGGCAGGGTGTTATGGCAGTCGGAGCAGGTATAGGACGCCTTGGTGGCGGCCCGGCTCCAGGCGCCGCTGATGACCGACTGCACAGCGGTGTTGGCGCTTAAGTGACAGCTGTTGCAGTTGACGTTGGTGTGCACGGCCGGGTCATGGACAACCTTGGTGTCCAGGCTGGTGTGGCACTTGCTGCAGTCCGCCGCGCTGTCGTCAAAGGCAACCCCGTTATATGTCCCTTTGTAGGTCCCATAGCCGGTTGAGTTGATGTGATTGCCGGCATGGGCCGGGTACTTGGTCCCCAGTGCATCGGTCAGGGCGCCGTTGTGGCAGGTGTCACAGTAGATGACGGTGGTGCCGTTCTGTTTCATATCCAGCGCGCCGTCGCTCTTGATGACAGTACCAACAAAGGTGGAATTGTGACAGGTGGTGCAGCTGTAGTTAGTGATTTTGCCCCTGTCCGCCGCATCTTTGTGGATGGCCGCCAGTTCGGCGGTGCCGTCCGTCTTAGTAGAGTGGCACTTGGCGCAGTCTACCTTGGGAGTATCGTCGTAACCGCCGGCCGCAACATTATGGTCATGGCCGCCGGTGATGTCGCTGTGGCAGTCCTGGCAGGTGAACCCAGTCCTGTCGGGGTTACTGCTCAGGTTGGCCTTGATCACTGTTGTGGTATTGACCAGCGTCGGATTTCCGGTATGGCAGGTGCCGCAGTTGAGCACGGTGCCGTCACCGGAGGTGCCGCTGTGTACCGCTACTACGTCACCATTGCTGTGGCAGGAGGCGCAGCTGGTGTCGGCGCTGCCGGTCAGGTACGACTTGACGGTATGCAGTTTGTTGTGGGTCTTCGCCTTGGTGCCGTCATGGCATTCAGCGCAGTTGTATGTGCTGTTGGCTATGCCTACCTTGGCGCTGATCACGCCTTCAACCTTGGCATTGTTATGGCAGGTGTTACAGCCTGCAGCGTGAGTGTCGGTAAATGTCTCGGTGCCGTAGGCTGCTGCGGCGGTAACAGTCGACTTGACCGTGGTGCCGTCGTGGCAGGTGGTACAGTCAACATTTTCGTTCATGACTGCTTTATGCTCAGGCGCGTGTTTGGCGTCACCGGTAACCGGGTAACCGTTGGCCGTGTCACCGTTATGGCAGGTGCCGCAGTAAATGGCGGTGGAACCGTTCTTCAGCATGTCGATGCTG
>JBMOPI010000084.1:0-9511 GCA_049324975.1 Bacillota bacterium
GTTCCAGGAAAATAGTACGATACCCGTTGTCGGCAAAAACCACCGCCAGGTTCAGGGCCATTGTAGATGACCCCACCCCCCTGCTCACGCTCCAGCAAGCAACTGCGGCCTGCCTCATATTCCGTGTGATAACCTTTTCCCGCACCAGCTTTCGGGGTCTCCTTGCCGCATCTTTGTCGTCAACCACCGACTGCCGGTCCTCAATTTTTTCTTCCACGACTGCCACCGGGTCCGACTGCACTGTCGGAAATTCCGGGACAGCCTGTTCCGGCGGCCCTGGGGAACCGGGTTCGGTTCCATGATGAAGGGATACCCGGTCTGTGTCCTCATCCAGGGTTGCTATCGGCTGCAGGTGCTGCACATCCGCATAACTCATGGGCTTATCCAACAGGTTAATTACACTGTTTAGGTTAATGCCGTCACCGTAGAGGATGTTATGAACCCCGTAATTAACCAGTGCGGCCAACACAGGGTCACCCGCCTGCCGGCCATGAGCCAGGACAATTATAAGCAGGTCCGGGAACTCGCCGCGGATGCGAAAAATCAACTGCAGAAAATCTTCCTTACCCGGCAGGTTATCCCTTATCACCAACGCCCGTGGTTGATGGTGGGTTAACTGCTGGTACACCCCTCCCCGGTGAGAGGTAATGCCGACAATTTTGTGTTTGACCTGCCGTTCTGCAAAATATGACTCGGCAGCCCTGTCCCCCAGTGCCAAAACAACTTTATGCACCTGCCCACCCCCCGTTGCCTAAATAGTATATTTATTGTAGATTATACACTATTGGTAATTATTTGCCAATACCTCCAAATAAAATTTAATCTTCGCCGAAGATATACTATTACCGACAAAACCGCTCGGGAGTAAATATAAAATGCCCAAAAAAATAAACCCGGATCATTCTCCGGGTTTATGCCATAATACTGATATATGCAATGCCATTTCCACCACGCGGGAAACCTTTTGCGGTAGTTCTTCTTTTTTGTCGGAATCAATTTCGATGGCAGCTTTGATATATTCCGCCAGCAAATTACACAGTACCAGGTCCGGTTCCCGCCCCTCCAGCCTGGCGAGCCCGGCGTTTATAAACTCGAGCAATTCCGGTTTGCCTTCCGCCTCATCTTTAATATGGCCGGCGGCCTTCATCAGGGTAGTAAAAGAGACGTTTAAATGCGGCGCCAGCCGTTCCAGTATCTTGGGTGACGGTACGCTGGGCACCCGCTTACCCCCGACAGTTTTTAATTTTTTGCCTTTTTCAATCCGGTCTATATATGAAGCCGCTACCTCGCTGCGCCGCGAAAGTTCCTGGATGCTGAGACCGTTTTTCTCCCTTAGACTGACCAAATATTCCCCAAAATTTACCATTAACGAATCTTCCTCCCAAAAAATCTCATACAGTAAGTATAAGCCGTCCGGACGTGTAAAGTCAATCATTAGTAAGATGTATTTTTATTAAAAGTTAAATTTGACTATTGCCTTTTAATTATTTTATTATAATATTATACACTTTGGGTTATATGCCCACTGGAGGTAGTCTTATGAAACTGTCATGGTTATACGATGCGCCTTTATATTACCCGGCAATCTTTACCACCCTGGCACTCTCGTTTCTTACCTTAAAAAATTACCTGCTGCTTATGGTCCACCGGGAAACTTCTATACCGCCGGGCTGGCTTCTCTTCATTTTCCTGGCAGCCGCCCGGACAGTGCTGGTCAAATGCGTTTCTTTTAAGAAAAGACGGTTTGTGAATTACAGTGACCCTGTTATCCGGGCCGCACTCCTGGTTGCCCTGGTGAATATGGTTACCGAAGCGGTTTTCTTATCGGTTTATCATAAAATCACAGCCGTGCCTGCGGGAAAACTTGTTACTTCAGGAGACTTGCAAAGCCTCGCCGATGCCTTGCTTTTTGCTCCGGCAGCGCTAATCGGTACGGGTGCTCTCTTTTTTTATCTTAAAGTAAAAGGAAAAACTTCCGGTGACCGGCAGGGCCTTCTCCTCTGCACCGATAAAAAAACCGGGCGCCGGGTCAATATCCCTTTTCAGGACCTGTTCCGGCACTTGCTGGTGCTGGGCCCTACCGGCTGCGGCAAGACCAGCCTGCTGTTGGTCCCCCTGGCACATCAGCTGATACAGGAACGCCGGGCCAGTCTATTGGTTATGGACCCCAAGGGGGACTTTGCCCGTTATACCGGCGCCATGTGCCGGCACTATGAGCGGCCGTACCTGCTTTTTGACCCGGCGCGGCCGGACTGCCATTTTTATAACCCGCTGGCCGGTCCGGAGAACGACGTGGTGGAAAACATGGTTACCTGTATGGACCTCCTGGCCCAGGAGAATGTCCGCTATTTCCAGGACCAGAACGCCCGCCTGCTGCGCAACGGCATCAGGCTCCTCAAGCGGCTCTACGGCGATGACGCCAACCTGCTGATGCTCAGTGACCTGCTCCATAACCGGGACGGTTTCGGCCACCGGTGCCTGGCGGAACTGAACCGCCGGCCGGCGTCTGTACCGGGTATAGCAGCCGACCATGACATCTTGAGACAGAACCGGGAGATCATCAGTTATTTCCGGGACCAATACTTTTCCCCGCTGACAAAGGTTTTTGAGCATACCAGCGGCGTACGCAGCCAGGTCTCTAACCTGACCGACAATGAGCACCTGCGCCGGGCCTTAAACCCTCCGCCGGGGGCAGGTACGGACCTTGACTTTGAACGCCTGCTGCAGGAAGGCGGCGTGGCGTGCATCAGCCTGGCCCAGGGGCAGCTGCGGGGCCTGGCCAGGTACCTGGGGCTCTTTTTGCAGATGAGCTTCCAGTCCGCGGTTTTCCGGCGGACCCCGGCTGCCGGGAACCTGCCCGCTTATGAAATTATTGACGAAGTACAGGTCATCGCCAACGAACAGTTTGCAGAAATGGTCCAGCAGGCCCGGGGCCTGGGCTGCGCCGTCATTGCCGCCACCCAGGGCCTGGAACAACTGGCCCTGCACCTGGGGAGCAAGGGCAGGGCGTTTCTGGCGGCATTAAAAACGAATTTTCAAAACCGGGCGCTCTTCGCCGGGTTATCCCCGGAAGATGCCCGGCTTTTCTCAGACTGGTCCGGCCTCAAACCGGAACACAAAGTGACGCGCGGCTGGTCTGCCGGCGCCTTTGATCCATGGTCCGGCGCCGCCGGCCGCCGCGGTCCCGTTAAATCAAAAACCGTAACCGAACTTGAAAAGCCGTTTTTTAACCCGGACCAGATAATATACCTCAAAGACCGGGAAATCCTGTACTTCATTTCCCGGCATATGCGCGTAGAGCGGCCGCGTATCGGTGTCGTCCGGTGGCTGCCGCCCCGCCTGCACCGCCGGTTTGAGAAACTGGCGGAGGAAGCGGCGGCAGCCCCCGTCATTCCGGCTGCCCGGACTGAAAAAGAGGAGCGGGAGCAGGTGATGGAAGCAGATGAACTTTTAAGCTAAAGCCTCATTTCTTTTGCTTCCGGCGCTTTTTCAAACTCACCGAACCTCGCTATAACATAAGCGGTTACTATACCATAGATAAAATGCACGGCCAAAATCATATATTGGTCCAGCGGTTTATCCACCATAGGCAGTCTCAAGGCCCGGGCGATCATCCCGCATATCAAAAACCATGTCCCGCCACCATATATAGCCCCTTTCAGAAGCATATACCTTGGGTTGGTAAAGCTCACAAAGTAGGTAAAGATGACACCCAGCACGCCTCCGCAGGCCAGGTTCGCCAGAATGGCGATAACATTGCCATTTAATGTGTTCACTACCGCCGGGGGCACAAACATGTACGTAACCCCAAAGAACAGCTTAACCGATAACCCGGGGATCATATTGACCAGGATATTGGCAATAACCATGACCAAGGCCCCGGCTATCCCTGCCAGTGAACCAAGCAGAAATTTGTCTTTCATCTTAATTCCTCCAGTAGCTGATTAGTTACAATTTTTATTATTTCCAAAAATATAAAGGATACGCTGTTGGAATGCTTTCTTGAAGCAAAAAACCGGTCAATGACTTTGTTGGCCAATGACCGGGTACCCTTTTTTAAAATCTATTTTCTTTTAGCCATACCACTTGTTTTGAGCAGCTCCACGGCCGCCCCCATGAACTTGCCGATGTTCTCCGTGGGGTCTTGAGCCTCAATTCCCAGCGCCCGGGCGACCAATTCGGTCAAGTCCTTCTGGCGCACCTTTGTCTGCATGGCACAGCTGGTGGCGTTAAACTGAGAGCCGCAGCCGGCGCAGTTGGTGACCAGGTAATCAGCGCCTGTCCCTTCGGCTTCCTTTACCCGTTTCATACCGGCATGGGCCACCGTCGGCAGGGAATCAAAAGCCGAAACCAGCCCGCAGCACAACCCCTTCTCCCTGTTGCTGGGCATCTCTACCAGTTCCACGCCCGGAATAGCCTTAATAACGTTCCGCGGTTCCTCATAGTGGCCAAACCAGCGTCCCACGTGGCAAGAATCGTGATAGGTCACTTTACAGTTCAAAGGTTCGGTGAACTGCAACTGGCCCTGGTTTATCAGCTCGCTTAGGAAATAGGTGACATGGCGGAACTTGATATTGCATTCCAGGCCCAGTTGTTCGGCTACCACCGGGTAATTTTCGGAGAAGGTGGCATAACAGCCGGGGCAGGAAAATACCATGGTCTCGACGCCGGCTTCCTTAAACATCTCCAGGTTCTTTTTGACCAGGCGGGTAAAGTCGTCCATGTAACCGCCCAGGGCCAGGTACAGGCCGCAGCAGGTCTCACCCTCGCCAAAGTGGACAAAGTCCACGCCTATCTTGTTAAAAATCCGCGTAATGTTCTGGGGCATATTATCCATCACGATATTGGCCCAGCAGCCGGCCCAGTATGCGATTTTCCCTTTTTTCAGGGTCGGCACGTCAAGCCACTTGAATTTTTCAACTGCCGGCACACCCCAGAAGTTGCCGGTCTTCAGCACATTTTCCCGCACCGCGGCGAGCCCCGTGTTCTCCAGGCCGTTGGCATGGAAACAGGGCCTTAGGGACATCCAGTTGTGGGCGTTGTGGGCCTGGATCTGGCACACCAGGTCGCATTTTTTGCAGGTGGTGCAGGAATAAAGGGCTTTGGACACCTCTTCGTCCATTGCAATGTTGCCTTTGATATACTGGGTCAGCAGGTAGTATTTGCCCCGGGGGGAATTGCTCTCCCACGGCACGGCGTCAAATACGGTACAGGTATTCCGGCAGTAACCGCACAACGCGCAGGCAAAGGTATCTTTGGTAATATGATCGTTAAGCGGTGAAGGGAAATCATCCCCCTGCACCTTATCGAGGAACTTGCCGGCCAGGCTGATTAAGCCTTTCCCGGCATTGGCTACGGCCATGGCTTTACTCAGCGTTTTAGCCGGTGAGTTTTTGTCCAGGCTGCCGGGGATGATTTTACCCGGGTTAAGGATGCCCTGTGGGTCTATCTTCTGTTTAAACTCCCAAATCTGGTTGACCAGCTTTTCCCCCAGTACGTCTTTGGCCTTATCGGCAAAATATAACCCCAGGGTAAATACCCGGCCGCCCAGCTTTTCGCCCATTTCCATAACGGTCAGGGAGTTGGCGTAAGCCATCGGGAACCCGGCTTTACGCTCGTCAGACAGCATAAAACCGAGGACGGCCATTTTATCATGGTGGATCATGGTGCCTTCCAGGGCAAATTCGCCTTTATATTTCTTCTCGACAGCGCCGACAAACTCCGCCAACTGTTCCACCGGGATGACGACTTCGGTTGCAATCAACGTTGGCCCCAGCTTCTTAAACCGCATGGGATAGAACCTTTCGTCCCACTCTTCCCTGGCCAAAGCCTCCCGCATGATTTCCCCGCGGCAGGCGGCAGCCACCCCTTTGAGGGCGCTTTCTACAGTGGTTTTCCGCACTTTCGGGTAAACAAAGGTCAGAAAATACCTGTCCTCAGGCAGCACGATATGCTGTGAAGCCCGCTGTTTCAATCTGATGTAAGCCGGGGTAGACATGCTTACAGACCAGAGGGGGACCTGGTTCTGTCTGATCACCTGCAGCGCTTCGGCGGCGTCTTTTAGCCCGTCAAAGGCCATCAAAGTGACCACTTCTTCGTCAAATTCCTTTATTTTTAAAGTCACTGAGGTAATTATCCCGGTAACGCCGCAGAGGCCGTTGACAAATTTAAGCTCATCTTCGGCAAAGGTCTCGGCACTGCCGTCAGGCATGACAACATCAACGGCAACGACGTTTTCACCACAAAAACCATACTCGTAGCTGCCGTAACCGCTCCCTCCCTGGGCCACCCAGCCGCCCACCGAAGCTGAAGGCGCGCTGGAAGGGTACAGCCGGAGGCCGTATCCCCGGTCTTTAAGGTAATCCTGCAGATCACCCCAGACCACACCTGGTTCAACAGTTACAGTAAGGCTCTTGAAATCAATGGCCATAATATTGTTCATCCTCGTAAAGTCAAGGACAATGCCGCCCTTAGTCGGCAGCGCCCCGCCGAAACCGCTGGTGCCGCTGCCCCTGGGCACTAGCGGCCATTTATATTTATTGGCCAGCATTATTACAGCCGTCACTTCTTCTACCGATACAGGCTGCGCCACCGCATCAGGCATATTGTCAATCAGTTTCATCACCTGGGAAGGCAGCACACCCATGTCATGGGAGTATACCAACCGCTCTACCCTGTTGAACCGCACCCGGTCCTGGAAAATAAATTCCAGTTCGGACCTTAACCCTGCAGGTAATTCTTTTAACATAAAAACCCCTCCTCAAGTTTGTGATGAAATGCACAACAGAACGATTATTCGTTCTGTTTTATTATACCTTTACCGGTTGGGAGTTGTAATGAACCCTTAAATTCATTTTAAGCACAAAAAAAGAACCAGGCGTACCTGGTTCTTTCGGACTATATACTTTACAGACTCAACATATATGCGGTTTAAAGGCATCCAGTATATAAACTGCCGCCGCAAATAAAAGCAATCCGCCTACCAGTCCCCTGGTCAGGGCGAAGGACACCAGTTGGGTCCGGTTGGTTATCCCCAGTTTTTCAAGGATGTTATGCACGTGATTTTTGACCGTATAAATACTGATGACAAGCTTTTTGGCGATCTGGTCATTAGTGTTACCCGCCGCCAGCAGTTTCAGGATTTCTTTTTCCCTGGGGGTAAGCAGGCTGCAGGCTTTTTTGTCTTCTGTCCCGCCCTTAGCCGTATCAGACAATTTATTTACCATTTCAGGTATCAGGTTATCCGCTATCACCGGCCCCCCTTGCCGGACCTTTTCCAGGAATACCGGCAGCTCAGCCTCTGGCAGGTCTGTTGTAAAATAACCGTCGGCTTTAAAGGATATCAGTTCGACAAGCCTTTCCTTGTTGTAACTGCTGCCGAAAATGATTACCTTGTCATGGCTGCGCCAGACCAGATTTATTAATTCACCGATTTCGGCCTCCGGCAGTTCCGCATCAATAATATATATGCTTCGGACGGTTCTGCCTGCACTTATGCCGATTTCCCCGCCGGAGCCGTATTCCTTTACTTCCCCATACCGCATCCCTGATGTTAACAAACAGGCCAAAGCGCGGCGCAAAAGCAACTGCCGGCTTATAATAACCAGCGCCGGTCTATCCATAAGCTCTACCCCCCTATGCTTTTACAGACAGCCAGATGTTATTGGCGGTAGCCTCAATAAACTCGACCAATGAGTGTTCGATGAACCCGTCAAGCCTGAATTCAATCATTCTGATAATAATTCCTGAAATGGTGGCGGCAGCAAGAAAAGAGTTCATTGGCTTAATTTCTCCCTTTTTTGTCCCCCACTCAACAATTTCCGTAGTCCCCTGCAATCCTTCTTCCGAACATATGCTGAGGCATCTGTCCAGTACTTCCTTAGGCCTTGCATAAAGCAAGTACTGCACCATCACCGGGTCTTCTTCTGTCCACCTGAACATCAGGCCGGCATAGGCCCTGATTTTATCGTAAGTTGTTTTTTTAACTCTGACTTCTTCATTGTATTTCTGCAAAAACTGGTCAATAGCGGTTTTATGAATTTCCCTCGCCAAATCTTCCTTGCCGGCAAAGTGATGATAAACTGCTCCGGTGCTTACTCCGGCCTCTTTAATAATGTCCGGGACACTGGTACTGTGATACCCCTTTTCCACAAAGAGTTTTTGTGCCGCCCGGAATATTTTTTCTTTAAGCCCTGTGCTTGTTGTTTTCATTAAAATATCCACCTCTTCTCAAAACAGACCGAATGTTCTTTCTTCTAAATATAGCATAATATTTTCCCGTCGGCAAGGTTATTGTGCCAGGCAATATAAAATCCGGCCCGCTGACTTGCAGGCCGGATTTTATATTGAATTCTTTTGTTACTATGCGTATTCCTGATAACCGTGGCCGCGCACCAGTTCACCTTTGGCCAGGGACAGTAGCAGTATGGCTACAAGCTCAGGCACAATCACGGTATGTTTGTTGCCTGTTTCCACCATATATTCCCGCAGCTTGTTCCGGACTTCCTTCACACCTGTCACGTCGATGATCAAATCGACTTCCTTGCCCATTTTGGCGATATCCATGTAATCCCCGGTCACCGGAATATTCTTTTGCCTGGCAACTTTGATTCCGGGAGCATCTTCATTAGTATCCGCAATCTTTACCACATCGATAAAATCCATTCCGGCTAACTGGCCCAGCAGCGGTGTTCCGGTCTGACCGGCGCCCACAATGGCAATTTTAATTTTACCCGTACTCATAGACTAACCCCTCCTATATGCTGTATTTTGTTATTTACATTTTTCGATATTTTTTTCCAATATCCTTTAAATTTTTTTAAAAAGGTTTCGACTGTGCACAGCAAAGGAGTTAGCCTTTTTAATACCCCAAGAAAGTATAGCGCTCTTGCGGCATAGAAAAGGCTAACTTTGGCGCTTCGCGACAGCGAAGCCTTTTTAACAGAGCCGGATGGCTGCCTGGGCGTCTACCAGCCCTGCGCCTTGGGCATTGGGGTCCGGGTTGACGTTCCGGCAGGTTGACATCAGGAGGGTTTTTACACTGTCTGGGGTTAAGTCCGGGCAACGATCGAGAATCAGGGCGACAACCCCGGCACAGATCGGAGTGGCCATAGAGGTGCCGGAGAGGGTCGTATACCACTCTCCGACCCTGGCGTTTTTGTTGTTTTTATCCAGGTAGGAGTTGGGCGACCGCGGGGCGATAATGCTGACTCCCGGGGCCACCAGGTCAGGTTTTGTCAGCCCGTCCGGCGTCGGCCCCCGGCTGGAAAAGGAGGAAACGGTGTCATCCGTTATGCCCGTTGTGTTCTTATCATCGAGGGCGCCCACAGTTATAATCTCCGGGTCAATTCCGGGGGTGCCGACAGTTCCGGGGTCCGGGCCTTCATTGCCGGCGGCCGCGCAGACTACAATGCCGGCCTGCCAGGCCTTCTCCACCGCCTGACACATCGGGTCGTCTTTATAAGACGCCGTGGCCCTTGCACCCAGGGACATAGACAATATCCTGATTCCG
>JBMOPI010000085.1:0-9381 GCA_049324975.1 Bacillota bacterium
CCTCCTTTTGTTGGATTTCTTCGCCCATATCATTACAATATATTCACCTATCGTGGAATAGTTACATATTTTTTTGGCCAAATACCCAGACTATAAACAGCGATAAACAAAGACTTGCCCATTAGGAGGTGAATTTCAAACATGCCTGAAATCAAATGTGGCGTTGAAGAGTGTGTTTTTCAGGAAAACATGGTCTGTCATGCGGACGGTATCGAAGTCAGATCAAGCGGCGACAAAATGGTTAAAACCAGCGACGGCACGGCATGTGAAACTTTTAAGCCTCAGGAATAAAAAAGTACAACGGCTTGTTTTCAAGCCGTTGTACTTTTTGTAACCTTTATTGCCTTAAAATAACCTTCACCGGGCGCGGAAAATTAACAATAATCGCCAGAATCTCCTCTTCCATGTCAGGAGTATAATGCAAAGCCACAACCCCTTCCCGGGGGGCAACTGGCGTTACTAATGCCAGGTGTTCATAAGCCTCAATTACATTGGTAAAAAAATGAATGTCAGCGGGGTGCATCTGTACCTGCAAATAGCACCTGTTCACTCCGTCAGGAGGCACCACCCGGCTGACACAGCAGGCGCCCCGGTATTTCCTAACCATAATGGTTCCCATCCCTCACTTTGAGTACCGGCAAACATAACCCACCGTAAGGCAGCGCCCATATCCGGGCGCCCGTGCCATGCCTGGCCAGGGCCATGTTTACAGCATCCTGCAATGTTGCGGCAGGATGGTAAAAAAGCTTGCGCACAGCCTGCTCCGGCATATCTGAAATCCAGTAAACTTCTGTTCTTTGAATGGCCTGAAGGACTGTTTTGGCTTTATGCCCGCCCAGGACAAAACCTTGTTCCAGGCGTTCCCGCACTTCCGCCGGGCCAGCCGCCCCCTCCATCCAGCAGGCAAAGACTTCATCGCCGTGCCCTTCCTGGCACCGGGCAGCCACTATTACTGTCCCGCCGGTTTTACATATGTCAAGGGCATTGAGCACCGCTTTTTGAGCCTGGTACACGCTGGCATCTTTCGGATAACCGCCCGGTGACACGATCACTATATCGCCGGGTCGGTCAACAATTACGCGGTACATCGCTTCTGCCCGCGTACAACCCGCCCGGTGTGCCTGCTCTAAATCCCCGGCGTAAGCGCCAACTATTTTGCCTAATTCGTCCGTAACAACATTAAAAAGGAAATCCACCCCGACTATCCGCGCAAATTCCTCCATGTCCTCCCGGACCGGGTTGCCGTTAAGCTGTCCTGGGCCGACCCCGGCCCGGTCTGACATGGCATGGTTGGCAGTAATGGCCTCACTGCCAGCAACCCCCGGCATTACTCCCTTAGCGCCGCCGGAAAAACCGCTCAGCCGATGAAACTCAATACTGCCGGTACAAATAACAATGTCCGCTTCCAGTACTGGTAAACAGACATCCACGGGTGTTCCCCGGGCGGTACGGCCAATGCGGCGAAAACCCGCCTCCCGGCTGTGGATGCATTTCACCCTGCCGTATAAAGCCGGACCAATCAGGTTTTTCTTTTCTTCTTCCGTAACCGGCCGGTGGTTGCCGAGGCCGATGACTATAGTCACCCTGTCCGCACTGATGCCTCCCCGGTCCAATTCAGCCACAATATAAGGCAGAAAACGGGATGAAGGTGCCATCCGGGTGCCGTCACTGATAATGATTACCGCATTTCCCCGGCCCCTGGCCAGTTCAGCCAGTGGCCGGGTGCCTATGGGACAAGCCAAGGCATTGTTGAGCAGGGCAACCTCATCGGTACGGTTCCTGTCTGTATCAGGCAAGATTATACCGAGCAGGTTGACATCCGGCATCTCGGCCTGCAAATTTCCTCCACCGTAGGGTATTCTAACAACTGCCATGAACTTGTATAACTCCCTCGTTGTTTATACTGCGTCTATTATTCTTTGTTAATCTACGGGGAGATAACCGTTTTCCACGATTATTTTTTTTCCTTCCCAACTCCGGACAAAATCAATAAACTTTTTTATCTCGCCATCACGCCGGTCTTTAACCACAAAAGAAAGTTCTTTAATGAAGGGGTATTTACCACTTTGCACTGCATCATCCGTAGGCACCAGCCCATCAATGGCGATTGGCTTAACATTTAGGTGTTCTGTCCGTATAACGCCCACATCAGCCCAGCCAATAGCGTTTGGTATAGACTGGATGGCCTCATTCATACTTTGATCAGTGCGAAAAAGAATACCTCCGGGTGATTCTTTAATGGCCGCAAAACCCTTAATGTGTTTATTGAGGATAATCCGGCTGGAATCGCCAAGTTCCCTTGTCAGCACCTTTATTGGCACGTCTTCACCGCCGACCTCCCGCCAATTGCGGATTTTACCGGAGTAAATAGCCACAATCTTTTCGGAGGTCAGGCCGGATATTTTAACCCCTGGATGTACTGCCATTACCACAGCAACCCGGGCATAAGGTATTTTGATGAGCTTATATTTCTCTTCGGCTGGATCAATATCCCTGGATACCAGGCCGATATCCAGAATTCCTTCAGCGGTTTTTTTGATTCCGCCGCCGGAACCCATACTTGACGGAATAATCATGTCCACTTCAGGATTCAGTGCCATATATCTGTCAGCCAGTTTTTGGGTCAAAGCCAGATTGGAACCGGAGCCGCCAATGAGCAGCCTTTTTTTCGATGAATCGTTTACCAACCTGTCCCCCGCGGTATTATCTTCACCGGTCCCGTTATTGCAACCGGCTGAAGCAAACAAACTCAAAACCAGTATTACAGTTAATATACGCCGGAACATAACTGGCCTCCTGTTTACGATAAGTCAGCTAGAACGCCCTCTATTTCAATGGAGGCAGGATGTCACGAAACTAACTTATCATCGTCTAACCGGATTTTATCCAAAATATTCAAAAACATGGTAACCACTGCCGGGTCAAAATCCTTGCCGCTGCACCTGATCAACTCTTTTACTGCTTCTTGTGGAGTACTGATATTCCGGTAAGGCCGCGGTGTAGTCATGGCATCGTAACTGTCCACAACTTTGAGGATTCTGGCTGCCAACGGAATATCAGTCCCGGCCAGCCCCGCCGGGTATCCGGTGCCGTCAAACTTCTCGTGGTGATAAAGCACCACCGGTATGACGTCTCTAAGTGACCGCACTGAACTAATAATCTGTGCTCCCCAAATGGGATGCTGGTGAAGGATCTTTTGTTCTTCCTTTGTTAACGGCGCCTCTTTATTTAGAATATCCCGGTCTATCTCAATCTTTCCGATATCATGCAGATAGGCGCTGACCCGGATTATTTTCATTTCCTCTTCCGGCAGGCCCATGGCTTCTGCTAAGGACACCGCGTAATGTACTACCCGTTCCGAGTGGCCGTAAGTGTATTTGTCTTTGGAGTTAATCACTGAAATAAGGGTCTTTATCGTATTTAACAGGTCGTGTTCCGATTTGTCCAACTCGCCTTTTAGTTCGTCCAGGACCGAATAATAAAGCACTACTTTGTTCTTACTGATATATTTGGCCTTATAAAGGGCATCATCGGCCAACTTGATTAGGTCATCCTTTTTTAAAGCGTTGTCCGGGTATGAAGCAACCCCCATGGAAATAGTAAGCCTGCCGGCAGGCTGCTCATCCCGGCCCACAAAGGGAAATTCCTCAACTTTCTGCCGGATGCGTTCGGCGATTTCCACGGCTTCTCCTGCCGCAGTATCCACCAGGATAACGGCAAACTCCTCGCCCCCGTAACGAACAGGAATATCGATGCTGCGGATGCTTGTCTTCAAAATACGGCTTATCTGCTGCAGCACTTTGTCGCCTGCAGGGTGGCCCTGAATATCATTATAATGTTTAAAATAATCAATATCCATTATAATTAGGGACAGAGGCATTTGCATACGTTCAGCCCTTTCAATTTCTACCTCCAGCCTTTGTTGAAAATACCGGTGATTATACAAGCCGGTCAACCCGTCGATAGTAGCCAGATGTTCCGCTTCCGCCAGTCTTTCCTTAATCCTGTCGGCCATGTAATTAATAGCAGCCGCCAATTCACCGAACTCATCCCGGGTAGAAATATCAATTTTGCCGCTGAAATCCCCATTGGTAATGTTTCTGGTGATAGCCAGGATTTTGGTGAGCGGCCGCAGCAAAACCTTGGCTAACACGTAACTGGCCGCCAGCACCAATACTCCGGCCAGGACAGTTACCCGTAAAATATCCCCGGACAATTCTTTTTTGATGGCCACCAAGTCATCGTTGGGCACCATTACCGAAATAACTCCGCCATTGCCCACTTCCTGCCAGGTATTTATGTACTCTATACCATTGGGGGATATCAGCGTATAAAAAGGCTCTTTTCGTCCAATAACCCTTACGAGCTCAACAAGTAAACCATTCTGTTCCCGGTGGTCAAGTGTGGTAGAAACCGGCTTCCCACGGTAAAAAACAGTAATCTCCACGCCTTCCCGTTCCTTGATTTTTTTAAAATCCTGGTCGGAAACATGCCGGTCCATAAACAGTACCCCTGCCGGTATTTTTTCAGCGGTTTTAACAGGGTCAAAGTGCACCGGGGTAACAGCGTACATCTCCAACCCGTTATCAGTAACTTCCAGGTCAGCTGTTGTTACACCGTTCAAAGCCTGAACAATTACTTTTTCTTCCGCCGGATTACGTTTTAAGGTATTTGCCATTTGCACCAGCAATCGTCCGTTTTTGTCATAAAGGAAGATTTTTTGCTGTTGGGTATAAAATTTAGCCGGAATCAAATATTCGTAAATTTTGTTATAATTTCCGTTGTTAATTGCTGATTCCAGTTCGCTCGAATCAGCGAGCAGCCTTACATAAGTTTCCAGGTTTTTGGCCTCTTTTCGAAAATTACTGATGGTATTCTGCAATACAGCGAGAGCCCGTCTCTGCTCCATATCTGCAATGCCGTCGCTAATCCGGACTGTGGCAAAATATGAAAGCGCGCCTATGATTACTATTGCCACCATAAAAAAAGGAATTATGATTTTGGTATTGATGTTTACGTTGAATTTTTTTTCCATATAGCTGAAAAACCGTTTTATCTTCCATTTAAGCTCCGCCGCCATAAAGTTCACCTTCTGTCCGGCTCTTTTATCAAGGCAATTTTATAGGCCGCAACGGACAACAGTGTTTCGACCTTTTGATTTGGCCGCATATAAAGCCTTGTCCGCCAACTCCAGTAAAGCTGTACCATTGTCTGCGTCGTCCGGAAAAGTGGAAATACCGGCGCTTACAGTAATCCCAATATCGGTGCAATCTCTCGATACCGGGTCATGGTACGGAAAAACTGTCTCCATCAGCTGCAGCCGCAACCGTTCCATCAGGGAAAAGGCATTTAATCCCGGCGTTTCAGGCAGCAGCAGGATAAACTCTTCCCCGCCCAGCCTGGCTACAAAATCACTCTTCCTTAAACGGGCCTGAATAAATCTGACCAGCTGCACCAGGATAAAGTCCCCCACCTGATGACCGTAAGTATCATTGATTTTTTTGAAAAAGTCTATATCCATTACAGCGATGGAAAAAGACCTGTTATTGCGCCCGCACCGGTTAAGCTCTTCTTCCAGCTTTTCGTTGAAATACCTCCGGTTATAAGCCCCGGTAAGCTCATCACGCATCGAGAGGTCGTGAAACACCTGCATCCGCTGTAGGATCACCTCTATGCGGGCAATTATCTCCTCGGGCGCGAAAGGTTTTGTTATATAGTCGTCCCCGCCTGATTTAAGGCCGGTGATTTTGTCGTTCAACTCGGTTTTTGCCGTTACAAAAATAATGGGAATGTACCGCAGCCGCGGCTCCTGCCTGATCCAGCGGCATAACTGATAGCCGTTCTCCTCCGGCAGGATTATGTCAAGAATTATCAGGTCGGGCGACGTCTGAAACAGAAGGTTTTTGGCCTCGGCAGCGCCCAGGCAGGTAGTCACGGAATAACCCCTGCCTTCAAGGATGCCGGCAAGCCGCTGCAGGGTTAGAGGATTGTCATCGACAATCAATATGTTTTTTTCAAAAGTCCGGGCGCTGCCGTAAACTTCAAACATAGCCGTTCCCCTCCCATATTTATGTAATTCGCCCCACAGGGACAATTTCCTTCCGAAGTTAAGGGCAATTGTCGAATTTATGGAAAAATATGTTGAATTAACTAAAAGGTCAACGGATATTTTAATCCATTGACCTTTTAGTACTAAATAGCTTCTTTTTGATCAATAAAGCACCCTTTTATCTTCAATGCGGCGGGTAATTCTCTCCCGGTCCAGATAATTCAGCAGCGGCAGGGCATATTTTCGGGAAGTGTCGAGCAGGTCACGGGCCTCAGCCAGCGTAATCTCCCCTTTATCCCTCAGTAACCCGGTAATCAGTTCTTTCCCCCGGGTCA
The DNA here is from genome assembly GCA_049324975.1 of Bacillota bacterium. Classification (GTDB taxonomy): domain Bacteria; phylum Bacillota; class Thermincolia; order Thermincolales; family CAZWUW01; genus JBMOPI01. The sequence goes on from JBMOPI010000085.1 coordinate 6,385, forward strand.
GCACCTCACTATGCAGAAAAACATTTTCTTCAAGTTTGACCAGCCGGTTATTGGACACCAGGTAGTTTAACAGTTCAGTCGCCATGGCGGCATCCAGGTTATGGCGTCTGGCTGTTTCCTGCCAGTCCGGCGGCTGGAAGCTCCCTTCCAGATACTCCTTGTCGATCTTCCCTGTTGTCTCTCCAAGCTCGCCGGTCAAAGTCGGGGTGAAGTCAAAAAGGGCAACACTGTCACCCATGACTTTGATTTCCCCGTCAGCTTCCAAGGTCTTTAACAGGTACTGAAATACCTTGGCCGGCATCCCGGCAAATATTTTTGACCGCATCTCTTCCTTGGGCCAGCCGGGGCGCAGTGGGTACTTTTCATGGAAAGCAGCCAAAAAAGACTGAATGCTTTTTACCCAACCCCTGTATACACCTCCGGCGCCAAAATAATCCTTGCCTTCCACCGGGATCTTTTTAACCTCCGCCTCCTCTTCCAGTAAGCTAAGGGCTTCCCTGACATCAGCAGCGTCATAGCCTGTATCCCTTATAATGTCTTCCATATTGACAAGGGTTCCGGCGTCCCGTAAATACTGGCCGACAATCTCAGCGGGGGTCCCCTGTTCCATAGTGGCCAGGGCAGCTATGACATCTTCCCGGAAGCGTTTATGCTTTGCCGGCAGCGGGTCGACTACCGTTCCCCCGCCGATGGTGGTCATCGGTGAATAAGAACGGATCACAAACCTGTCCCCTCTAGCTGCCACCATCGGTTCCTCACATTCCAACTGGGCTAAGGCCGACTCACCGGGAGCCAGTTCTTCCCTGTCCAGTAAAATAACCCGGGCCAGGATTTCTGCTGTGCCGATATGTACCCGTACCCGGCTCCGGTTAGCCAGGGGTTTGGGGGTCCCGGCCAGCAGTTCCAGCCGGACATCCAGCCGGTGGGAAGGTTTCAACGTCCCGGGCGCCGCCAGAACGCTGCCCCGGTCAATTTCAACTATCTCTACTCCCGCCAGGTTAACAGCGGTCCGTTGGCCGGGCTCTGCCGTTTCCACCTTGCTGCCATGCACCTGGATATTCCGGATACGGGCCTCCAGCCCCTGGGGCAGTATTTCCACGGTATCACCGATGTTTAACGGGCCGCCCAGCAAGGTACCGGTAACCACTGTACCAAAACCGGTAATGGAAAACACCCGGTCTATGGCCATCCGGGGTTTGCCCGTGGACTCCCGGTCTGTCAGTTGCCGGGCCATTTCATCAATAAATGCCGTCAATTCAGGAATGCCTTCTCCTGTAACAGCCGATACATGAATCATAGGCGCCTCGGCAAAAACTGACCCACGTACAGCCTCCCTGACTTCTTCCCTGACCATCTCCAGCCAGTCCGGTTCCACCAGATCAGCCTTGGTAATCACCACAGCCCCCCGGGGTACCTGCAGCATCCTGATGATATCCAGGTGCTCGGTGGTCTGTGGCATAACACCTTCATCGGCGGCAACAACCAGCAGCACCAGGTCCATACCCCCGACCCCGGCCAGCATGTTTTTAATAAACCGTTCATGCCCCGGCACATCAACAATGCCGGCCAAAATCCCGCTCGGCAGGCGGAAGGGGGCAAATCCCAGTTCAATGGAAATACCCCGCTCCTTTTCTTCCTTCAGGCGGTCGGTCTCCTTGCCGGTAAGAGCCTTTACCAGCATCGTTTTACCGTGGTCCACATGGCCCGCGGTACCGATGATAAAATGTTTCACTCAATAACAGCCTCCAAAGTTTTACTCTTCCTGTTTCTCCGGTTTCCCCCGGTCGGTAATGTCCCGGTAAATTTCCTCCAGCCGCTCTGCGCTATCCTGCGCGTCCGCGACATCTTCCGTGTCTGCAGCATCTTGCGGGTTGTCATCTTCCTGCTCCGGTTCTTCTACGTACACGGCCCGTGGTTTTACAAAACGGACTATCCAGATACTTATTTCATACAGGATATACATGGGAATCGCCATCGCCGACAGACTGATCAAATCAGTTGTGGGGGTAGCCACCGCTGATATCACAAACACCATCAGCAGGGCAAATTTCCGGTTTCTGGCCAAAAAGGGGTAGCTTACTATACCAAGTTTGGCCATAAAAAATATCAGCAGCGGTAGTTCAAACATCAGCCCGAAAGGCAGGAGAAACCAAAAAGTAAAGGAAAGGTACCTGCTCAGGGACAGCATCGGTGTGAGCCCTTCGGTGGCAAACCCCAGGAAAAACTTAATGCCGTATTTAAAGACTGTACTATACCCGAAAATTACCCCGCCGGCAAAAAGAATGATTGACAGGGGAACCACTAACATCAGATAACGTTTTTCGTGGGTCCTTAAAGCCGGCAGGATAAAACCCCATACCTGCCAGAAAATAACCGGCGAAGCGATGATAAACCCGGCGATAATGGCAATTTTTAACTCAGCCATAAAAGCCTCGGTCATAGCCAGGTAAATCAGCTTCTGGTCCAGGGCCTTTACCGGCTCCACCAGGATGGCCAGCAGCCGTTCCCGAAAAAACCAGCCGACAGCCGATGCCGGAATCAGTGAACCGATACTGATCAGCAAGACCTTTCGCAGTTCCTCAAGGTGGTCGAGGATGGACATGGTCTTTTCAGTCATATGAACAAACCCCTTCTCAACAATATGTCTGACTTAATCCTTTTTTTCTTCTTCAGGATTTTTTTCATCTGTATCTTTAGCCGTTGACCTGAAATTACGGAGGGCGTCTCCCATTGCCTTACCGATTTGGGGAAGTTTCCCCGGGCCGAAAATAATCAGGACCACTACCAAGATGATAATTAACTCAGGTACTCCTATCGGTCCGAATAAGCCAAACATGTTTAAAAACCCCTTTCTGTAAATAATTTTGATTAATAATACCTGATTATATCATAAACCGTATTCCGCTGAGCCGGCCGCATACCGGCATCTTTAATACAGTTTATAATTTCGTCCATCGGGACCCGGTAACTGACTCCGGCAGCCCGCACGACGTTTTC
>JBMOPI010000086.1:0-9330 GCA_049324975.1 Bacillota bacterium
GCGATAACCAAACAACTGAAGGTCCTGGAACAGGAATTCGGGGCCGAACTGCTGGAGGGCTACCTCCAAAACAAAACCGAGATCCGGCGAACCGTCTTTGGCCGGAGGCGTGCCGACGGCCACCATGATGGCTTTGGCCCGGCCTGCCGAGCCCAGCCCGGTGGTAAACTTCAAATTTTCACCAAGATGTTTTTGCACCAGGTTGTCAAGGCCCGGTTCGTAAAAAGGGACCCGGCCTTTTTTCAACATTTTGACCTTGTCCTTGTCTTTATCCACACAGGTAACCCGGTGGCCCAGTTCGGCAAACATGGCGCCGCTGGTCAGGCCCACATATCCGGTGCCGATAACGGTAATATTCATAACAATCCTCCCCAAACTGTGTTTGCTGATATATTATGTTACCTGGCCCGGTTATGTTAATTTGCATTAAAAAAGAACCTTCATTAAATTGAAGGTTCTTCTCCGGTCATTGCTTATTGCCTGAAACTTTTTTTTATGTCGTCGGGGGAGAACTGGCTGGATTTACCCTTGGCCTTGTACTCGTAAAAAACCTTTGCGAATCCGTCGTGATTGTCTCGGTATGACCTGATTACGACCAGAAAACCGATTATTGCGAAGATGACCAGAAGCCAGATCGCCTGTTTCCTGATACCGGTCATAAGACAACACCCCCTTTCGCAAAGACTCAGGGCCTTGTTGTTCTCTCAACACTGTTAATTTTCTATTATTCTTATCGTAATTTACTTAATTAAGCTTTAATTCCCGGTCTTTCTGTCTAAAGCAGGTTTATTTACTTCCTTAGCCTTGTCCTTTAAAACTGCCAACTCCTCCTGAGGCGCCTCAATATACCGGGCCAGGGTCTCCAATCCCACCTTGTCGATAAATTTGCCCAGCCGCTGGCCATGATTGACCGGCGTACCCATAAAGGGCAATAATACGGTCAACAACAGCCAGTACCTCTTCCTCGCTTTTATCTTTACAGAGTACCTGACCTACCCGGCCGTAACCACTGGCAACACCACCGACAATGACGGTAATCTTCATCGCTTTGCAGCCGTACTTGTCACATACGTCGGCAAGTTTTCGCAATAAACCGCTGTCCGTGATAATCCCCCCGGGAATATGCGGCGCAATGGCGTAAGTTTCTCTGTCTCTCTAGATTATAGCCACCTGCTCGGTAACATCTTTTCTGTCATTTATGGTCATCATAATCCTCCCATGATAAAATATTATGTAAAACTATGACTTTATTTTAGCACAAAAAGTATTGCCCAGACATCCCTATATCGAGGGCTTCCCCGTTTATTCGGCGCACACAAAAATACCCCGGAATTTCCGGGGTATTAATTAAAGTCCTTATTTTACCGGCTGGTTCAATTTGAAGGTATGGGTAGTGATATCACCGGCAGTTGCGCTTTTTGCCCGTTTAGGCATATATTTCTTAATATCCAGCGGTTCATCCAGCTTGGTTTGGGCTTTTCCACCCTTGTTATGGCAAGAGAAGCAGATATTTTCCACTTTATCCTTCAATTGTCCTGCTTCCACCCCGCCGTGCGCGTCATGGCAGGTGGTGCAGCTCATACCGCCGGCATAGTGTTTACTTTGTACGAAGTCATTATATTGCTGATGATGTTTCTTGGAAGCGCCGTCCGGATAGAAGGCAGGTTTTTCCTTGGCCAGCTCCTCGGGAGAAGGAGTCAGCGGCTTCATAAATTGAGCAAAGTCGTCGCCGCCGGGAATGTAACCTACGGCATCTTCGCGGATATTGTCACCTTCCTGGCCCCGGACATGGCATTGACCGCAGACCTCAACCTGCTTTTTGGCGTCAAGGTTTTTGGGATTGATAATATTATCCTTTGCAGCCTTGGCAACGTGCTTGCTTCCCGGACCGTGACAGGCCTCGCAGCCGACGCCATTTTCCGTCCAGGTTTTCTTCTGCGGGTCGTAACCGGTGTTATGGCACCCGGTACAGGTTTGGCCATAATCCAGGGTCTGCCAGGTTTTGTCTTTATATGGCTGCCATTTCTGGTCTTTTACTATCCATTCCGCAGGCAGGAATCTCAGAGCGTCACCGTCTTTCCAGACATATCTCTGCTTCCACTTGCTGCCAACAGTATAAACAATGTCTTCCTTCTTAAGGTTGGTCGCCTTTTCAAAGGGATTGCCTGGTTTGGAGAAGTCACCGATAATTACTGCGGCGTCGGCCTTGGCATCCTGAACCATTTTGGTATGCAGAGTCTTGGACCAGGCCTCATATGCTTTAATGTGGCATCCTTTACATGTTTCGGATCCGACGTACGCCAATTTTGTTCCTTGACTCTCTTCTTTAGCCGGTTCTTTGGCTGTTTCCTTGGTGCCGCAGCCGGCTGCCAAGGCAACTGAAAAAGCCAATAACAGTAGTAACATTATTTTTTTCATCCCGTCAGCCTCCTTTTCTAGTCAAATCTAACATCTCTGATGACTTTATTTTATTTCAGCCCCCCTTTGATTTAAAATATATTGAAATGGAACCATAATACGTCTTACTCTAATTGTGACATTTTTCTCTTTTGGCTGCCAGTTACAAATGTCTTAATTTTAAAAATAAAACGGATTGCTAAAAAACCCATTAAAATAACCGGACATCATTGTCCGGTTTATTAATGTTATGATATTAAAGGTTACATTTGTCCTATTTTTTAAAAGACCGGGACTTTAGTCCCGCATTGCCCGGGTTACCGGTTCAGACCAATGCCCGCAGCATAAGTTGCAGCCTGGGTACGGTTGGATAAGTTTAATTTGCCAAGAATATTTGTCACATGATTGCGGACAGTTTTAGAGCTGATTAAAAGTTCCGAGGCAATTTCCTTGTTGGTTTTCCCCTTGGCAATCAAGGTAAGAATACGTTTCTCCTGATTTGTCAGCCCGTCAAGCGTTTTCATGGCATCTTCAACGGAAGCGGATCTGGTCAATACCCTGATTCTTTCAAAAACCTGCTGGGTCACTGCCGGATCGAGGAGGGACTCTCCCTGGGAGACCCGTTCCAGGTCCTTCATCAGGATATCCGTATCCACCTTTTTTAATATATAGCCCTTGGCCCCTGCCAAAATAGACGCCATTACAGATTCCTCATCAGAATAAGACGTCAGCATGACCACTTTGGTATCCGACTGCTCTTCCAGTATCCGGCGGCAGGCCTCTATGCCGTTCATCCCCGGCATTCTCACATCCATAAGGATAAGGTCAGGCCTTAATTCCCGTGCCCTGGTCACACTTTCTTCCCCTGAGGCCGCCTCTCCGGCCACCTCAAAAGCCGGGTGCAGTTCCAAAAATGACTGCAGTCCTTTTCTTACTACGGCATGGTCATCAACAATCAAAATCCTGGTCTTAGCTGTCAACAATATTCCCCTCCCATGGTATCCAAACCTGGACAACTGTGCCTGACTCATCGCATCTGACATTACAGTTTCCTCTTAAACAGGCCGCCCGGGCTTTAATGTTTTTTAAACCCTGCTTATCCGTAGCCTCCGGTGAAGGCCCGGCATCATACAGGATGCCTTTTCCGTTATCCCTGATTTCTACTTCCAAACCGTCCGGTTTGGAGTGAAAATGTATTGCCGCTTTGGTAGCCTGCGCATGCTTGGATACATTTATTAACGCCTCTCTGATAATCAGGTTGACATGGTTTAATGCCACCGGAGAAAGCCGCGAGAGGTGACTGGTATCGGCCTTGATTTCCACAGGGAGTGACAGGGCGCCTTCTAACCAGTTCACTGTACCAATCAGTTCCTTCCCATCGTTTTCGGTTGACAGGTTCTTAATATATTTACGAATATCTGTCACGACATCATCAAGGCTGTTTAAAACACAGTCCATCTGACCCGGCCACTCAGAATCGTCAGGCCCGGTTTTTTTCAGCTTCTGCAGGGTTAACCCTACGGCATAGATAGACTGGATAATCCCATCATGCAGGTCCCGGGAAATCCGTTCCCGCTCTTTGGTCAGCGCTTCTCTCCTGTTTATTTCCGTCATTTTGCTTTGGTCTTCCAAATCGTACATACGGAGCACATTCAAAATAGAAAAAGCCATTAAGGTACCCATACCGGCCCGTAAAAGCTCTACAGGAAACCCGAAGAGGTTTTTGAAATTCGTTACGTTAATTAAACTTGCCGGGAAAAACCCGGCTTCAGGCACTACCAGCCCTCCGGCCACAGCGTAACCGGCAAAGCTGATAACAGCCAGATCAAGGTTATGGAGAAGACGGTTGGAACCAAGCTGCTTAAGTTCCTCCCGCTGCCGTAAAAGCCCGGCGGCAGCCAGGGAGGCCCCGGGGAAACAAAGGACATAACGGGAAAATATTTCCAACCCGTTGCCGTTAAGCCAAAAGCTTATTGAATGGTCAATAAGCCAAAGAATAAAAACTGCCAGTGAACCAAAGATCCCCAGGTGCCACAGCATTAGTTTTTTGGGACCGGACTGGCGAAAAAAAGCCACTCCGAAACAGATCAGGAAAAAGAACGACAGGATCCAGAGCAATATTTGAATAATTTTCAGCCCGTGGCCGGTTTCTATGCTCAGATAAGGTTCATTCAGGGGAATAAACAAATAACCCCATTCTGCCAGGCCGTGGATCAAAGCGAAAAGAGCCAGCCATGGCAAGGTTCGGGCCAGTTTTAAACGGCTTGACTTTCTTTGTTGAATCAGGATTGCAAAACCTAACAGGAAAAAAGACAGCCCGTAAACAAAATATAATGTAGGCCTGTTAGCAATGAGAACAGTATCCCAGTTAAACATAACCTGCACCTCAATAACAATTTTCGACAAATTTCCTAAAAAATCCTGTCTTAAGCACAAAAAAAGAACGGTAACTGTACCGTTCTTTAGCAATATCTAAACTGAGTAAATCGATAAGCCGAGTTCTGTCGAGGATGATCATCTATCTTGGACGGCAGTTGCCTGCCGCCTCCAGCGACCTAACCCGGGAGCGGAACGGGCCGTTCCATTGCCCCCCTATTCGGTCTTGCTCCAGGTGGGGTTTACCTAGCCGGTTAGTCACCTAACCGCTGGTGAGCTCTTACCTCACCGTTCCACCCTTACCTTCATTACTGAACACTGGCCCTTTGCCGGCCACTGCTCATTAATGAAGGCGGTTTGTTTCTGTGGCACTTTCCTTGGGGTCGCCCCCACTGGGTATTACCCAGCACCCTGCCCTGCGGAGCTCGGACTTTCCTCAGGCACCACCTTTCGGCCCGGTGCCCGCGATCATCTGATTTACTCAGTTTTTTATTGTTGTTTGGATTCTTATCTTAACATTTTTCGTAATAATAGTCAAATAACAATTTGTCTCATTTACGGAAAAGGTCTCCGCGCATCGGCGCGTATGTGGTGATTTCAATGGAATCGCGTTCAGCCTCCAGGCCGTGGTCCGAATTTCCCTGAATGGTAATGCCCAGGCCGGGGGTCAGGATGACTTCCTTATCGGCCAGGGTGTACTTAACCCGGCCTTTGATAATATATACCGCCTGTTCATGGATGTGGCGGTGCACAGGAATTTTGGCGCCCTTTTTATAGTTGAACTGGACCAGCATAATTTTCGGCGTAAAGGCCAGCACCCGCCAGGTTACGCCTTCTACAGCTTCAGCCGCCGCTTCAACCGGCTCCGCGGGAGCACCTACAGGCGGAGGTTCTGTCGGCTCAGCAGGGGCGGGAGCGCCCACCGGCGGAGGCTCCGCCGGCTCGGGTGGAGCGGGTGATACAGGTTCACCCGGTCTCAACAGTGCGGCAACGCCGCCTGTGATGGCCTCTTCGGCCAGCTGCCGGGCTTTTTTGTTAGCCTGCTTATTGATATAGTTAATCTCAAAATGGTTTAATTTCCCGGCCAATGCATCTACTTTTTCCGCCAGTGCCTTCAGGGTTTTGTTTTTCACCCGGTACTGGCCGGTGACCTGCCGCAAAAGCAATTTACTGTCGGTATAAGTGATTACTTTGGCAACACGCCTCTTAACTGCCTGTTCCAAAGCCTCAATAAGGGCCAAATAGTCCGCTGCGTTATGGGTGGAAATACCCAGGTACCTGCCCCATTCTGTCACGGTCTGCCCCCGTTCGCCATTGATGACAATTCCGATACCGGCGGCACCGTGGTTTTTACGGGCTACTCCGTCAATGAAAATATTGTATGTGCTCATAATCCCTCACCTTCAAGTCTGAACCTCGTGTAAATAAGCTGTATTGACGCCTGGTTTATTATATGAAGGTGGCAGGGGAATTGCTTTACCCTTGTTCCTCCGGCAGTAAAATTCTTCCGCAGTGGTCGCAGTAGATAATTTTCCCGTCCGATTTCAGCTGTTTTATAATATCAAAGGAAACACCCATGTGGCAGCCTGAACAGATCCCATTTCGCGTGTCGGCGATGACCAGTCCGTCAGGGAATTTTCCCTGCAGCCCCTGGTAAAGTGCAATTATTTCAGGCGTTACACCCTTTACCAACGCCTCCTGCCGGGTGGGGATCTGCTCTATCTCGGCGGAAATTTCGTCTTTTTTAGCCTGGTATTGCTGGCGCAGCTGGCGAAACCTTTTCTTTTTGGCGTTTAATTCCGCCGTTTCGGCCATAAGGGCCTGTTTTTGGCCTTCCAGCTTTTCCATCAGGCTGATAACCTCATCATCAAGCATGCCCAAACTTTCTTTTAATTCATCCAGCCTGGCCGCTGCCCCGGCCAACTCCTTGACATTGTCTGCCTGACCGCTGTATAACTCTTTGGTTAAAGCCTCAATTTTTTCTTCCTGACCGGCTGCTTCATCTTCTTTTTGCTTTAAAAACTTTTTCTCCTGCTCATAAGCCTCCACTTTCTTTTTTAAAGTTGCCTGACCGGCTTCAATTTCCGCTTTTAGTTCCTTTAGTTCTTTAGCCAACGGCTGGCGCTTCAGCTGATTTTCCAGGGCCGTTTGTCTGAGGTCCAGCTGTTGAATTTCCCGGAGTATTTTCCATTCCGTCATTGTAGCCCTCCTTTGATTTATACAAACAAAAAGGATAGAAGTCTTGCTTCTACCCTAAAAATAACCGAAAGGATCTGTATTCACTTCAGAAATAAGCACATCTATATCCATATTGGTTTCTTTGGCTGCCTGCCTGATTACTTCAGCCACCTGATCCACGATAACCCGTTCGGTAGCATAGTGGCCGGCGTCAATAAATTTAAGGCCCATGTCAAGGGCCGCCTGGCCATCATGATATTTCAAATCCCCGGTAACCAGCACCTCAGCACCGGCTGCAGCCGCTTTGGTCATCAGTCCGGCGCCGCTGCCGCCACATACTGCTATTTTATGTACGCGGTCAGCAAGAGAACCGCCAAACTTTATATTATCCACAGCCAGGGCAGCTTTTACCTGACGGCAGAACTCCTCAAAAGAAACAGGCTGCGGCAGCCTGCCTGCCCGTCCCAGACCAAGTTCGGCGCCTTTGTTAGCCAGAGGGTAAACGTCATAAGCCACTTCCTCATAAGGATGCGCCGCTATCATGGCTTTGATAACACGGCTCAGCCATTTGTCCGGCACAATGGTTTCCAGGCGGAACTCATCCGCCCGTTCCAGTTCGCCGACTTTACCGATAAAAGGGTTGGCGCCGGCCAGCGCCCTGAAAGTACCGGTGCCGGCGGTCTGAAAAGTACAGTCCGAATAGTTGCCGATCCAACCGGCGCCGGCCCTGCTCATGGCTTCCCGGACTTTGTCCTCATGTCCCCGGGGGACAAATACTACGATCTTAAATAGTTTTTCTGACTTATCCGGATTCAGTACCTCGATATCTGTAAGGCCCAGTTTACGAGCCAGCATTTCATTCACTCCCGCCGCCGCACTGTCAAGATTCGTATGGGCACAGTAAACTGTGATTTTATTCTCTACCAAAGCCTTGATTAAATAACCCGGAGGCCTGTCATAACGCAGGTTTTTCAAAGGCCGGTAAATCAGCGGATGATGGGCAACAATCATCTGCACACGTTTGGTTATGGCCTCCTGCAGCACATCCGCGTTAACATCCAGGGTTACCAGCACCCGTTCTATTTCAGCAGCCGGGTCGCCGACCTGCAGGCCGACATTGTCCCACTCCTCGGCCAACTGAGGGGGAGCCATGTTTTCCAGGATATTAATTACGCTTTGACAATTTACAGCCATGCTAACACCTTCTTCATCTCCCCGAGTCTGGCGAGGAGTTCGGTTTTCTTATGCTGAGCTTCCGGGGATGTGCTCCGGGCAAGGTTATAAATGATTCTTTTTAACGACCTGGCCTGGTCTGTCAGGCGCCTTTTTAAAAGCGGGTCCTTTTTTTCTACCAGGCGGGGGCCGATTTCCAGCAGCAGTGGGTCTGTCTCTTCTTCCCTGCCCCGCTCGGCCGCGATTACCTCATATATGGTGCCGCCTTCTTCAACCAGGGTTTCATCGGCAAGCCGCCATCCGTTTTTTACGAGCCATGTCCTGAGCGCCCCTCCATCGACCATGGGTTGCAAAACAAGGCGTTCCAGCATAGATGCTGTTCCCAGGCTGTTCCTAATGATATCTCTGATAGTGCCGCCGCCCATACCGGCAATTACAGCCACTTCCACTTCGCCGGAATTTATAATGGTCAGGCCGTCGCCCAGCCGGACATCAATCCGGTCCGCCAGCCCTGCGGCAGCCACAGCTTTCCCGGCCGCCTGGTATGGTCCCTCATGAACATCTCCGGCCACGGCGCCCGGACATTTGCCATTTTTTATTAGATAGACCGGCAGCAGGGCATGATCTGTACCAACATCCACCACCCGCCGGCCTACCGGAACAAACCCGGCAATAGCGGAAAGCCTCGGCGGCAACTGCATAAACGTCCTCCCTTTGCTAAAAAACGGCACTATACTTTATAATGGAATCCTTTTTCTTTTTTTATGTGTGATATTATCGTTTTTTTTAAATTAAAATTTTTTAATAACGATGTATTAAAACAAATTTTCAGGAGACAATAAGTATCGTAAAGGGTTCATAACAGCCGAGCGAAGATCATTACGGGCTCCGAAAGGGGTTCGTGATGGTCGAGCAAAGGTTATTACAGGGTCGAATAGGTATTCCCTTGTAGGCTCTGTAATAGCCGGAGCCAAGATCATTATGGGTCTCGTATGGGTCTGCAGTAGCCCGAACGGTTACTGTAGGCTCAGTAGGGATTCATAATGGTCGGGCCACGATCATGATGGGTTCTGGAAGGTTTTCCCCCGAGTTCGCCCTTCACATTTCGAGCTTAGTCTTTGTCTGTGAAGGTACCCCTTGGGATGTATAGCCAATAGGGTCTGCAGCAGCCGAGAGGTTGCTGCAGGCTCGGTAAGGATTCATCAT
>JBMOPI010000087.1:0-9315 GCA_049324975.1 Bacillota bacterium
AACAAACTTTATTATGCAACTGCTCGATTTCCATAATTTCCAACAATTTCTGTTGCATCTCATTCCTCCTTGTTAACGTGAAGCAATCTTTTTGTTTGGAACCTTTTGGGTAAATATGTGCCACCTCTTTAATATTAGCCAGTTCTTCCAGCATCTTGGGAATGCTTAAATCCACTCCCGCCAGGAACGCCTTTCGCCTGGCTAAGGCAGAAATAGTTAGGGCAAGCACACAATAAAAAGCATGTACTTCAATTTTTTGATCTGTCCAATGATATTGCGGACTCCAGCTTAAAAAATGAGGGTCCTTCATTCTCTTAAAGGCATCTTCGATATGGGACTGACCACGATATGCCGAAACAATCTCCTCAGTAGACCAATCGTCATGGTCTGTAAAAAGTATGTTCTTGCCAAGATAATTATCTTTGTAATCATCCAAAGCGTCATGATTAATGGAGTATTCCAGCAAAACATGGGAATCGATTTCTTTTACTTCGGTATAAATCAACGACGATAGTGGAGCAGACCTCCCGGTTAAGATTTTTTCAACTTGACTTTGTACCGAGGTGAGTGTTGGAGGTTTGCCCCGTTTAGTACCAGCCTTTTTCCGGTTATGCAAAGATTTTTGGAGTTCACGTAAAGCTTCATTGGCTTTACGCAATTGCAAGAGTACTCCTTGCAGTTGTCCGAGGAACAGTGCTTCGTTGAAGGTAACGATAACCGTCCGTTTTACTCCCATAACCATTTTCTTCAATTGCCTTAATTGCCGCAGAGTCAAGGTATCCCATATGATCCCAAAAGCGTTGGCTGGATAAACTATTGTTTTTCAAAGGCAGCCAGTTCTGGAGCGAAGAAGAGGAATACCATTCACTGATTTGCCGCTTACCGGTTGGGGCGATAGCCCGGTTCAAGGCGGCAACCAGCATGTACTGCCCTACAGAAGGTCCTTGTTTACGCTTGGGAGCATACTTATCGATGGTCTCTACTAATTTAAGTTGTTTGGCGATATTGTAGAGAGTTGCAGATGCACCGAATTCAAAACATAAAGCCTCGACCGGTTTAACAGGATCTTTAGACAACGCAGCAATAATGTCATCCGCTTTACCCAAGTACTTCTGCCAGACTATGCGGGATTTACCATCCTTCCAGCCACTTTTGACAGCGTAGTAATAAATTTTACCCTTAATTTCCTTTTTGATAATGGAGGCCATTACAACACCCCTTCCGCATAAGTTAGGTAATAGGTGTATTCGGCAGAAGTGGTCAAAATTCCTTATTTGACAAGAAAAACTAGGTAATATATAGCATTTATTGACGTTGCCGACCTCGTTTAAAACTGGAAATCACGCCACCAAAGTTAGGTAACATGTGCAAATCCAATATTTACATGGTCTCAGAACCATTTTTACCCATAAGTAGGAAACTTACGCTAGTCCGGAAAAGAATTAGTCCGTCTATTTATTAGATTCAGTCCGCAAATTTATTAAAGCAGTCCGGAAATTTATTGGAACTTACAACTATCTATTTTTTGTGAACATCAGTTTTACTTTAACTTTTTAATCCGAGATTTATTGAACTAACAGTCTCATAATTTATAAGAATCAGTCTCATAATTTATTGTAGCAGTCTCAAAATTTATTGGAACTTGCACTTATATCAAATATCCAAATTCCTTACATCCCTGGCATGCTCCTGGATAAATTCCCTCCGCGGTTCCACTTTATCCCCCATCAACACGGTGAAAATCTCGTCCGCTTCCATGGCATCCTCCAGGTTAACCCTGAGGATAGTGCGGGTTTCCGGGTTCATGGTGGTTTCCCACAACTGCTCGGGGTTCATCTCACCGAGACCCTTATAGCGCTGGATGTTTACATCCCGGCCGATTTTCTCCTGCAGCTTGGCTAATTCGTTATCACTGTATAAGTAGTGCTCCTCCTTGCCCTTTTTGACCAGATACAGCGGGGGCTGAGCGATATAAACATATCCGGCCTCCACCAGCGGACGCATGTAACGGTAAAAGAAGGTCAGCAACAAGGTCCGGATGTGGGCGCCATCCACGTCGGCGTCAGTCATGATAATGAGCTTGTGGTAGCGGGCCTTCTCGATGTTAAAATCACCGGATATACCGGTGCCCAGGGCGGTAATCATCGCCCTGATCTCTTCATTGGCCAGGACTTTATCTAAGCGGGCCTTTTCCACGTTAAGGATTTTACCCCGCAGGGGCAAGATTGCCTGGTTGCGCCGGTCACGACCCTGTTTAGCGGAGCCGCCGGCCGAGTCGCCCTCGACCAGGTATAATTCACACAGAGCCGGGTCCTTAATTGAACAATCAGCCAGTTTGCCAGGCAGCGCGGTACTTTCCAAGGCGCTTTTGCGGCGGGTAAGTTCCCGTGCTTTCCGGGCAGCTTCCCTTGCCCGGGAGGCATTTACCGCTTTCTCAATAATCCGCTTGGAGACAGGCGGATTTTCCTCAAGAAAAGTGCCCATGCCTTCAACGACAATATTGTCAACCACACCCCGGACTTCACTGTTACCCAGTTTGGTTTTGGTTTGGCCCTCAAACTGGGGTTCCCTTACCTTGACGCTGATAACTGCGGTCATACCCTCCCGGATATCCTCTCCGGTCAGGTTGGCTTCATTTTCTTTAAGCAAGTTGTATTTGCGGGCATAGTCATTAACCACCCTGGTCAGGGCCGTTTTAAAACCGGCTTCATGGGTACCGCCCTCCTGGGTGTTGATGTTGTTGGCATAAGAAAAAATGTTTTCCGCGTAACCGTCGTTGTACTGCAGCGCCACTTCTACGGCAGTGTCATCTTTTTCACTTTCAAAATAAATAGGATTGGCATGCAAAACATCTTTGTTTTTGTTCAAATGTTTGACAAAGTCCATAATGCCGCCTTCATGCTGAAAGGCCTTTTCCTTGCCGTCCCGTTCATCCCTGAGGACGATTTTAACACCCTTATTCAGAAAAGACAGTTCCCTCAGCCGTAATGTAAGGGTGTCAAAGACGTAGACCAGGTCTTCAAAAATTTCATGGTCAGGTTTAAATGTTACTTTTGTGCCGGTAGTGTCCGTTGTCCCGATAACCTTAAGGTCAGTTACCGGGGTGCCCCTTTCATAACGCTGGTGGTGGACCTTGCCGTCCCTTTTGACCTCTACTTCCAGCCATTCAGAGAGGGCGTTGACCACTGAAACCCCTACCCCGTGCAGACCGCCGGAAACTTTATAACCTTCACCGCCAAATTTGCCGCCGGCATGGAGTACGGTAAGCACTACCTCCACTGCCGGACGGCCCATCTTGGGGTGGATGTCCACCGGGATGCCCCGGCCGTTGTCTGTGACGGTAATACTGTTATCCGGGTGGATAATAACTTCAATAAGGTCGCAGTAGCCGGCCAGCGCCTCGTCTATACTGTTATCAACAACTTCATAAACCAGGTGGTGCAGTCCCCTGGAACTGGTGCTCCCGATATACATCCCCGGCCGCCGGCGGACGGCTTCCAGCCCTTCTAAAACCTGTATCTGGCTGGCGCCGTAATCGCTGTATTCCTGACGATTTTTCTCTTCCATGTCCGACCTCCGTTTTTTAACTCTCTAAAACCAAATTATACCACACTTGCGCCGTGTCCACAAGGTAGCCCGGTGTTAAAAAGGCTTCGCTGGCGCTAAGCGCCGAGTTAGCCTTTTTTATGCCGCAGGCGTACTATACTTTCCTGGGGTATAAGAAAAAACCGTGCCGGCACGGTTTTTATCCACTCAAAAAATTGTCCCACCCGGAGGCACGTTTTTTCAGGGTAACTGAGGAAATAGGCGAAAAATAAATCTTTTCGCTGGTAACGATAAAAGATTTTTCCCGGCCTTTGTCAGAAATCCGTTGCACGAATTTGTCGTCTTCAGCCAGCTGGATAAATTCCCGGGTTGCTTCAGCCTTGGATATAAGTGACCAGTTCATGATACAGACAATCTCTTCTTTGGGTACGATAACATCTCCTCCAAGATGAATAAACATGATGACCTCCTATAGTCAGCTAATAATTGAACCGTCTTTGACCTTAAACATGGCAAATTCCTTGTTTCCTATATCCTCGAAATAATTCATGGTGGTTGTCGTAATAAAAGTCTGAATGTTATTATATACGACTTCCAGCAAAAATTTCCGCCGTTTGTCATCCAGCTCCGACATTACATCATCCAGCAGCAAAACAGGATATTCCCCGGTCTCACCCCGGATAAATTCCAGTTCGGCCATTTTCAGGCTTAAGGCACATGTCCGCTGCTGGCCCTGGGAACCAAACAGCCGCATATCTTTGCCATGGATGAAAAGGCCCAAATCGTCCCGGTGCGGTCCCACCAGAGTAATGCCCCGGTTTATTTCCTCTTCCCTTCTGAGGGAAATGGCCTGTAAAAACCTGTCTTTTATATTATCACCCACATAGTCCTCTTTCAAATCAACAGAACAGTAATACCTTATTTCCAGTTCTTCCTGCCCGGCGGTAATTTTCCTGTGCATAAGCCTGGCCAGGGGGGTTATTTTTTTGAGTACTTCGATCCTCTTGCTGATAATCCTCCGGCCGAATTCCGCCAGCTGGCTGTTCCATATTTCCAGTGTTGCCGGGTCTTCTTTGCGGTCCCTGATACTGCGCAGTAAATTGTTTCTTTGCACCAGGACCTTATTGTAATTAAGTAAATTATGGTAATAAGAAGGATTAACCTGGGATATCTCAACATCCAGGTACTTTCTGCGGATTGCCGGACCGCCTTTGACCAGCATCAGGTCTTCAGGTGAAAAAAGCACTACATTTATTTCCCCCACCATTTCACTGATCCTTTTTTTCGGCACCCCATTCACTTTTATTTTTTTCCGGCCGTCAGCCAGCACAGTAATTTCAATTTTGAAGGTTCTTTTATATTTTTCCGCTATAAGAACTATCTGAAAAAATTTTTCCTGCCACTGCAGGAGTTCAGCTTCCCTGCCGGTCCGGTGTGACCTGCCCGTAGCCGTATAATAGACAGCTTCCAGGATGTTTGTTTTACCCTGGGCATTGTCCCCTACTAAAATATTCAAGTAAGGGGTGGCTTTAAGTTCTAAACCATTGTAATTACGAAAATTTCGCAGAAATAATTCCTGAATATGCAAAAAAACACCCCAGACCTGTCAGGAAATAATGACAAAAGAACCTCTTCCCTCCACGTTAACAATGTCACCGGGAACCAGGTTCTTTCCTCTGCGTCCCTCGACCTGACCGTTAACCCTGACTAACCCGCTAGTGATCATTATTTTGGCTTCTCCGCCGGTGGAGGTGATATCGGCCCATTTAAGGAACTGGTCCAGTTTAATAGATGCGGTCTCAATCCGCACTTCTTCCGGCATAGTTATACGCCCCACATTAATCAGACTATAATCAGACTATACGTACCGGCAAAATAAGATAAATATAGTTTTCCTCATTTTCCGGTTTAATAATGCCCGGACTCAAAGATCCTGTAAGTTCCAGTAAAATTTCATCGGTTTCAATAACCTTCAGGACATCTGACAGGTACCTGGAATTAAAAGCTATCTGGGTTTCTTCCCCTTCAATATGGATAGGCAGTACTTCGTGAATTTTACCTATATCAGGACTGTTGGAATTAATAATCATTTCCTGCCGGTTTACAGTAATCCGGATTACATTAGTACCTTCTTTGGCGAGCAGCGAGGCCCTTTCCACCGATTCGAGCAGGTCCCTGGTACGCACTTTTATTTTCGTTTTACACCCCTGGGGGATAACCTGTTTGTAATTGGGAAACTGTCCGGCAATCAGCCTGGAATATATTTTTACATCTTCCGTTTCAAAAACAACCTGGTTATCACCGAATGTAATCATAATGTCTTTTTCTTCCCCGGACATTATCCTGTTCGCTTCGTTGAGTGTTTTCGCCGGAATGATAACACTAACCGTTTGTTCACTGCCGTCTGACGCAGTTGTTCCCTTCCGGAAAGCCAGGCGGTGGGTATCAGTGGCCACCAGGTGAATGCTGTCGCCTTCCTTTTCCATCAAAATACCGCTGAAAATAGGTCTGTTATCATCCTGAGAAGTGGCGAAACTGACCTGCCTAATCATATTCTTGAACAGTTCCTGTTTGATTGAAAACTTTAAATTACTTTCTATTTCGGGCAATGCAGGAAATTGATCGGCAGAAAAACCGAGAAGGCTGAACTCAGATGTACCGTAATTAACTACCGTGGAAAAATTATCTTTGTCTGTTTCAATTTTTATCTGTGTGTCCGGCAGGCGGCGGACCATATCCCCCATGTACCTGGCCGGCAGCACAACGCTTCCCTCTTCGATAACGTTTACCGGGATGCTGCATTTAATACCCATTTCCAGGTCTGTGGCCATGAAGGTAACCCTGTTGTTTTCCGCCTTAAGAAGAATGCCTGACAAAATAGGCAGCGGGTTTTTTAACGATACTGCCTTTTGCACTGTTTGGACACCATATACAAGGTTTTCTCTGGTGGTTAGAAATTTCATCGGTTCCTCCTTTTATCCACATTCCGGTGGTTTGAAAAGGGACATTTTTTTTTATTATTTATTAGTTATCTAAAAGAAGTAACACTAGTAGGTGGTGTGTATAGTGTGGATATGAGTCATAAATGTTTTGTCAGCTTTGTTAAGAGCTTGTTAAAAAGTTGTTGGTAAACCGGTGATGATTATACACATTTTTAACAAGAGTCAAAATTTGTAGAAATATACACAAATAATTAAGAGGTTATTAACTTCTTTATCCCCAATTATTTGGTTATTAAATTTTTGAGTTCAGTAATCGTAGATTGTAAATGACTATCAGTTTGTAACTCTCCGGAAATTTTTTCATGGGCGTGCATGACGGTAGTGTGGTCCCGGCCGCCAAATTCCAAACCAATCTGTGGCAGGGAACAGTCTGTAAGTTCCCGGCAGAGGTACATGGCCACCTGACGGGGATAAGCAACTGCCCGGGTCCTTTTCTTGGCTTTAAACTCGTCGGTCCGCATGTTATAAAAATCTGCAACTACCTGCTGGACCATGGCGATGGTAATCTGTTTGGGCTTGTCCGGCGGAAGGATGTCTTTTAATGCCATACCGGCTAAATCAGGGGTAATCTGGTTATTGGTAAGGGAAGCGTAAGCCATGACCCTGATCAGTGCCCCTTCCAGTTCCCTAATGTTAGATTGGATGCGGTTGGCGATGTAAACCATCACATCATTAGGTACCTGTAGGTTTTCTAATTTAGCTTTCTTTCTTAAAATTGCAATCCTGGTTTCCAGGTCCGGTGGCTGGATGTCAGTGATCAGTCCCCATTCAAACCGGGAACGCAGCCGGTCTTCCAATGTAGGGATTTCCTTTGGCGGCCGGTCACTGGATATGATAATCTGTTTATTGGCTTCATAGAGGGCATTGAAGGTATGGAAAAACTCCTCCTGGGTCCGTTCTTTGCCGGCCAGGAATTGGATATCGTCGATCAGGAGAATGTCCATGTTGCGATAACGGTTGCGGAATTCAACAGTCTTGTCATCCCGGATAGAATTAATCAGTTCATTGGTAAATTTTTCGGAGGAAGCGTATACAACTTTGGTCGCCTTGTTGTTTTCTAAAATATAATGGCCGATGGCCTGCATCAGGTGGGTTTTACCGAGTCCCACCCCGCCATATATAAATAACGGGTTATAAGCTTTGGCCGGCGCTTCCGCCACTGCCAGGGACGCAGCATGGGCAAAACGGTTGCTGTTGCCCACGACAAAAGTGTCAAAGGTGTATTTGGGATTTAAACTCGTGGTATAGCCGTCTTCCAGATGATGATTGTTGTTTTTAGGCAAAGCGGCGGCAATCTGTTGAAAAGAATCAGGAATATTAATATTATTGTAGTTGGGTAAGACAAAAGAAACGCTAACTTCCCGTTCCGTGATTTTATTCAACGCTAATTTGATCATATCTGAATAACGGCTTTCCAGCCAGTCTTTGGCAAATTCATTGGGTACTTCAATAATTAACGTTTCATTATAAAACTTAGACGGGGTTGTTGATTTGAGCCAGGTTTCAAATGATGGTTTACTAACTTGTGTTTCAATAAGGGAAAGGGTTTTTTCCCATAATTCGGCGAGTTCCAGGTCCGTCATAATTTTCCTCCTATAATAAACAAAAATCAACAAAGTTATCCACAAGTAATGTGCAAAACCATCAGAGAAACAAACAAATCAACAATCACCATATATCAGTCAGCATAAATTTAGCACAAAGTCTTATCGCTCTAAGAGTAACTAAAAATATACAAAATTTTTTAGAATAAATTTTAAAAAGATAGAAAGATTTATAAAGCGATATAAAAGAGGATTCCTAAAACATTATCCACAGGTTTTCCACATATTAAAATATACGTATAAGAAAATAGGTTTTTTGGGGATAACTTTCTTAAAAAAGCAATAAGAAAAACCATTTTTTTAAAATGGTAAATTTTTCAGAAATCTACATTGTTATACACATTTTATCCCCAGGGGGGCTTTTCCAAAGATGGTATTATAATAATAACAAATTTCACCACCTTAATCAATAAATAATTTAACTGTGTTTTCCCTTGACGGTTATTTTTAATTAATATATAATTTTGTGTGTATGTCTCTAGGGAAAAAATGGCTCTTGAATAAAAGGAGGTGGCCCTGTTATGAAAAGAACTTACCAGCCCAAAAACAGAAAACATAAACGGGTGCATGGGTTTTTAAAAAGAATGATGACAAAAACCGGACAGAATGTATTAAAGAGACGTCGTTTGAAAGGGAGAAAGAAGTTATCAGCATAAGGCCGCTTATTTGTGGCCTTTTACTCTATCTCCGGAAATATAAGCCGGTATATGGTTATCATGATATGGATAAAATAGGAATAATGAAGGAAAAAGTGTATCGTTTAAAGAAAAATAAAGATTTCAGGAGAGTATACAGCAAGGGGCGCTCTTTTGCGGACAGAAGAATAATTATGTACTTTTTTAAAAATGACAGGGAAGAGAGCAGGATTGGATTTTCAGTCAGTAAGAAAGTAGGAAATGCTGTCATTCGCAATCGGACCAGGAGAATATTAAAGGAAATATGCCGTCTGAACAGGTCGCAGATCAAAAAGGGATTTGACATAATTATAATTGCCAGACCTGCCATAGCGGGCAATACATACAGAGAAATAGAAAAGAGTTTTTTTTGGTTAATCAAAAAAAGCGGCTTAGGGGCAGAGGATTTAAAATGAAAAATTTCATTATACGAATTATCCGGTTTTATCAGAGATACCTGTCGCCGCTTAAACTTCCCAGCTGCCGTTT
>JBMOPI010000088.1:0-9175 GCA_049324975.1 Bacillota bacterium
ATCAAACCGCACTTAGGCAGGTATGAACCCGCTCGCTCAAGTCTTTGGGGACGTCGGTTCCGCAGATACAGGTCTGGGAAGTCCCATTGGCCGGTACTTTAAGAAATACTTTGCCTTGGCATACCAGGCATTACCCCGAAGTTTGATATTGACTCTGCGGGCGGTACTGAAGTCGAAATTCCTGTGCATCCTGATCTTTACGTATCCAATCTTGGACAGGTAAATAAAACCTTGATCTAATCTGGAAAAAACGCCGCTGACTTTATCTACTTGGGGATAGGTAATGGAAGTACACCTGTCTTTACCTTTGAAGCGAGGGTATCCGGCCCTGCCGGCAAAAAAGTTTTTATAAGCCGTATCTACTCTACGCAAAGCATCTTGCAGAACCTGGGAATGAACCTCTTTGTATTCAGGATTTTCTTTTTTGAAGGCAGGCAGTTTGTTCGCTGATCTTTGTAGCTGATTGACTTCTTTTCTGTTTTCCAACGGGTCTGCCTTTCCTCCAAAGCAAGGTTATATAACTTCCGGCATAGGTTTAGCCAGTTATTGAGCTTTGCTGCCTGTTCCAAAGTGGGGTAAATTCTAAAACTGCAGGTTATTTGCATAACGGCACCAACTCTGGTAGTATTTAGTTATATTATATCATCGAATACATGTTCGGTTAAGTTAATTTTCGTAATAGGCAATTCATCCCCTACCTATAGAGGAAAGGGATGAATTGCCCTTACATGTTAAAACAGTGACCGGGACCGTGAAGTACCATCAGTACGCCTTCGGCCTCGGTCACGTTTGTTTCCTTGCTATACTCGTTTTTGAACAGCCTGTAATTTTGATGGATTTTCACGGCATAATTTTCTGTTCGGGCACGGTTTTGATGTGGGTAACGTCAGTAACCTGGTATCCAGCCTTTTTTAGCTCCCTGATAAAGTTATCCGGATGCGGGTTCTTAACCTTGATTACGACTTCTTTTTCAAAAGTTACCATGTTGTCGATGACTACGCCAAATTTATCTACAAAAGCGATTAGGTTAGCCAGAAATCCCCACTTTCTCTTATAAGCAATACTTACCCGGGTTCCGGGTTCCCCAAAGCCGAGAGAAGAAATGAAGGCATCGATGATATCGGAGCGGGAAATCAACCCAACCAGTTTTTTGTCTTCCAGTACCGGCAGGCTGCCGATCTTGCTGTTCCTCATAATCAGGGCGGCGTGTTCCACCATGTCGCCGGCCTCTACGTTAATCGTACACTCTGTCATCACACTGCCCACCGGGGTCCGGGACAGCAGGTTGGCCTCAAAATTGGATAGGCTTTTATTTTTCGGGAAAACTCTTAGCAGGTCGACTTCAGAGGTAACGCCCAGAAGATGATGATTGACATCCACCACCGGCAAATGGCTGATATTTTTTCTTTTCAGCAGGTCCAAGGCTTCACCGACAGTAGTTTCTTCGGTTACCGTAATAACCGGGTGGGTCATCAGGTCTTTCACTAACATTGTTACCACCTTCCCTCATGGTAATTAATAAGATATTCGACAAAAACAAGAATTGTTCCTGTCAAAAGGTTTAAAAAAGTTTCGAAATAAGAAAAAAGAAGGAAAAACCGGGAACGCCGTCGAAAAATCCAAAAACTACTACGCTTGAAGGAGGTCGAATAATGACAAACAGCGAGATTAAACGGATTGGGGTATTGACCGGCGGCGGGGATGCACCCGGCTTGAATGCCGTTATCCGGGCGGTGGTCAAGACTGCCATCAACAAGTATAAACTTGAAGTTTTCGGTTTTATGGACGGGTTCGGTGGGCTTATCGACAACCAGATAAAGCGGCTGGACGTACAGGATGTTTCAGGCATACTGCACCGGGGGGGCACTATCCTCGGCACCACCAACCGGGATAACCCGTTCCGTTACCCGCAGATGAAGGACGGTGAGCGGGTCTATGTCGACCTGTCCGACCAGATTATAGAGAACCTTCGTGACATGGGCATTGACGCCCTGGTGGTCATCGGCGGTGACGGCAGCCTCAGCATCGCCAGGGAATTTCATGAAAAAGGGGTTAAGGTGGTCGGCGTACCCAAAACTATTGACAACGATCTTTCTGCCACTGAAGTCACCTTTGGTTTTGACACAGCCCTGGGTACCGCCACTGAGGCCCTGGATAAATTACATACCACCGCCGAATCCCATCACCGGGTGATGATCCTGGAGGTTATGGGCCGTTATGCCGGCTGGATTGCGCTGGAAGCCGGCATCGCCGGAGGCGCGGATGTTATTTTGATTCCGGAGATCCCTTTTAAGATTGAAAACGTCTGCCGGAAGATTAAGGAACGGAAGCTGCACGGCAAAAAGTTCAGTATCGTGGTGGTAGCCGAGGGGGCCATGCCGGAGGGCGGGGAAATGGTGGTGCAGAAATTCATTGCCGACAGCGCCGATCCTATCCGCCTGGGCGGAGTAGGCAACGTGCTGAGCGATCAGATAGAGAAATGCAGCCAGATGGAGACCCGGGTTACTGTACTCGGTCACCTGCAGCGGGGCGGCAGCCCGACGCCCTTTGACCGGATCCTGGCCACCCGCTACGGGTCTATGGCCGTAAAAATCCTGATGGATGGTCACCACGGCCACATGGTCAGCCTGCAGTGCGGTAAAATTCATGCCGTGCCCCTTGGTGACGCTGTTCATGAGCTGCGCAAGGTACCGGTGGACCATGACAAAATATTTGCCGCCCGCGCGGTGGGGGTCAGTTTCGGGGACGAGTAACCGGATTTTCAGGAGGAATCATGGCTCAATACGAAAAACTGGCAGAAATATATGATTACCTGGTAGCCGGGGTGGACTATGACGACTGGCTGGACTACATAGAAAAAATCATGGACCGTTACGGTTACCGCGCAAAAAAGGTGGCAGACCTGGCCTGCGGCACCGGCAACACCACCCTGCCCTTTGCCCGCAAAGGTTACGATGTAACAGGTGTGGACATCGCCCCGGCGATGCTGGCCCTGGCCCGGCAAAAGGCCGGACAGGAGGGGCTTGATGTGACTTTGCTGGAACAGGACATGCGGGAGCTTACGCTGCCCGGGCCGGTGGACCTGGCTACCTGCTACCATGACGGACTGAATTATATTGTGGAACCGGCAGACCTTAAACGGGTACTGGATAAAGTGTATCTGTACCTTCAGCCGGGCGGGCTGTTCATTTTTGACCTGGTAGTAGTCAACAAGCTGTCTCTGGCCGGCGGCGGCACCACTTTTTTTGATGACACGGATTTATCGTTAATCTGGGATACATCTTATGATAAGGGACAAGATATCTGGGAGGTTACCCTTACCGGCTTTGTGCGCAAAGGGGAGCTTTACGAAAAGTTTACCGAGCGGCACCGGGAAAAGCACTATGCCCGGGAAGAAATAGAGCCGCTGTTGGCGGCAACGGGGTTTGAACTTTTGGACGTGTTCCACAGCTTTACCCTGGAACCGCCCAACCCCGCCACACGGCGGATTTTCTACGTGGCTCGGAAACCGGATTGACCCTTCATTAATTACCCACGTTCTATTAACGTGGGTAATTTTTTGCGATTTACGGAAATCTAAAAAATAGCAAGAAACTACAAGGAAATCAAGGCAAGTAAATCCTAAAAAGGAAAAAGCAGCTCAATACGCCAATTGATAATCTTTATCAACCACGGTATACTCACAACCAAGCATTGAAAATGATTATCAATTTCAAAAGGAGGGTGACGATGCTTAAGAAAAACAAGGTACTGTTACTGTTGGCTGCTGTAATCGTGGCTGTGCTGGCATTGGCCGGCTGCGGGACAACGGCCGGGGATACCGCCAGGACAACTGAAAATGAAAGGCCCAAAGCTGAAACCAAAGAATTGGTCATCTATTCCGGCCGCAAAGAAAAACTGATCCAGCCCGTGCTGGACGCCCCTGGGTCTGCTGGTGACCGTCACAGCCCTGGCAATCCTGGTTGCCGTCCCCCTGGCCTGGCTGGTGGTCAAAACCGACCTGCCCGGCCGCCGTTTCTGGCGCTGGGCGCTGGCCCTCCCGTTGGCGATACCCCCTTATATCGGGGCCTTTGTTTACATGGTTTTGTTTGCGCCCTATATATACGGTTTTGGCGGCACGGCCCTGGTACTGATGATATTCACTTATCCCTATATATTTTTGATGGTCGCGGCATCCCTCGCTTCTATGAACAGCAGCCTGGAAGAGGCCGCGATGATCAGCGGCTGCGGGCCCTGGCAGGTATTCCGGCGGGTCATCCTGCCCCTGCTCAGGCCGGCCATCGGCGCCGGCAGCCTGTTGGTGGCCCTGTATGTGCTGGCGGATTTCGGGACAGTGGCCATGCTCAGGTTCCAGACTTTTTCCAGCGCCGTTTACACCCAACTGGTGGGGCGCTATGACCGGTCAGCGGCGGCGGTGCTCAGCGCCATCCTGGTGGTGATCACCATTGCCTTGATATGGCTGGAATGGCGGTCCCGGGCAGGGGTCAGGTACGACCAGACCACGGGCGCCTACAGGCCGGGACAGATATATAAGCTGGGGCATTGGCGGTACCCGGCGCTGGCGGTGGTGCGGTTTTTGTCAGTCATGACCAGAAGGATGCCCTGGCTGTTTCCGATCAGATTGTGGTATTGCAGGACGGGGCACTGGCGCAGCAGGGGACGCCGCGGGAAATCTACCAGTACCCGGCCGGCCCCTTTGTGGCCGGTTTTGTGGGCAAATCAAATATCTTTCCGGGGACTGTCAGCAATGATGAAAACATAATCGAAACACTGATCGGGCCGGTGCCCTGCTTTCACAACCACGGGGCACGGCCAGGTAAAAAGGTGCTGCTCTCTGTCCGTCCTGACAGCTTTGAGTTATGTGAATATGGCGGGGTGCGGGGGCATTTGGTTAAAGCTGTTTTTGTGGGGAATGCCGTTGAAGCCGTTATAAGCGCTGAAGGCATGGACGGAACAAGGGTGGAGCTGCAGGTCCATATCCACCCGGAAAAGGATGTCCGGGTCGGGGATACCTTGCAGTTTAAGGTGTTGCCGGACTTTGTGGCGGTAATTGATTAATTTTCTATCATCCTTATAAATTCATCATTTGTGGTATAACCTGTAACCCGCAGCCGTTTTAGGGCATAATGGTCCGCCGGCCGCAGGGGATTTTTGTCCACGCCGGTTGTAACTGCGGCCTTGAAACCGGCTTTGGCGGCCGTGTCTTTTACGCTGTCATTATATTTTCCATAGGGATAAGCAAAAGATAAGACAGGATGGCCCAGTTCTTTTTCCAGGGCTTGTTTGCAGAGGGTGATTTCGGCCGCAGCCTGCTCCGGGGTAATTTTGGTGAGGTTCGGGTGGGTGACGGTATGGGCGCCAAATTCGATGCCGTTCTTCTCCAGTTCCCTGATCTGATCCCAGGTCAGGAGTTTGTTGGGGGGCTGGGCCTTGAACCTGGTGTCCCATTCATTGGTTTTGCCGATGAGGCCGCTGACCAGGAAAATGGTGGCTTTAAAACGGTTGTTTTTAAGAATAGGGTAAGCGTAAGTATAGTTATCCTCATAACCGTCGTCAAAGGTGACAATCAGCGGCCGGGGCGGCAGGGACACGCCTGTTTCCCAGTGGTTGGACAGTTCTTCAAAGGAGATGGTTTGAAACCCCCGTTTCCTCAGATAATCCATCTGCCAGGCAAAGCGGTCCGGGAGTACCCTGAGCCCGTAACCGCCGCTGAAAGCGTCGGGGTTTACTTTATGGTACATAAGGATGGCAATTTTCTGTTCGGCCCGGGCCGGTGAGAGGACCGGGGCTACGGCAGACCTGGTGGTGGCCATCACGCCGCCGGTGACCAGCAGGGTGATAAATAAAGCTACCGGCAGCAGACGCTTATATTTTTTCATCTGCCTATTCCTTTCTGATATTAAATCCTTTATTATGAATAATAGCATATTGTTCAAATTTTTTGGACAGGAATTTTAAACTTAATTGGGAAAATAGATGTAAGGAGGCTGGCATGATGACCCATGAAAAGAAAACTGATTTAAGGGATGAAGTGCGGGCGGCCATTGAAGACCGGGCAACCTGGTTTTACCTGCTGCTCAGGGAATTTAACGGCGGGCAGGAGATTAAGGAGGTTCCGGAGGCCTGCCGGGCCATTTTTAAATTTGGTCTGATGAAAGGGGAACAGATGCCGCCGGCCAAAACCCCCGGTGAATGGGCTGCTAACCTGATTACGCCGGTGGGCCGGCAGGTTTTTGAGCAGAACCTGGTTAAGGCCGGGGATGATGAGGCGGTAATTGAGTTTTCCTACTGTCCGCTGGTGGAAGCCTGGCGGAAGCTGGGGGCTGCTCCACAGGAGGTGGCGGTACTCTGTAAAATGGCCCGCTGCGGCGACCATGGGCGGATTTCTCCCTTTGACTTAGAACTGACTTTTGAAAAACTGCTTGCTGAAGGCGATGACCGCTGCCGGCTGGTGGTTCATAGAAAATAATGAAAAGGCCCGACGCGGGCCTTTTAAATTTACCCGGTAACCGGTAATGGTGATACCGGCGGCAAAATTAATCGGTTAAAATTTTCCGGTGTCCGGAGGCCCTTTTACCGTTCACCGAAAAAATTCAACCATTCACCCCGGGATAACCTCCAACTACACAAGTAGTGAAAATAATTTCAAAAACCCGGAAAATCCGTTAACACTTCAAATTTATCAGTTAACGGAATTACTGATGTGTGATTGAGGAGGCCGTCTTATAATAAAACTAGGTAAAACAAAATCCACACCGAAAGGAGGGATACCGATGAGCCTTAGCGAGCGCGAAGTAATGGGTAAAGTAGGTCAGGCCGGCAAGAAGTTGGATCTCCATAGTGAGGAGTACCTCCACAAGCTGATGACCAGCCAGTTTGCACTGAGTTTCAAACTGTTCCTGGTCTTCCTGGTGATCTTGCTCGGTCTCCCCGCAATGAACTACATTGCACCCGAAATGATGAACGTCCGGATGTTTGGTTTTACATTTACCTGGTTCTTCCTGGCAGTATTGATTTATCCCCTAACTTGGTTGATTTCCTGGGTATATGTAAAGACTTCCATTAAACTGGAAGAGGAGGCTGCCACCTGGGCCGATCCGGAAGAGCACTAAAATTAATTATAACTTAAATCAAATAAACTGATACGAAAGGAGTGGGTTTTATGCAGCAGGGAATACAGGTAATTCCGTTAATTGCGGTTATTATTCTAGTAATCCTTACAGTCGGTTTGGGCTTCTGGGTGCAGAAATCCGTTAAGTCAGCCGCCGACATGTATGTTGCTTCCCGAAGCGTAGGCGTTTCCATGAATGCTGCCGCCATCTCCGGCGAGTACCTGAGTGCGGCGTCCTTCATGGGTGTAGCCGGGATGATTATGAAGACCGGTTATGATAATATATGGTATCCTGTCGGATATGCCACCGGTTACCTCTTCTTGCTCTTATTTATCGCTGGTCCCTTACGGAGGTTTGGCGCATACACAATCCCTGACTTTGCGCACGGTCGTTATGACAGCCCCATGTTCCGTAAGATTGCGGTTATCTTCGTTCTCTGCATCGGTTTCTTCTACACCATGCCCCAGATGAAGGGTGCAGGTACCGCCCTCGTTAATATCTTAAATACCCCTTACTGGGTAGGTATCGTGGTTGTAGGTACGGTTATCGTGTTCAACGTGGCCCTGGGCGGTATGAAGGGTATTACCTTCGTGCAGGCTGTCCAGTACTGGATTAAGATGGTGGCCATCTCCCTGCCGATGTTCATCATGTTCATGTTCCTCGGCGGTTATGGCACCAACATGGCTAAGTTTGCCAACGATCCTGTCGGCGGCAAGAATCTGCCTAAATTTACTCTGGACTATACCACCAGTTACAAACCGTCAGCGCCGATTAACGATATCTCCTTCGGTACTGCTATCAAAGGCCGGTTTGAAACTGACGCCCAGGTCGTTATCGCAGCTAACAAAAAGCTGCCTGACGGCGTCGACAAGATTAGTCCCCAGCAGTTGATGACTTCCACCCTGCCGGCCGAGACCAAGGAAGTGACCCTGGCCACCGGTAAGAAAGCTACTGCCTATATCTTCAAAGCCGGCACGGAATTTGTCACCGGCAAACCCATACCGGTTACCAAGGACGGTCAACAGGTTACCACCAAGCACCCGGTTAGCGGCAAAGACGTTCCGCTGACGGCTGGAGCCAAGTTTACTGTAACCCCTCTGGGCAGCGACCCGGCTGTAAAGATCTTTTATGAGAAAGGCCAGCCGGTCCCGAACGCCCCCAATGACAAGACCTGGATTGAGCCTTACGGCTTGCTGAGTTCCAAGTATGGTCACCCTGTACTGTATACTTACTCACTGATTCTCGCTATCGTATGTGGAACCGCCGGTCTGCCTCACATCCTGGTCCGGTTCTACACCAACCCCGATGGTAAGACCGCCAAGCGGACCACCTTCTGGGTAATGATCCTCCTCGGCTGCTTCTACGTATTCCCGCCGATGTTCGGCGCCCTGGGCCGGGCCTGGGTACCTGAGCTCTACTCCATCGCCGGCGGCGCCCGGTCTACAGATTCCGTAGTGCTGATTCTGCCGCGGCTAATCAACAACTACATCCCTGTATTGGGTGATATCCTCTCCGCTATTACATCAATGGGTGCTTTTGCCGGCTTCATGACCACCTTCTCCGGTCTGTTGGTCTCCCTGACCGGCGCCCTGGCCCATGACGTATACGGCAATATGATTAACCCGAAAGCCACCCCGAGCCAGAAGATGTCCGCCTTCCGTGTATCCGCTGTACTTGCCGGTACCACTGCGATGGTCCTCGGCACCATGGTTGAGAACTTCGACATCAACATGATGGTTGGCTGGGCCTTCGCTATCGGCGCCGCTTCCTACTTCCCGATGCTGATCGTCAGCGCCTGGTGGAGGAAGTGCACAGCCATCGGCGCCGGTTCCGGAATGCTTATTGGCGGTGGTTCCGCTCTTGCGGCTATCGTATCCACTATGCTGGCTGACAAGAAGGTTATTCCTTCCCTTGGCCCGTGGTTTGCCGAGCACCCGATTATCCGGACCCTGGCTGAGCAGCCCGCCATCTGGGCGGTTCCCTTCTCCCTGATCCTGATTTTCGTGGTATCCATGATGACCCAGCAGCACATACCGAAGAATTCCCGCTGGAAGATGCTGGTG
>JBMOPI010000089.1:0-3770 GCA_049324975.1 Bacillota bacterium
CCGCCTCCATTGTCACCACTGTTTCCGCCACCGTTATCTCCGCTATTGCCGCCGCCATTACCACCGCCGCTGCCGCCACTATTACCACCGCCATTACCGCCACCATTGCCTCCACCGTTACCGTTGGAGAGGATCTTGACTGTGTTAACGGCGTTTTGCTTTTCAGGCTTCTTGCCGTTTTCCGGGCCTTTGCCGTTGTTGGACTTATCTTTTTCCTGTCCTTTGCCGTTATCTTTTTGTTCTTTATCCGGGCTCTTGCTCGATATTTTGGCAATCCGGTTCCCGTCCCCGTCATAGCCGTAGGCCACGAACTTGTCCTGGGGCAGGTCAACCCTGACCAGCCGGTTGGCGAAGTCATAGGAATAGCTGGTGGTGCGGTTGCCGGGCTTAGTCTCCATAAGCAGGCTGCCGTTGCCGTCATAGTCAAAGGTAGTAGGCCCTTCGTCACCGTCTTTAATCAGGCTCATCAATTCATTGGCCTGGTTATAGGTATACTTCGTCCTGGTGATTGTTTCTCCTGCTTTTCTCATCATTTCCAGGCGGTTGCCCACCGGGTCATAGGTGTACCCGGTCTCGCCGCCGTCGGATTTTAATACATTGGTAAGCTGATACAGCGGGTCATACTGATACTTTGTCGTCCTGATTTCATCACCGGAGGTTTCGGTTAAGCTTGTCCGGTTGCCTACCTTATCGTAAGCGTACTCGAATTTGGACAACAGCTTACCGGCCCCGTTGACGTTAGCCAGGGAGAGGAGACGGTTGGCGTCATCATACAGGTATTGGGTTTTAGTACCATTGGGCAGGATGGTCCCGGTGCGCCGGCCGATTAAGTCATAGGAATATTTGGTGCTGCCGTTGGCCCAATCAACAACTTCGGTCAGCCGGTCCAGCTCATCATAAAGATACTTTACTTCCCTGCCGTCGGGATACCTGACTTCACTCCGCTGGCCGGTCCGGTCATAGGCATACTCCACCCTTTTGTTGTCCGGGGTGGTGACAGCTAGCAGTTGGCCCAACAGGTCATACTCATATAAGGTGGTCCCGTTACTGTCCTCCATTTTTGTACGGTTACCCTGCTCATCGTAACCATATGCGACAAAACTCTGGTCAGGGTAGTTTATCCGGGTCAACCGGTTTATCCGGTCATAGACATAGCGGATGGGGTCGCCGTTGCCGTCAACCTTCCTGGTCAGGTTGCCGTTCCCATCGTAGTAGAAATATTTTTCGTTGCCGATGGCGTCAATGATCCCGGTAAGCTGGTTCCTTGGGGTATATTGATATTGGGTGCTGTTTTTGTTGGCGTCAATTACTTCGAGAAGGTTGCCTAACTCATCATACCTGTACCCGGTGGTATTGTTGAGGGCATCGATGACCTGCGTTAACCGGTTCAATGGATCGTAATTGAATTGAGTGGCATGGTTTTCCGCATCGGTTACTTTAATGCGGTTGTTGTTCCGGTCATAATCCATCCTGGTGGCGTTACCGAGGGGGTCAATCACCCCAACCAGGCGGTTGACGGCGTCATATTGGAGCCTGGTGGTTTTCTTTAAGGCATCCGTGACACTTACCAGGTTATTGTTTTCATCGTAATCAAACTGTGTCCTGGCCCCTGAAGGGTCGGTTATCTCCGTCAGGTTATTGACTTGGTCGTAATTATAGAAATATGACCGTTTCTTGGCGTCTAATACCGCTATGCGGTTGCCGACCTCGTCGTAGGTGACGGCGGTCTCCTGCCCCAAGGCATTGATGACCCGGACCACCCTGGACAATTGATCGTACTCGTACCGGGTAGCAGCCCCTTTGGGGTCGGTGACCTCCAGCAGGTTGCTAAGGTCATCATATTTAAACCGGGTGGTTTGATTCAAAGCGTTGGTGACCGCCACCAGCCGGTTGAGGTTATCGTAAGAATACCATGTTGAATTCCCCCTGGCATCGGTGACAGAGGTAATATTGTTGTTTTCATCGTATGAAATTTTCCGGGCATAACCCAATGGATCGATGATTTCGGTGATCCGGTCCAACTCATCGTATTTGTACTGGCTTTCCTTCCCCTGGGCGTTAATCACTTTGGTCCGGTTGTTGTTGGGGTCGTATTCCATCCGGGTGACGTGGCCCAGGGCATCGGTGACTTCGACCAGGTTGTCCCGCCGGTCATATCCGTACTTGGTCCGGTTGCCGTTGGCGTCCGTTAATCCGGTAATGTTGCCGTTTAGGTCAAATTCAAAACTGAGTACCTGATTTAAAGGCGAAATTATTTTACTGACCTGTCCGTCCGGCGCATATTCGATACGGGTGGTTTTGCCTTTGGGGTCGGTCACCGTTACCTGCCGGCCGATGGCGTCATAGCCATAGGCAGAGCTGTATCCTTTACCATTTATGGTCTTAACGAGGTTGCCGGCGCTGTCATATTCAAACCGGCTGGCTACACCCCGGGGGTCGATGATTTTTTCCGGCTGGCCGGAACCGTTATAGGATATTTTGGTCTCTTTGCCTGCGGCGTCTGTAATTTTTGTAATGTTACCTTTTGCATCGTATTCGAATTTGGTCTTGTTCTGTTGGGGGTCGGTTACTTCCAGCAGGTTATCTTGCCGGTCATATTTGAATAAAGTCCATCTACCGGCCGGGTCGAGGGTGGAGATGAGGTTGCCGCGGTCATCGTACTCAAAGAGGGTCCGGTTCCCCTTGGCATCCAGCACCGCTTCCAGGTTGCCCTGCCCGTTGTAGGTGGTGGTCAGTCTGGTCTGGGCATTGGCCACCTTCCTGGTCTGCCGGTAGTTGTCGTCGTATTCGAAGACGGTTGCAAAGCCGCGGTTGTTTTTGTAGGTGGTTTTCCGGTTAACCGGGTCGTAAGTAAAGTGCAGGGTGTTGCCGTCCGCGTCCTTCTGGCTCTTTACCCGGCCCTGGTCGTCGTATTCGTTCTCTACGATCAGGTAATCCTTGGGGTCGACAGCTTTTATCAGCCAGTGCTTGTCGCTGTATTGGTAAGCGGTAGTGCCGCCCCGGACATCCTTTACACTTACCAGGTCACCGGCCTGGTTATATTCGTAGCTGACTTCCCGGCCCAAAGCATCGGATATTTTTTTCACCCGCCGTTTAGTGTCATAGAAAAAGGCAATACTGTGCCCGCCGGCGTCCTGGATGGAGGTGATCAGGTCCGCCGGGTTGTAGTTAATCGTTATCTTATTGCCGTTTTGGTCGGTGATGGTCTGCAGCCTGCCGGTAAGGTCAAAATAGTAGCTGGTCTTGTCTTTGGTGGTCAGATTGTATGATCGGTCTGGGTTTTTAACCAGTTTGCCGTAACTGCCCACCGGCGGGGTATAGCCGCCCTCGCCGTCCGGGGTGTAGTAGTCTACTCCCCCATCCCCGCGCTGGTGGCCGATTTCTCCGCTGCCGAAGAAGACTAATCGCTGGTTGTATGTGAAATCCCAGCCCCAGCCGAAGGGGCCCTGGTATTCCCGCTGGTTGTTGTATGTCCGGGTGATCTCCAGGGGCAGTCCGCGGCCGCTGATTGCCAGGTCTGTTTTGATTGCAAAATAGTTTCCTGTCACCGGGTTGACCGGTTCCGCCACTGATTCACAGTAGGGAGAATCGCCCCTGGTTTCATCTTCCTTGTTAACTAAACTGGCGGGGTCGGTATATGGCGAATAGATGCCGGCAATGGTCGGGTCTTTGATGAGCAGGTACCAGTCGGTTTGGATATATTCCCCCCAGGGCAGACGGGTAGCCAGGATAATTTTCCGTTTTCTCTCGGAAGTGGAGTTATTGTCCCC
>JBMOPI010000089.1:3870-9052 GCA_049324975.1 Bacillota bacterium
TTAAGTCCTTTAAGTACGCCGTTGATGATTCCGTCCAGGGCGCCCATGTTCAGGGCCAGGCCCAGTATAACGGCCATGACCTGCGTCCACAGTCTCCGCTTGAAAATTTTTCTCATCAAGCATTCCTCCTTTGAAAATAAAAAAAGCACCTACCCGGCTTCAGGATAGGTGCCTATACACAGATGCTCAAACTTCATCCTTCGGCAGCCCGGCTGTCATGACAGGGGTAACCCCTGTTGTAGACCCGCAGCTTTGCGTCCCCACCTTTCGGCAGGTTTGCCTTTTTCGGGACATTATGCTAAATTTTGACAATGCTTGTACTATAATTGTATTAAATCAATTACGATTTCGCAAGGAAAAGCGTTCGATTTATTCCGACAATTATTGACATATTTTGATGTTTTTCGACCTTATGCAATTAAATTGCTAGACAAAATAATTCTCTATTTCGCAAACACATGCCGGCCGATCTTTTTCACCACCGGACGGGACCATATCCATTTATTGGTGGTTTTATCAGGGTTATAATAATAAATGGCTTTGCCGGTGGGATCGTGCCCCAGTATAGCCATTTCCGCCGCTTTATATGCCTTATGATCCGGTTCCAGCCAGATCTGACCGTCATCCACGGCGTCAAAGGCGCCGGACTGGAAGATTACGCCCTTTACGGTCTTGGGGAACCTCGGCGATTCCACCCTGTTGACAATGACGGCTGCCACCGCCACCTGGCCCTCCAAAGGTTCCCCGCGGGCTTCACCGTGGACCGCACGGGCCAATAGTTCTATATCGCGGCGGGAATAACCGCGTTTTTGCAGTTCTTTTTCTTTTTTCCGGTCGGCCAGCAGATGCTCTATTTCAGTGGTTGTGCGCCTGTCAGCAACACCGGTGACCTTAAGCCGGCGCTTTTGCTGAAACTCCCGGACAGCCGCCCGGGTCCTGAAACCGTATACACCGTCGACAGGCGCCAGGCTGTATTCCAACCGGCCCAAATCCTGCTGCAGCTGACGCACATCGGCCCCCATATCGCCAAAGGACATAGGCCTGTCCCCCGGAGCGCCGGTTACCGGGCCGGCCGCCGCCAGCATCAGGCTGACTATGATGCCTATGATAAAAAACAACTTGATTCTGTTTGCATGCACAGTATTACGGTCCATATACACGGTATTCCTCTCCTTTCATCCTTTAGTCGAGGCACCGTGCATTATAACAAGACCGGCACAGAAAATCAACCGGAAACTAATGGTTAAGCCTTATTCCGCCAGGCGGCGCATGGTTTCCAGGTTAGTGGCATAGTTGCCTTCTTCATTCACCGGCGTCTCCAATATAAAAGGGACATCTTTAAGCGCCGGGTGGTGCAAAAGCGCCCGGAAACCTGCTTCACCAATGTAACCCCGGCCAATGTGGGCGTGGCGGTCTTTTTTTGATCCGATGGGAAACATGGAATCATTGGCATGGATGAGTCTTAAATGCTTTAAACCGATAATTTTATCCAGTGAATTTAAAGTGTCATCCACCGCCTTTTCCCCGGCCAGGTCGTAACCGTAAGCAAAACCGTGGCAGGTGTCAAAACAGATGCCGGTCCTTTTATGGCCGATACTGTCCAGTAAAACAGCCAGGTGCTCAAAGGAATAGCCGACTTCCGCCCCGCCGCCGGCGGTATTCTCCAGTAACAGCACAGTCTCACCGGCATAGTCCCGCAGGACTTCCTGCAGAGCGAGGGCCACCTGGGCCAGGCCTTTTTCCTCCCCCGCTCCCCGGTGGCTGCCCATATGCAGCACCAGGTTCCGGGCGCCCAGGGTATTGGCCCGCTCCAGATCCTCCTTTACCATATCGATGGCATAAGCATGCATCGCGGGGTCGGCTGTGGCCAGGTTAAGGACATAAGGTATATGTACCACCACCGGGTCGATGTCATACTTGATACATAACTGCCGGAACAACCCGACTTCCTTAGGGTCAAGTTTTTTCGCCTTGCCGCCCCGGGGACTGCGGGAAAACATCTGGCAGGCGTCGGCCCCAAGTCCGGCGATACCCTCCACCGCCTTGGCCAATCCTCCCCCGATGGATACGTGAATTCCAAATCGCATTAATTTTCACCTCTACAAAACATACCACAGAGGACACGGAGTAAACAGAGTATGATAATTATTTATCTGTGTTCTCTGTGGTTTATTTTTTTATTTGAAAGTAACATAAACCGAACGAGTCGGTTTATGCGGGTATTACTTCTGTTCTGCAGTCTGCTGCTGGGCCCGGAGGGCTTCCTTCCGGGAAAGGTTGACCCGGCCCTGCTCGTCAATTTTTGTAACCTTAACCATAATCTCGTCACCGAGTTTGACGACATCCTCAACCTTGCCCACCCGCTGTTCGGCAAGCTGGGAAATGTGCACCAGGCCTTCTTTGCCCGGCAGTACCTCGACAAAAGCGCCAAAATCCATGATGCGCATTACCTTGCCCAGGTAGATCTTGCCTACTTCCACGTCAGCCACCAGGGTCTCGATGATCTCTTTGGCCCGCTGGCCGGCATCGCCGTCAACAGCGGCGATAAATACGCGGCCGTCGTCCT
The DNA here is from genome assembly GCA_049324975.1 of Bacillota bacterium. Classification (GTDB taxonomy): domain Bacteria; phylum Bacillota; class Thermincolia; order Thermincolales; family CAZWUW01; genus JBMOPI01. The sequence continues at coordinate 6,437 of JBMOPI010000089.1, forward strand.
CAATGTCAATTTTGACGCCGGTTTCGTCAATGATCTTCTTGATCATCTTACCACCCGGTCCGATAACAGTCCGGATCTTGTCCGGGTCAATGGTAAAGGTGATAATCCGCGGCGCATAAGGCGAAAGATCTGGTCTTGGCGCCGGCAGCACAGCCAGCATCTTGTCCATGATATGCAACCGGCCTTTTAACGCCTGGTCTAAGGCACGGGCCAGGATATCCCGGCTGATGCCGGCGATCTTAATATCCATCTGAATGGCCGTAATGCCTTTTTGGGTGCCGGCGACCTTGAAGTCCATGTCCCCGAGGTGGTCTTCCACACCCTGGATATCTGTCAGGACAGCAAATTCATCGCCTTCTTTGATCAGTCCCATCGCCACCCCGGAAACCGGCGACTTGATGGGCACCCCGGCATCCATCAGGGCCAGCGTGCTGCCGCAGACACTGCCCATGGAAGTTGAACCGTTGGATTCCAATGCCTCGGAAACCAGCCGGATGGTGTACGGAAATTCCTCTTCCCCAGGGATCATCGGTTCCAGGGCCCGTTCCGCCAGGGCGCCATGGCCGATCTCCCGCCGGCCGGGACCGCGCATGAACCGGGCTTCACCAACACTGTACGGGGGGAAGTTATAATGATGCATGTAGCGCTTAGACTCTTCCACACCCAGGCCGTCCAGGATCTGCTCATCGCCTACAGCACCCAGTGTGCATGCGGTAAGAATCTGGGTCTGCCCCCTGGTGAACAGGCCGGAACCATGGGTCCTGGGCAGCACCGAAACTTCACAGGTGATGGGCCTTACCTCCTCGAGGGCCCGCCCGTCAATGCGCACCTTATCCTGAGTGATGAATCTGCGCATAATCTCTTTTTCCAGTTTTCCCAGCGTTTCCCCGACATCTCTAAGCTTTTCCGGGGTTTCCTGGTATACGTTTTCGGCAAAATATGTTTTGATTTCTGACTTTACCTCATCAAAAGCATTTTCCCGTACTTTTTTGCTGTACCTGTTCTCTATACTGGCTTTGGTTACAGCCTCAATTTTACTGTAAGCGTAATCCCTTACCGCTGCCACGACTTCCGGGTCAGGCTCGTAAAGCTTCGGCTCCTGCTTAGGCTTGGCCAGCCCCAAAGCGAGGGCTTCCTCCCGGAAAGCCTCAAGGAAAGCCACGATCTTTTTGATTTCCTCGTGCCCGTACATGATAGCTTCCAGCATGACATCCTCAGGCACTTCCTTTGCCCCGGCTTCCACCATGCTTACAGCGTCTTTAGTCCCCGCTATGGCCACATGCATGTCACTGACCTCAGCCTGGGCCAGGGTCGGGTTGATGACGTATTTGCCGTCTACCCGCCCGACAATTACTGCACCGATAGGTCCCAGAAACGGGATATCGGAAATGGTCAGGGCCGCGGAAGCGCCGTTGATGGCTGTAACATCCGGTGGGTTGTCCTGGTCAACAGACATAACTGTGGCCACTATATGCACATCGTTACGGTAGCCTTTCGGGAACAATGGCCTGATCGGCCTGTCAATCAGGCGGTCGGCTAAAATGGCCTTCTCACTCGGCCGCCCTTCCCGCTTGATAAAACCACCGGGTATTTTACCCACGGCGTACAGCCGCTCTTCGTAATCCACGGTTAACGGGAAGAAATCGATGCCTTCCCTGGGGTTCGGCGAACTGGTGGCCGCTACCAGTACCGCAGTGTCTCCGTAGCGCATAAAAACAGCCCCGTTTGCCTGCTTGGCCATGCGTCCGGTTTCAATTATCAGCTCTCTTCCCCCAAGCGGCAGGCTGCGTGAAAATTTCTTTGCGGTTTCCTCCATAATAGAAGATCAGAACCTCCTCCAAATTTTAGTATACTATTACAAATGTGTTGTTTTCGACATATATAATAGTATTTCCTTCAAAAGCACTAAAAAATACAACTTTATACTTTTCTGCAGGTAGTATAAAAGCGGGGTATCCCCCGCTTTTATTATCTTCTTAATCCTAATTTTTCGATAATGGTCCGGTAGCGGTCAAAATTCTTAGCCTTCAGGTAATTGAGAAGTGCCCTTCTCTGTCCAACCATCTTGAGCAAACCGCGCCGGGAATGATGGTCCTTTTTATGTTCTTTCAGATGCTCGGTCAGATAATTGATACGTTCAGTCAGAATGGCAATCTGTACTTCCGGGGAACCGGTATCACCCTCGTGCAGCTTATATTTTTCGATAATCTGCTTCTTTTGGTCTGTAGCCAGTACCATATCGTCACCTCCTTGTCCCTATTAATCCCCATTAGCCAAGATAAGCGTCGGAGACTCGCATTTCCTAGCTGATGGTTTATCTAAAACGGCTTTTGGGCCGCTTTTGACTTATTTGCCGATTACGGTAATTACCAGCCGCCCGTTGGGGATGTCCTTTGCCACGATATCGAACACACGGCCCGACTTGGCAAAAAACCCGCGAAAACGGGTCGCCGTCGGAATTCGTCCGGGAATCTCCCGGGCTGCGCTGACAATATCCGCAGCCGTAATTTTATCCTGGCGCAAATCCCTTAAGCGCTTACGTGCATGCTCGGTAATTATTACCCGCATATCTATCTGTCCTTTAAAAAGTACGAAGTTTAAACGGCTTTACTTCCT
>JBMOPI010000090.1:0-9013 GCA_049324975.1 Bacillota bacterium
ACAGTACCTGGTGCCTTATTTTATCACCGGTCATCCGGGTTCCGGCCTGAAGGAGGCGGTGGAACTGGCGGAGTATGTCCGGGATATGGGTTATAACCCCGAGCAGGTGCAGGATTTCATCCCCACTCCGGGCAGCCTGTCCACCTGCATGTATTATACCGGACTGGACCCCTTTACCGGGCGGAAGGTCTATGTCCCGCGCAGCACGGAAGAACGGGCCATGCAGCGGGCGCTCCTGCAGTACCGCAACCCGGCCAATCATGATTTGGTGCGCCGGGCCCTGAAAAAAGCCGGCCGGGAGGACCTTATCGGTTACGGGCCCAAATGCCTGGTCCGGCCAACCGGAGGCAGAAAATAGGTTTTTTGCTTTGACACACCAGGACCGATAAACTATACTTATGATATACGTTTTAACATATATTTAAGGGATTGAGACGGAGGTTTTTTGTGAAATTAGCGGTTGTAAGCCTGGGGTGTGCCAAAAACCTTGTGGATACGGAAGTCATGCTCGGGCTTTTGGCCGGGGCGGGATATGAGCTGACTGGCCGGGAAGAGGAAGCCGAAGTCCTGGTGGTGAATACCTGCGGCTTTATTGATGCGGCCAAGGAAGAATCCATTGATACGATTTTGGAACTGGCCGAACTCAAGAAAACCGGTAAATGCAGGGCGCTGGTGGTTACCGGCTGCCTGGCTCAGAAATACAAAGCAGATTTACTGGCGGAAATTCCGGAAATTGACGGCATTATGGGCACCGGGGAACTTACCCGCATTGCTGATGTGGTCAAAGCCGCGCTGGCAGGGGAAGCGCCTGCGCCTGTATCGGATCCGGATTTCCTCTATGACCACAGCCTGCCGCGGGTCCAGTCCACTCCCTTTTACACCGCCTTTGTCAAGATTGCCGAGGGTTGTGGCAACCGGTGTTCATACTGTGTTATCCCGGAACTCAGGGGCGGTTATCGGAGCCGGCCTGAGGAATCTGTAATTGAAGAAGTAAAAAACCTGGTCGGGCGGGGTGTTAAGGAAATTAACCTGATTGCCCAGGATACCACCCGTTACGGCGAGGACCTGTATGGTTCATTCCGGCTGGCCGGGCTGCTCACAAAGCTTGCAGAAGTGCCGGGAGTAGAATGGCTGCGGGTCCTGTACGCCTATCCCACCCATTTTACCGATGAGCTTATTGAAGTTATGGCCTCCACACCGAAAATATGCCGCTACCTGGACATCCCGCTGCAGCATGCCCATGACCGGGTCCTGCGGCAGATGCATCGTCGGGGGACTCAACAGGAAATTATCAGCCTGCTTAATAAATTAAGGAGCCGGATTCCCGGACTGGCCGTCAGGACTTCTTTTATTGTCGGGTTTCCCGGTGAAACGGAAGCAGAATTTCAGACCCTCCTTAGTTTTGTGCAGGAGATGGAATTTGACCGGGTAGGGGTTTTTAACTATTCCCGGGAAGAGGATACTCCTGCCGGAACCATGCCCGGCCAGGTGCCGGATGAGGTCAAAAATGACCGGCGTCACCGGCTGATGATGGTCCAGCAGGAGATTTCCCTAAAAAAGAACCGGCGGAAGATTGGCCGGACATTATCTGTAATAGTAGAAGGAAAATCCACGGAAAACCCCGAATTATATGTGGGCAGGACGGAATTTGACGCACCTGATATTGACGGCAGCATATTTTTTACCGGCCCTGAATTGATGTCCGGGGATATGGTCCGGGTAAAAGTCACCGGAGCCGAGGAATACGACTTGATTGGAGAGGTAGTTTATGAATCTGGCCAATAGACTGACGCTGGCCCGGATTTTTTTGGTGCCGGTATTTTTGCTGATTTTATCTATAAAAGTAAAATACGGTCACTTTGTTGCAGCCGGTGTATTTATCCTGGCCGCCAGCACCGACGGACTGGATGGATATATCGCCCGCAAGCGGAAGCAGGTAACCCGACTGGGCAAGTTCATGGACCCGCTGGCGGATAAACTGCTGGTTTCCGCGGCCCTGATTTCCCTGGTTGAACTGCGCGAAATTTCAGCCTGGGTAGCTTTTATCATAATCGGCCGGGAATTTGCTGTTACCGGTTTGCGGGCCATTGCTGCCGGGGACAATGTGGTCATTTCGGCCAGTAAACTGGGAAAGATAAAGACAATTTCCCAGATTATCGCCATAGTTTTTCTGTTTATCCAGGACTTCCCCTTCAGTCTGTGGAATATACCAATTGGCGAAATAGCCATGGGGGTGGCGGTGTTTTTTACTATCTGGTCCGGTTTGGATTACTTCCGGCGCGCCTGGCATCTCCTGAAGGCGGGTAAAAAATGAAAAACCTTATTCTCCTGCTGGCTTCCGGATTTGGCCTGGGATATGTGCCCAAGGCTCCCGGCACCTTTGGAAGTTTACTGGGCCTTTTACTGGCGCTGGTTATCCCGCCAAACCTGTATCTATATGCAGTTGTGGGTGTCGGATTGCTGGGTGTCTGGCTGGCCAATGAAGCGGAAAAGATCCTGGAGGAACACGACAGCCCCAAAATTGTTATTGACGAAATCGCCGGCTTTCTCCTGGCCGCCTACGGATGGTCCGGCTTTTACCTGGCCCTGGCCTTTGTGCTTTTCAGGATTCTGGATGTGATGAAACCGGAACCCCTGCGCTCACTGCAAAAGCTGCCCGGTGGTTTGGGCATCATGACCGACGACCTTTTGGCCGGGCTGCTGGCGAACCTGGCGGTCAGGCTGGCAACGTATTTGTGGTAATGCACCTGGTTAAAAAAAATTTTCCCTTCCGGTAGGAATTCCATGATTTTGGGAGAACAAAGATTTTAGGTTCTTATTTTTACACCATAGGAAAGTATAACGCGCCTGCGGTATAAAAAAGGCTGACTCGGCGCTTCGCGCCAGCGAAGCCTTTTGATAACCCAAGCATAAAGTCACGAAAAGGGGGTGATTTTATGGAGCAGAGCCTGGTTATGAGGGTCACCGGCGCGGTTGTGGGTGCCTTTTCGGTAGGAATCTCGCTCTACTTGACCTATCTTTTACTTTTTGCCAAATAGCTGACTCAAGGTGAATGTTTCATGGATCAGAGTCCCGACGCCGGATAATTGCCCTTAATCAGGCAAATTACATAGAGCGCAGAGACCGGATGTTAACGGCTGCCATAGGGCAGCCGTTTTTGCTTTCCAGACATTACATGGGGCAACCCCCAAAATGATATGTTATAATTGCTCTAGCAGGGATCAGTAATGGGGGAGGATGAGACATGCAAATCAAAGGCATCCGTATTTACATTGTTTTGGTCGTGGTCATGCTCATGCTGGGCCTGCTGATCGGCGCCCAGTATTTTTACCAGCGGTACAGCGTTGAACAGCCCCTGTTCAAGCTCTATTCCGAAACGAAGCTGGTGGACAATATCAAAAAGATAAAGCTGGAAAAGCAGGGTGACACGGTCTCGGTGACGCTGGCGCTGAACAGGACGGACAACCTGCGGCAGGCTTACCAGGACCTTTATCGTTCCACCGGGCAGGTGCTGGGCAGCGACCGGTTCCGGATGCAGCTCAAAGATACCAGGAACCGTGAACTGGAGAACGTCTACTACCAAAGCCAGTTTGTTATCTACGAGGCGCTGGTAAAAGGCAGTTTCCCGCAGATGGCTGCCACTATAGAGAAGAATGCCCGTTCCGCCGGCGCGGAGGCCCGGGTGTTTATAGATGAGAAAAACATCTATGTTGCTTTGTATAAAGGTGAAAATTACCTTTACGAGGTTGTGCCCAGAAAGAATGTGCCCGCGGATAACCGGGACGTCGTACAGATGGGAAGTGAGCAGCGATGATCAAAGAGATAAGTATCGGTACCGTCATAGCGGTGCTGCTTTTTTTGCTCTGGCGCGGTTATGATGTTTTCCCTTTAATGCTTATTCTGGGTTTTGGCGTCGGCCTGTATTACCTGGCTGAGAACAAAGGCCTGGTCAAACCAGCCGGCGTGCAGGATGTGACAAAACAGAAGAATGACGTGACCTTCGATGACATTGGCGGCCAGGAGTCGGCTATCAAGGAGTTGAAGGAAGCCCTTGATTTTATCAAAAGTTTTGAGCAGATGAAAAAGCTGGGTATCCGGGCGTTAAAAGGGATCCTGCTGACCGGGCCCCCCGGTACGGGTAAAACCCTGCTGGCCAAAGCGGCAGCGACGTATACGGACGCTGTTTTTATGGCCACCAGCGGTTCGGAGTTTATCGAGATGTACGCCGGGGTTGGCGCCCAGCGGGTCCGCCGCCTGTTCAAATCTGCCCGGGAAGCGGCAGTCAAGCAAAGCAAGGCCAACGCCATCGTGTTTATCGACGAAATCGATGTGCTGGGCGGCCGGCGGGGCCAGCACAGCGGCCATATGGAATATGACCAGACCTTAAACCAGCTGCTGGTGGAAATGGACGGCATGAAAACTGATACTGTCAAAATACTGCTTGTCGCGGCCACTAACCGGGTTGATATGCTGGACCCTGCTTTAATGAGGCCCGGTAGGTTTGACCGGCAGGTAAAGGTTGACCTGCCCTGTAAAGACGGCCGCGAAGCAATTTTGCGGATCCACACCAGGAACAAGCCGCTAGCCGATGATGTTGATTTAAAAGAAATAGCCAAAGAGACCTTTGGGTTTTCCGGGGCGCACCTGGAGAGCCTGGCTAATGAAGCGGCCATTTACGCCTTCCGGGAGAAAAGCGCCACGATTAACCGGGTTCATTTTAAAGAAGCGATAGACAAGGTGATGATGGGGGAAAAACTGGACCGGCGGCCCAATGCCGACGAATTGAGGCGGGTAGCCGTGCATGAGACCGGCCACGCCCTAATCAGCGAGATGATGCGGCCGGAATCGGTTTCCACCCTGACCATCAGCCCCCGGGGCAATGCCCTGGGCTATATGCGCCAGACCCCGGAAGACGACACGTACCTTTATACCAAAGATTATCTGGAAAATCAGATCTGTATTATGCTGGCCGGCGCGGCTGCCGAGGAACTGGTCCTGGAAGGCCGGAGCACCGGTGCGGCCAACGATTTTGAACAGGCCGTGCGCCTGGCCCGGAAAATCGTCACCGCCGGTATGTCACCCTTAGGGGTTATTGACGAAGAGAGCATCCCCCAGGATAAAATGCATGATATGATTTCGGAAATTCTCCGGGAACAGGAAGCCCGGGTAAAGGAAAGCCTTAAGAGCTATGCCGGGCAGATTGAGGAAGTCGTCGCCATCCTGCTTGAGAATGAGCGGATGGGCGGGGAAGAGTTCCGGCAGTTGGTGTTTGGCGCGGATAAAGTGAATTAGAATTCTATTAAAATAGACAATGGTTGTCGAGCCATTGTCTGTTTTGCTAGATAGCAGTTTTAAATATCAGAATATGTCGTATTTTATATTCTGGTGAATTATTCAGTTATGATGTATAATGAAATTTGGACAAAAGCAAAAGGAAGCTGATGTAATGCGCACGGAACTGATTTTCACCGGGACCGAACTGCTGCTAGGGCAGATTCTGAATACCAATGCCCGGTTTCTGGCGCAGAGGCTGTCTTCTCTCGGCCTGGACCTGTATTACCAGACCACGGTGGGGGACAACTCCGGCCGGCTGGCCGAAGTGCTGCGCACTGCTTTGGAACGGGCAGACCTGATCATCGTCACCGGCGGGCTGGGCCCGACCATGGATGACCTGACCAAAGAAACCGTGGCTGAGGCCCTGGGACTGCCGTTAATCTTAGACAGCGCGGTCCTGGCCGAAATCGAGGGTTTCTTTATTAGCCGGGGCAAAACCATGCCGGCGGCCAACCGGAAGCAGGCCATGGTCCCGGAGGGGTCCCGGGTCATCCCCAACGAGCGGGGGACTGCGCCGGGCGTTTTAATCGAAAAAGACGGCAAAAGGATTATTCTCCTGCCGGGGCCGCCGGTGGAAATGCAGCCCATGTTTTTAAATCAGGTCGCGCCTTATCTGCGGCAAAAAATCACCGGCAGGGCGGCCGTTATCGTGTCCCGGGTCATTAAAATCTGGGGCCTGGGCGAGTCAGCGGCAGAGGAAAAAATCATCGACCTGGTCACCGGCCAGGATAACCCGACCATTGCTTTTCTGGCCCCGCTGGGTGAAGTTCATATCCGGATCACTGCCAAAGCCGGCAACGCCGAAGCGGCATACCGGATGATCCGGCCGCTGGAAGAAGAGATCCGGCGGCGACTGGGGGATTATATTTTCGGTTTTGACGAAGACACCATGGAATCAGTTGTCGGCCGGATGCTCCTCGGACGCGGCTTGACCATATCCCTGGCTGAGTCCTGTACCGGCGGGCTGATTGCCAAGCTGCTGACAGACCTGCCGGGCAGTTCCGGTTACCTGATGTACGGCGTGGTGTCTTACAGCAACGAGGCCAAAGTGAAACTGCTCGGCGTTTCTGCCGCTACTCTGAAAAAGTACGGCGCTGTAAGCGGGGAAACGGCCGGGGAGATGGCAGCCGGGGTCCGGAACATCGGCGGTACGGACCTGGCGCTGTCGGTAACCGGGATTGCCGGTCCGGACGGCGGAACCGCGGAAAAGCCGGTGGGGCTGGTTTATATTGGCTTTGCTGCGGGTGATCATGTAGACGCCCGGAAGTTCTTGTTCCCCGGGGACCGGGACACCGTCCGCCGGCAGACCGCCAACGCTGCTTTAAATATGATCCGGCTGCACCTGCTTGGAAAATAGAAGAGGGGAAATAACAGATGAAGAAAAAGTTGTGGTACCTGTTGATCCCTGTATCTGCAATAGCCGGCGCAATATTGTTCCTTAACCTTTTCGGCCAGACGGTTTTCCATGTGGAGGCTTTACAGGTAAAGCTCTCCGTAGGTATTGCGGACAGCGGCATGACCAGGCTCAGTATACCTCCCGTCGGAGAAATCAGGGCCCGCACCCACCGGGGACCGCTGGATGTCCGGGTGGAGCTGCAGAATATAGACCTGCCCGGGTTAAAGAAGACCCTGGCGGAACCCCCCGAACAGCAGGAAATCATGGGCCGGGCCAGGCTTGAACTGGCTAAGGCAATGAAAGAATTTGTGATTAAGGCCCTACTGCTGGGCGTCCTGGGCGGGCTTTTCGGAACAATGATTTTACAACGCCGGCGTGCCCGGGAATTTATGCTTGGCGGTGTTATCGGCCTTGTTACGGCAGCCGTGCTCCTGGCCGGCACTTATTATACCTATGATGTGAAGAAATTCCGCAACCCGCAGTATGAAGGCATGCTAAAAGCCGCTCCGTGGATGATCGGCCTGGTCCAGCAGAGCCTGGATACGGTGAATACCTGGGGCAAACAAATACGGGTGGTAACAGACAACCTTTATGGCTTGTTCGAACGGATGGATACCCTGGAAGCCATCGGCCCGACCGGGGAAGGTGACCTTAGGGTGCTGCACGTTTCCGATATCCACAACAACCCGGCGGCTTTTGACTTTATCGGGCAGGTGACGAAAACATTCGGTGTTGACATGGTTATCGATACCGGTGACCTGTCCGACTTTGGCACACCAATTGAGGCGGCAGCCATGGAACAGATCAGGAAAATCGATGTTCCTTATGTAATCACACCGGGTAATCACGAGACCGCCGCCGCTGTTCAGGAGTTACAGAAGATCCCCAATGTAAAGGTGCTGACCGGCGGTACGGTGAACGTAAAAGGCCTGGATATTGCCGGTATTGCCGACCCGGCGGCATTTGCCAACAGCCCCAGGGTAACCGGCGACGGCCCCATAAAAGATTATGCCGCAAAACTTGAGGAAATTATCGCTAAAGCGCCCCGTAAACCGGTGGTAGTGGCAGTGCACAATAACCGGCTGGCCCGGCAGTTGACCGGTAAAGCCCCGGTTATACTGCATGGCCATGATCACCGTTACAGAATAGATGTGGTTGACAAAACGGTGCTTATCGATGCCGGCACCACCGGCGCTGCCGGTCTCCGCGGGCTGGAGACCGACAAGGAAATCCCATACTCGGTGGTACTGCTCCGCTTCCGGTGGGACGGGGACGGGTTCCGACCGGTTTCCGCGGACACCATTAAGGTTTCTAACCTGCAGAGCGGCTTCAGCCTGGAACGGCGGGTATTCTCCGAGTTGTACGCCGGTGATTCCGGCGATGTGCCTGAACGTTCCAGACAGTAATATTTTTTATTAAAAAGGCTTCGCTGGCGCGAAGCGCCGAGTTAGCCTTTTTTATACCGCAGGCGCGTTATACTTTCCTATGGTGTAAAAAATAAACCACAGAGGTCACTACTCTGTGGTTTGTAGAAAAGAAAGGAGATCCCATGCACGAAACCAAACAATTTGGCAATCTTAGTTTAAGTAAAAAGGTGCATCACGCCATCAGCGATATGGGCTTTGAGGAACCCTCGCCGATCCAGGCGGAGGCTATTCCGCTGTTAATGGAAGGGCTGGATGTAATTGGCCAGGCTCAGACCGGTACAGGTAAAACGGCAGCTTTTGGCATACCGATTATGGAGAAGCTGAATCCCCGCTTCCGGGCCACCCAGGCGCTGATCCTTACCCCGACCAGGGAACTGGCCATCCAGGTGGCGGAGGAAATCACCAAAATCGGTAAATATAAAGAAGTTCGTACCCTGGCCATCTATGGCGGGCAGTCCATAGAACGGCAGATAATGGCCCTCAGGCGGGGCGTGCAGGTGGTTGTCGGCACGCCGGGCCGGCTGCTCGACCACCTGCGCCGGAACACCCTGCGGCTGGACAACCTGCAGATGGTTGTGCTGGACGAAGCCGATGAGATGCTGGATATGGGCTTTATCGATGATATCGAGGCCATCCTCCGGGCCACGCCGGAGGAACGCCAGACCCTGCTTTTTTCCGCCACCATGCCGGAAGAAATCCAGCGTTTATCGAGGAAATACCTCAAAGACCCGAAAATATTGTCCGTCAGCAGGGATGAACTGACTGTTCCGCTGATTGAACAGGTTTACTATGAGGTCAGGGAACACGGCAAACTGGACGGCCTCTGCCGGGTCCTGGATACCTCGGAAGTGAGCCT
>JBMOPI010000091.1:0-8903 GCA_049324975.1 Bacillota bacterium
ATGGAATGATGAAATGGACTGGGAAAACGTATTTTAACGAAAGCTAGAGTTGGCATAAAGCCAACCCTAGTTTAGCATTGCTATTCTTAATTTTTAGGAGAAGTCGCCCGAAGGGCGAATTTGTTCATTTAACTTTTCACGGCATGCTACTAAACGAGTTAATACTACGTAATGTAAAATTAACCCAAAAAATTTACATAAAAATAAAGGAATTAGGAAAAAAATGTCGAATAAAGTCAAAAAAAGTACCTGCAACTAACATAATATGGAAGCGCAAAGAGAGGATGACCCACATGAGAATTACCATTGGAAAAAAGATGTATGTAAGTTTTTCTTTAATTCTTTTGCTTTTGTTATTGGTTGGAAGTTCTTCATACTTTACCATGCGTGCTATCAATGATAAAACGGCTGTTGAAAGAGAAAACATTCAAATGCGGCACTTTTTTGCCGAAAAAGTTACAGACCATCTGGCATGGGTCATGGCCATGTATGATCAAATTTATTTAGGAAAAGAATTTAAAAAGCAGCTTGATCCTACCAAATGCGATTTTGGGAAATGGTACTATAGTTTTGAAGCCCGGGATCCTGAAATTAAAAAGATTTTTGATTCCCTGGAAGAACCCCATAAAGACCTCCATGGTTCTGCCAATTTAATCCTGGCCCAATTGAAAGCCGGCAATAAAACAGAAGCGGAAAAAATATTCAGGGAAAAAACCAATGGTTATTTGGAAGTTTTGCAATCTAAACTAAAGGAAATGGGCGACCTTATGGCCGCAAGAGAAGAAAAAGCGCGTCAGGAAGCCGCCGCTCAACAACGCAAGGGGGCAATCCTGATTTTGGTATCAATCGTCATCGCGCTAAGCGTAGGTTTTGCTTTATCATTTTATCTGACCCGTTCAATTACCCGCCCGGTAAACGCTTTATCGGGTTATTTGAACCAGGCTGCCGAGGGTGATTTAACAATAGATAATATAAACGTTTCTACACAGGACGAAATTGGTGTCATGGCCGCCGCATTTAATAAAATGGTAGAAAATTTGAAGGATATGATCAGTCAGATTAACACTACCAGTGCTACCGTAGCTAGTACCAGTGAGCAGTTGGCGGCTAACGCCAATCAGGCCAGTCTGGCTACTCAACAGGTAGCCGCCGCCGTGGGTGAAGTGGCCAAAGGCAACAATGAGCAGACAACCAATGTAAATCAAACTGTGGAGACTACCAACCAGTTAATTCTTGCTATTGAGCAGATCGCCAAAGGCGCTCAGGAACAATCGCAAAATGTTATGCAGACAGCCGATATCGTAAACCAGATGGCTGCCGCCATCCAGGATGTAGCCGCTAATTCCCAGGCCGTATCAACAGCCGCCGTTCAAACCGCGGAAGTGGCCGAAAAAGGCGGCGAAGCCGTTAAGAAGAGTGTTGACGGGATGGACCGCATCAGGCAGTCGGTTTTTGACACCGCTAACAAGATTAAGGAACTCGGTGAACATTCCCAACAGATCGGCGAAATAATTCAGGTGATTGACGACATCGCTGAGCAGACCAACCTCCTGGCATTGAACGCAGCTATCGAGGCAGCCCGGGCGGGCGAGCACGGCAAAGGGTTTGCCGTAGTGGCCGATGAGGTAAGGAAGCTGGCGGAACGCAGCAGCAAAGCCACCAAGGAGATTGCCGGCCTGATTACCAATATCCAGCGCGGCACGGAGAATGCCGTAAAAGCTATGGAAGTCGGTACCGGGGAAGTCGAAGCGGGCGCCCAACTGGCCCATAATGCCGGTTTGGCATTGGATGAAATCGTACAGCAGGTGAAAAGGTCAGTAGAACAGGTTGAAAGTATTTCCGCCGCTTCGGAAGAAATGGCAGCCAGCAGCGCGGAGGTTATCCGGGCTATCGACAATGTATCGGCCATTACGGAAGAAAACACGGCGGCCACCGAGCAGATGACCGCCAGCAGCAGCCAGGTTATGAACGCCATGCAGAACATCGCGGCTATATCCGAAGAAAGCGGCGCCGCCGCCGAGGAGGTTTCAGCATCTATAGAAGAGACGACGGCTTCCGTTGAAGAGATAGCAACATCAGCCAAGGCGCTAGCGGAAACGGCGGATGAACTTAAGGAAATCGTCGGCAGGTTCCTGTTAAAGAAAATTGAAGCCAACTGCTGGGACATTATGGACTGTCCTGACGACCGCAAGGCCAAATGCCCGGCTTACAATGCCAAAGAAAAACGGTGCTGGCTTATTGGCGGGACCTGGTGCGGCGGAGTCCAGCAGGGGGATGCCAAATCCAAGCGACACCGCTGCATGAACTGTAAAGCATTCAAATTTATGACCCGGGGTTAAGCAAAGAGGTCACCGGATTGAATAATTCAATTCCGGTGACCTTTTCACTTATATTTAGAAATATTTTTTATTGACAACGACAACCACTGCGGGTATTATTTAACTAGGTTAAATATTGGGGGGAAGAGCCTTGGGAAAAGAGTCGGACATATTTTCTTTTGAACGGAACATAGAGATTTTTTCGTCAATAGTAAAGGCAATTACCACCCAGTGCATCCCCTGCCCGGAGAAGCAGGTGCAGGTAACCCTTGTCCAGATGCAGTGCCTGCAGTTTATCAATGCCCATGACAAAGTGCTGATTGGTGATATCGCCAAGAGCCGGGGCATAAGTTACCCGGCCGCCACCAAGGCCATTTCCCGTTTGGAAGAAAAGGGCCTGGTGGTACGGGAGCATGACCCGGCCGACCGGCGGAACATTTTTGTCCGCCTGACAGACTGCGGCCGGATCCTGGCTACCCAAATCCTGCCGGAAAGGCTCCGGCGTATGCGGGGGCTGTTGGATGAAATGCCGGAGGATAAGAGGCAGGCGCTTAAGGAAGGGATGGCCGCCTTTTTGAAGGTGGCCCTGACGGACCGGGGCATGCTGGAGCAGGTCTGCCTGCACTGCGGCAAGGACCACGATGAAACCTGTGTGTTGTATGAGATAAAACTTAAATGCCAGAACATAAAAATTCAGGATGCCAAAATTTCGGGGGAGGGGTAAAACTTGAAACTGACTATTTTACCGGACCAGAAAACAGTTGAGGTTACTGAGGGCGAGACACTTCTGGAAGCCATCCGCCGGTCAGGCATTGTGATGAACACCTCCTGCGGCGGGCGGGGCACCTGCGGCCGCTGTAAAGTGGAAATTGTCGAAGGCGAGGTCAATGCCTGGAAAACCAAAGCTAAAAATGTCGGGGAGAATGAAGTCATTTCCTGCAAGTCCACTGTTAAAGGCGACGTGGTCATCAATATCCCCAACGACGGCCGGCGCCTGTCCAGCCACAAAGTGCTGATTAACGAAGTTACCCTGGAAAACCCCTATGCACTTCAGCCATTATTCCGAAAAGTGCCTGTCACCTTGCCCGTTCCCAGCCTGGACAACAACACCGACGACCTGTCCCGGCTTATGGTCGAGCTGCGGCGGGCCACCGGCACCGAAAACATCACCGGCGACATGGAGGTGATGAAAAAACTGCCCCATGTGGTCCGGGCCGGCAACTGGTCTGTTACCGTGGGTCTGACTGTGCTTGATGACCGGGCGGAGATCCTGGATATCGAACCTGGTATTGTAGAAGGGCCTTATTATGGCCTGGCCATAGATATCGGCACCACCACCGTGAAAATGAACCTGGTGGACCTGACCACCGGGGAAACAGCCGCTTCCGGCGGGGAATACAACCGCCAGCAGCAGTACGGGGATGATGTCATCAACCGGATCATCTATTCCATTGACGGCCAGGAGGGCCAGGAGACCCTGCGCAAGGCCGTGGTGGACACAATCAACGATTTGGTTGAACGCATGCTGGCGGAAAAAGGTGTCAAACCGGAGCAGGTGTATTCCTGCGTCGTGGCCGGTAACACCACCATGACCCACCTTTTTCTGGGCGTTTACGCCAACTACCTGCGCCTTGAGCCTTATATCCCTGCCGTCAATACCCCGTTTCCTGTTAAGGGGGCAGATGTGGGGCTTAAGATGAACCCCCGCGGTTATGTGTTCAACATGCCGGCGGTGGCTTCCTATGTGGGCGGCGACATTACTTCCGGAGTGCTGGCCACCCAGCTGGCAAAAAGCGACAAACTGACCCTGTTTATCGATATTGGCACCAACGGTGAAATGGTGCTGGGCAACCGGGACTGGCAGATCAGCTGTGCTGCTTCCGCAGGGCCGTGCTTTGAAGGCGGCGGCATTAAATACGGGATGCGGGCCATGGCGGGCGCCATTGATAAGATTGAAATTACCCCCGATTATGAGATTGTTGTCAGTACCATCGATGATGTGAAGCCTGTCGGCATATGTGGTTCAGGGCTGATTGACGCCATTGCCACCATGCTGAAAAGTGATGTTATCAGCCGGACCGGCCACTTCACCAACGGCCTCATGACCCCCCGCCTGCGGGAAGGGGATGAAGGCTGGGAGTTTGTCCTGGTCTGGGGCAAGGAATCAGGGCACGGCAGCGACATCGTCATCCTTGAAACTGATATCCAGAACATCCTGCGGGCCAAAGGGGCTATTTTCGCGGCTATCAGGAGCCTGCTGAACCACATGGGCATGACTGTGGACGATGTGGATGAGGTGCTTATCGCCGGGGGGTTCGGCAATTCCCTGAATATTGAGGATGCTGTTACTATAGGGATGCTGCCTGACGTGCCGCGGGAGAAGTACCGTTATGTGGGCAATACATCATTGAAAGGCGCCCAGGTGGCGCTGACTTCCACCGAAGCTATAAAGGAAGTGGCGGATTTTGCCAAAGGCATGACTTACCTTGAGCTGTCTGTCGGCGTAGGCTTTATGGACGAGTTTGTCTCAGCCCTGTTCCTGCCTCACACCGACCTGAGCCTGTTTAAGTCGGTGGCTAATTTTTAAGGAAGGAAAAACGACAAAGACAGCGAATTCAAAGATAAATTTAAAAAAATATGGGGAGATGAGGGGAAAAAGTGGAGTTAATGGAAGGCGAATTAGAAAAAATCCGCTCTGAGGTGGAAAAGGCCCTGGCCAAACACGGGTCTGACCGGGAAAAACTCCTGCCGGTCCTCCAGGAAGTGCAGGGCAAGCTGGGCTATCTGCCCAAAGAGGCCATGCTGCAGGTCGCCGGTGCAATAAAAATCCCGGAAGTAGAGGTTTACGAAGTGGCAACTTTTTATAACCAGTTCCGTTTAAACCCGCCCGGCAAACACCAGGTCAAGGTCTGCATGGGCACTGCCTGCCATATGACCGGCGGTCAGATTATCATGGATTCCTTTGAACGGCGGCTGGAAATAAAGGAGGGCGAAACCACGCCGGACCGGGAATTCAGCCTGGAACGGGTGGCCTGTGTAGGTTGCTGCGCCCTGGCGCCGGTAGTGGTGGTTGACGAGAAGGTGGAAAGCAAAGTCAGGCCCACCAGGGTGGATGGTATTTTACTCGGTTTTGAGATGGAGAAACAGGCGGCTGAAAAGAAGCAGCAGGCTGAAGGGGAAGAAAAACAGCAGGCGGAAGAAGGTCGGAAGTCATGAGTGCGGCCGGGAATGCGACAGAGCAGAGATATCAGGACTTAAAGGGCAAGGCACAGCAAAAAATTGAAGGGCTTAAGGCCAAACCGTACGTGCTGGTAGGCACCGCGACCTGCGGCAGGGCGGCCGGGGCCCTCGGCGTCCTGGAGACCTTCCGGAAGGAAATCAACGCCAAACAGGTGGATGCAGAGGTCCTGGAAGTGGGCTGCCTGGGTCATTGTTATGCTGAGCCCATGGTCATCATCTCCAAACCCGGCTATCCGCCCCTTTGCTATGGTTCGGTCGACGAAGGGACCGCCGCCCGGCTGGTGACCGATTTTCTGGTCAATGACGACCCCTGCTTTGATTTTGCCACCGCCGCCCTGGAACCAAATGACTTTTTCCCCACTTTCGCCGATTACCCGCGGGGGATATATGAACAAAAAATTGTCCTGGCAGACTGCGGCCTTATCGACCCCCAGGATATCGACCAGTATATCGCCCGGGACGGATACAGCGCCCTGGCCAAAGCCCTGGCCATGGAACCGGAGGCTATAATTGAAGAAATCAAAAACGCCAAACTGCGCGGCCGGGGCGGGGCCGGTTTCCCTACCGGCGTCAAATGGGAAACCTGCGCCAATGCCGACGGGCCGGTCAAATATGTCATCTGCAACGCTGATGAAGGGGACCCCGGGGCTTTTATGGACCGGGCCCTGCTGGAATCGAACCCCCACCAGGTGATCGAGGGGTTAGCCATTGCTGCCTACGCAGTGGGGGCATCGGAAGGTTATTTCTATGTCCGGGCTGAATACCCCCTGGCCATCGAACGGCTCCGTACAGCCCTGGAGCAGGCCCGGGACAAGGGTTTTTTGGGCGGGTCGGTGCTGGGGAGCAGCTTTAAATTTGACATCAAAATCTTCCAGGGGTCGGGAGCCTTTGTCTGCGGAGAGGAAACGGCGTTAATCGCCTCAATTGAAGGCAACGCCGGGATCCCCAGCCATCGCCCGCCGTTTCCTGCGGTTTCCGGGCTGCGCGGCAAACCTACCATAATCAATAATGTCAAGACCCTGTCTTATATACCCCATATTATCCGTCAGGGAGCGGAGTGGTTTTTGGGCATCGGTACGCCCGGCAGCCCCGGCACGGCTATTTTCGCCCTGGCCGGCAAGGTGGTTGGCACCGGCCTGGCGGAAGTGCCCATGGGCACTACGCTGCGTACCCTGATTTATGATGTGGGCAACGGGATTAAAGACGACAAAGCTTTTAAGGCAGTTCAAATCGGCGGCCCGTCAGGCGGTTGCCTGCCCGAGTCCGCACTCGACTACGCCATAGATTTCGACTCCCTGCAGGAAGCCGGCGCCATGATGGGTTCCGGTGGCGTGGTGGTCCTGGACGAAGATGACTGCATGGTGGAAATCGCCCGCTTCTTCCTGGAATTTACCCAACACGAGTCCTGCGGAAAATGTACCTTCTGCCGCCTGGGTACCAAGCAGATGCTGGAGATACTCACCGATATCACCAAGGGCCGCGGCAAACCGGAGGACCTTGACGTGCTCTGGGAACTGGCGGAGGATATCAAGTCAGGTTCGCTGTGCGGTTTGGGCAAAACGGCGCCAAATCCGGTGCTATCCACCCTGCGTTTCTTCCGGCAGGAATATGAAGCCCATATTCAGGAGGGACGCTGTCCGGCCCTGATGTGCAAAGACCTCATCACTTATATCATAGAGGAGAAAAAGTGCAGCAAGCTCTGTGACGCCTGTATCGGCAGCTGCCCGGTAGAGGCCGTCTATACCAGGCCCGATATGTTAAAAGCCATCCATCAGGACAAGTGTGTCAAGTGCGATAACTGTCTGGTCACCTGCCTGCCCCTGTACCAGGCCGTGGTCAAGATATCACCGCCCATCGTGGAAGAAGGGGGTAGCGCATAATGAGCAGGCAAGTAACCATCACCATTGACAACAGGCAGCTGACTGTGCCTGAAGGGCAGATGCTCCTTTGGGCGGCCATTGAGAATGGCATCTACATCCCCCATTTATGCGGCATCAAAGACGCAGATAAACCTGCGGCCAGCTGCCGGCTGTGTTTTGTGGAAGTCGACGGGGTCCTTAACCCCGTTACATCCTGTACATTGCCGGTTACCGAGGGCATGGTCGTCCGGACCCGCAGCAAGCGGGTGGACAGACTGGTACAGAGCGCTTTTGAACTGCTGCTCTCAAACCACCGCCTGGGCTGTGCCAAATGCGCCAAAAACGGCAGCTGTGAACTGCAGAAAATCGCTAAAGAGCGGGGCCTGAAGCTGAAACTCACCCGGCTGAGACCGCTTGTGCAGGAGGCGCCGGCGGACGGAAGCCCGCAGGACTTCAGTTACGATCCTACCCGGTGTGTGCTTTGCGGTCAGTGTATATGGGTAGACCAGCAGGAGGTAAAAGTGGGCGCCATCGGTTTTGTCCGCCGGGGCATGTCCCGGAAGGTTTCGACTTTTGGCGAGGCCAGCCTGGCCGAATCCCGCTGCACCCAGTGCGGTGAGTGTGTCAAGGTTTGCCCGGTAGGGGCGCTGACATTTAAGGAATAATATTAGGATATGGATTTAATAAAACACTCGCTGCCGGTTTGAAAACTGGCTTCGTTTTTTCTGGCTGTTTCCAGGTACAATTCCAGTCTGTTCGGGTGTGACAGGGCCTTTAGCACTTTAGCCAGCTGTTTCGTATCCATTAACCTTACTCTTTTTATAATTCGATAATTATCAAATTAATAATTACTTATTTACATCCCTTTGTCAAACTTCAGCCGGGAAAAAATAGCCGGCAACACTGGTTGCCGGCACGACCTGAAACTTATACAAGACCTTTTGCATTAAAAAAGGGACCAAATTTTTTATCAGTTCCGAGAATATGGTTTATGAGCCAATCCTTCAGGAATTTCATCAGGTCCAGGGAAATAACAGCCTGGCCATTATTAAATTTATCCTGAAAATCCAGCACCTGTTTGACCAGATTATCATGTTCCGCTTTATGTTGCGGGTATGCAGGATAATTAAATTTGGTCATATATTTTTCTTCCGTGGCGAAGTGGTGTGCGGTATAGTCGATCAGGCTTTGTAGAACTTTGCTCGTAATTTCTTTGCCTTTGCCGACCAGCATGGCATCATGCAGTTCATTGACCAGCTGCACCAGTTTCTTGTGCTGGTCGTCAATTTCCTTTACATTGACACTGTACTTTTCTTCCCAGGCGATTAAACTCATCCCAATCCCTCCCCATATTTTGGTGTAGCCTCTCGAAAACTCGAATTCCTTTATGTTCAAGGCTTAGCGCCTTGGACTTTTTTTGTTTTTTCCTCCACTAATTGCTTTGTCGAAAATTAGAACAATTGTTCTCTTGACAAATCGAAATCGG
>JBMOPI010000092.1:0-8895 GCA_049324975.1 Bacillota bacterium
CCGGGACCATCCTTCCGGTCGGCTCGGAGAATATCGGCAAGGATGTATCCGGTACGGTGAAAAAAATATATGTACAAAACGGTGATAAAGTAAAAAAAGGCGATCTTTTGGCGGAGCTGGTCAATGATTCCCTCAGCCTGCAGGTGGCTAATGCCCGGTTGGACCTGGAAAAGGCCCGCCTGAACCTGGCCGATTCCTCAACTCAATTGTCTTATGATAATATCACAGCTCCTTTTTCAGGCAGGATAGTAAGCCTGGAAATTAATACAGGTGACGAAGTTTCAAAAGGCGCTGTGCTGGCAACTTTGCAGGATGACAGCCAGCTTGTTTTTGATATGCCTGTGGACAGCGCTGCTGCAAAAAAAGTCTCCGTCAATCAAAAGGTTGAAGTCTTTTTACCGGATCAGGGAGAGACCGTGGAAGGGCGGGTTATTGTCAAAAATAGCCAGCCGGTTTCCGGTTACAACGGAGAAAACCGGGTTTATCTGAAAATAGCGGTTGCGGCCACTGGCAACCTTTCCTCCGGTACGAAGGCCTTTGGCACCCTCACCATAGACGGGAAACAGGTGGATGCTTTATCAGTAAGCACCTTGGCGTGGAAAGACCAGACACAGCTTAAAGCTACATTGGCGGGTAAAGTTACCGGACTGTATGCCCGGGAAGGTCAGGCAGTCCGGAAAGGGCAAAGACTTTTTGCTTTAAACAGCGACACGGCCCAAAACCAACACAAGACCCTGCAAGTAGCTTACGAGCAGGCGCAGCTAAACTTAACTGATTTGGAAAACCAACTAAGTGACCTGGCCGTAAAAGCACCCATCGACGGCATTGTCTCCGGTATGGACGTTAAGGAAGGGGATGAAATCAAGAGCAGCGGCGCCAATTCGGGTGCAAGTTCTTCGGACAGTACAACTACTGCTTCCAATGGGTCTTTAGGAAAAATTATTAATACAGGTCAAATGGAGGTTTCCTTCCCGGTAGATGAGGTGGATATAGCCAAAGTTAAGGTCGGCCAGACGGCTAATGTTACCGTTGATGCCCTGCCTGACGAAACCTTTAAAGGAAAGGTAACGGATATTGCGGAAGAAGGTGTGGTAACAAACAACGTAAGTTCTTTTGAGGTTACTATCCTGATAGATAATCCCAAAAGCTTGTTAAAGAGCGGAATGACTGCCAATGTGACGATTGTTGTCGCCCAAAAAGACAATGTCGTGCTCATACCCATAGAAGCCCTTCAGGAAAGGGGTGGAAGGAAATTTGTCCTTACTCCGCCTTCAGAAGGTTCAGCGCAGGGACGGAACATGAAGCCGGTCACTGTAGGACTGACGAATGAAAGTTTCGCGGAGATAACAGAAGGGTTACAGGAGGGGGATAAAGTCCTGCTTCCCGGCCAGCAGGCAAATGCAGCCAGAACCAATCCCATGATGCCCGGGTTCGGTGGAGGGAACAGGCCCGGTGGCAGCGGAGGGAACAGAAGCGGCGGTGGTTTCGGAGGTATGCGTTAATCCGTTAGTAAGGGGAGGATAACATGATACGAATAGAAAACCTGTCTAAAGTATACCAAACCGGCGCCACCCCTTTGCAGGTCCTTAAAGAAGTTAACCTTCATATTTGCCCGCAGGAATTTGTAGCTATAATCGGGCCATCAGGCTCGGGAAAATCCACCTTAATGAATATGATTGGTTGTCTGGACACTCCCACTTCCGGCTCAATCATCATAGATAATCACCCTACAGACAGTCTTAGTGAAGATGAACTGGCGGAAATCCGGAACTTAAAGGTTGGCTTCATCTTCCAGTCCTTTAACCTGCTCAGTAAATTAACTGCTTTGGAAAACGTGGAACTGCCCCTTATTTATCGCGGTAAAAATGCCTCTGAGCGTAAAGAAAAGGCAATGAAGTTTCTTAAGTTAGTTGGTCTGGAAGACAGGATAAGTCATCTGCCTTCCCAGCTTTCCGGCGGGCAGCAGCAAAGGGTAGCTATTGCCAGGGCGCTGGCAGGGGAGCCGCCGATAATTTTAGCCGACGAACCCACGGGGGCCCTGGACTCGAAATCCGGACAGGAAGTAATCTCGCTACTACATCAGCTCAATGAACTTGGACACACTGTTGTGCTTATTACTCATGATCTGAATATTGCTGAGCAGGCTCAAAGGATAGTCCGGATCCATGACGGCATGATTGTCAGTGATACGAAGGCGGGTGATTAAATGCATTTTGCTCAGGCGGTCAGGCTTGCCATAGCCGGTATTAAAGCTAATAAAATGCGCTCATTTCTGACCATGCTTGGTGTAATCATCGGTGTTTCCACAGTTATAATTTTAGTTTCGGTCGGCCAGGGTTCTGCCCAACAGGTCACCGGGCAAATTGAAAGCCTGGGTTCCAACCTGATCTCAGTTAACATCAGAGGCAGGGGAGAGGTTAGCGGCCTGAGCTACCAGGATGCCCTCAAGTTAGGTGATAAACCTGCGGTGAGCGGTGTAGCTCCCACGCTGTCAGGCAATGTGACTGTGAAATATGGGACCAAAGAGGCAGATACATCTCTGGAAGGTACCAACGATCAATACGCTAAGGTCCGTAACCAAACAACCGGTCAGGGGCGTTTTCTGCTTCCTGTAGACATCGATTACCGCCAGAAAGTAGTTTTGTTGGGCAGTGAGGTCAGCAGTAAGCTTTTTGGTTTTGGAAACCCCATTGGCCAGGAAGTAAAGATCAACGGAGTGAAGTTTAAGGTTGTTGGTGTGTTAGAGAAAAAAGGGAGCAGCTTTGGTGGTTCCAGTGATGACAAAGTAGTGATTCCGATTACAACCGCCATGCGGCTTTTGGCTAACCCTCAAATCAGTTCTATTTCTTTGCAGGTAAAGTCCAAAGAGGATGTTGACCTGGTTGTCAGCCAGTTAGAATCAGCTCTGCTTAGGAAATTCAAAGATGAAGAAAATTACCGGGTGTTTAACCAGGCGGAAATGCTGTCAACTATGAACCAGGTAACGGGGACCCTGACCATGATGCTGGGCGGGATTGCCGGGGTATCACTTTTGGTTGGTGGTATTGGGATTATGAACATCATGTTGGTATCTGTTACTGAGCGGACCAGGGAAATCGGCATCAGAAAGGCCATTGGGGCTAAACGAAGAGATATACTGAGGCAATTTCTGGTGGAGGCCGTTGTCATTAGCAGTATGGGCGGCATATTAGGTATTTTGGTTGGTATATCGGGCTCCAAAGCAATAGGGGCGCTGATGGACATGACCCTCGTAACGTCCCCGCAAATAATGCTGCTGGCTTTTTCCTTCTCCGTACTGGTGGGTGTCATTTTCGGACTGTTCCCGGCCAATAAAGCTTCCCGCTTAAAACCCATTGATGCGCTGCGATTTGAATAATTTGAGACTTAAGGAGGTATTGGTTTGTCCAGGAAGGTAATTATTTTATCCGTTGCCATGCTTTTCTTGCTTGGCAGTGTAACTTATTCTCTGGCAGAGACAACTACAGCAGCGGCCAGGGCTTTAACTTTAGAGAAAGCTTATGAACTTGCCTTTGAGAATAATATTGACCTGAAAAAGGCCGCTTTGGATTACGACAACGCCATTATTGATGCTGACCAGGCCCGTTACAATGCCGACAATATAGACGGAGATTCCGTGAGCAACCTGCAGGATGCCCAGACAAAATATGTTTCCACAAAGCAAAAAGCTTTAGCTGAGGAAATAGCCAAACAAGCATATGATATTGCCAGGGAACAAACTAAAATTCTGGTGGAAGGGAACTACTACGATGTCCTGAAGGCGGACAACATGGTTAAAGTAAAGGAAGCATCTGTCAAGAGGGCGCAGGAACAATTAACCCTGGTACAGAAAAAATTCAAGGCAGGGACTGCCATAAAGACAGATGTGAACCGGGCAGAAATCAGTTTGGCCGGCGCCAGAGCCGATTTAGCCAATGCCCAAAGGGATTACAAAAACGCCCAGGTAGCTTTAAATAAAACTCTGGGTTTAGATGTAAACACCGACGTAAAACCTGCTCAAGTTCTGAAATATGAAAAAGTAATACTTCCCACTGTGGAAGAACTGACCAAGCAAGCCTTGGAGACCAGGCTGGACCTGCAAAGGGCCAGGAATACAGAGACCATTTCTCAATTAAATTATGACTTAGTAGTAGGTTACCAGGCTCCGAATACCTTTTCGGCGAGAAAAAGTAAAACTGAACTGGACAGGGCAAAACTGGATTTACTCCAGCAGGAACAGAATGTCAGGGCTGAGGTGATTTCTACTTTGTTCCAGGTTCAAAAGGCCGATGAAGTTGTCCAGTTATCGGCCAAAAGTCTGGAACAGGCTAAAGACAATCATAGCCTGGCTCAACGGCGTTATGAAATCGGCGTGGGGTCCTTCGGCGATGTTTTAACCGCCGCCGTTGATTTGGCAGATGCCGAGGCAAAATATATAGAAGCAGTTTACTCCTATGCCCTGGCAAAAAATCAGATTAAAAATGTGACCCTGGTATCCAAGTAAGCCGATGTATGATTAATTTTTCCGGAAAATAGCGACAGAGGAAATGGCCATGATACAATGGCCGTTTTTTTTTACTTTAATTATTCTTTAATCTCGACAATTTCTCCATAGTCTTTGTATACACCGGCTATATAATTACCACTGTAAAAACTATAACCCCATGTTTTTTACATACATTTTACATATTCTAAATTAAAAGTTAATGCCCGGATAACGGGCATTTTACAATCCTCCTTTATAATCTCAATTGTAGTGGTTTTAAAAGAACCGGCTATAATCGAAATTATTTTTAGGAGGAGATCAGAGAATGATGGCCTGGAAAAGAACAAAATGGGTAGTACTTATGGTTTTGGCGCTGGCTGTGATGGTTGCCGTGGTTGGCTGCGGCAAGAGTGAAGAGCCCAAAGCCGAAGGCGACAAAACGGAAAACAAACAAAATGTAAGCGGTACTGTAAAAGTTGCCGGTTCCACTTCTGTCCAGCCGCTGGCGGAAGAACTGGCCCAAGCCTTTGGTGACAAGAACCCGGATATCAAGGTTGACGTAGCAGGCGGTGGTTCCAGCGCAGGCGTTAAAGCGGCACAGGATAAGACAGCTAACATCGGCACCTCATCCCGGGAACTGAAAGCGGAGGAAAAGGCCTCCGGATTAACCGAAACGGTTATTGCCAAAGACGGGATCGCCGTAGTGGTCCACGCGAATAACCAGGTTGCCGAACTGACAATGGACCAGATTAAGAAAATCTACACCGGCGAGATTAAGAACTGGAAGGAAGTCGGCGGCAAAGACGCAGCCATTACGGTGGTAAACCGGGACGAAGCCTCCGGCACCCGCGGCGCTTTTGAAGAAATTGTTCTTGGCAAAGATGTCAAATTTACATCCGGCGCTGTGATTCAGAATTCTACCGGCGCTGTCAGGACCGCCGTGTCTCAGGACGAAAATGCCATTGGTTACATTTCCATCGGCTCCACGGACAGCAGTGTAAAAGCCGTTAAGGTTGACGGCGTTGACGCCCTTGAAGAAAATGTAATCAACGGCAGCTACAAGATTTCCCGGCCCTTCCTTTTCCTTACCAACGGTACCCCGGATGCCGCAACGCAGGCATTTATTGACTTCGTATTAAGTCCCGAGGGACAGAAAATAGTTAGTGAGGAATTTGTCCCGGTCAAATAAATCATATTTACGTCAAGATTTAAATGGGTGGAGCGATCCACCCATATTTTTTTACACCATAGGAAAGTATGACGCGCCTGCGGTATAAAAAAGGCTAACTTGGCGTTTCGCGCCAACGAAGCCTTTTTAATGATATAATAGGAACGTGGAAATATATTTATATAGTGGAGGGTTACCCTTGAAGCGGATTTTCCGAAAAGAGTTATGGCAAAAAATCGGCCAAGCCAATGCAGACTTTACGTTAGTGGAACAAGGGGACCATATCGCCATCGGCCTTTCCGGGGGGAAAGACAGCTCCACCCTGGTTTACGTTATGAGCCAGTGGCAAAGATTTTCCCCGGTTGATTTTAAAATCACGGCGGTCACCCTGGACATGGGCTGGGGCGGTGACCTCTCCCCCCTCATCAGCTACTGCGCGGAATTAAAAGTCCCTTATCACATTGAAGCCACAAAGATAGGACCTATTGTTTTTGATGTCCGCAAGGAAAAGAACCCCTGCTCCCTGTGTGCCAAACTGCGCCGCGGGGCGCTGCACCAGGCGGCAAAAAACCTGGGCTGCAACAAGGTGGCCCTCGGCCATCATCTGGACGACGCCCTGGAGACTTTTCTGATGTGCATGTCTTTTGAAGGCCGCATCGACACTTTCAGGCCCAAAACCTATCTGGACAGAAAAGACATCACCCTCATCCGGCCGATGATTTATGTGGAAGAAAGGACTATTGTCAGTATTGTGGATACCCTTGGCCTGCCCGTGGTGCATAACCCCTGCCCCGCCAACGGCTGCACCAAGCGCCAGGAGATGAAGGGAGTAATGGATTGTTGGGAAAAATCCTGTCCCGGTCTTAGGGAAAAGCTCCTCTCAGCATTACGGAAGGGTACTGTCTGGCAGAATAATTAAAAAATTGTCGTATTTTTAAGATTTTACACCTTTACGCTTTACAGAATGCTCTGTATAATTATAAAGTAGTCCTTTTCTTTCATTTTATAACTGTTCTAATACACCTTATCTTGTCTCACCAATGATTACTGCCTCTTTTTACTCTTTTCCTAGGGACATCCCCAAAAAAACAAATGAATGGAGTCGATGTGCAAAATGGAAAATCGTTTCAAGGAGTCATTGTTGGACAAGAATAACTTGTCAATAACCTGGGAGTTGGTCCCCGGACGGGGTGCCCGGGAAACTGCACAGGAGGTTGCCATTGCTTCGGCTGAGCAGGCGGCCAAAGGCGGCAGGGTCCATGCCATGACCATTACCGACATGCCCGGCGGTAACCCGGCTATCCTGGCCGATTACCTGGGGATGGAGGTTTTTCAGCAGGGCATCGAGCCGCTGGTCCATTTTACCTGCAAGGACAAGAACCGTAACCAGATCGAGAGCCAGCTGTATGCCATGGACAGGGCAAATGTGCGGAACCTGTTGGTGATGACGGGCGATTATGTATATACCGGTTTTAAGGGCAGGCCCAAGCCGGTGTTTGATATTGACGTAATGCATATATTAGAATTGATCAAAGAAATGAATGACGGCCTGGAGTACAAGGGAATGAAAGGCACCATTAAACATAAACCCAGCGACTTTTTTGCCGGGGCAGCCGCATCCCCTTTCAAGAAGACCGAAGCCGAGCAGTTGCTCCAGTATTTTAAGCTGAAGAAGAAAATTGAAGCCGGCGCTGAGTTTATTGTCAGCCAGCTGGGCTATGACATCAGGAAAATGCACGAACTGATTCAGTTCATCAGGCAGAACGGCTGGGACATCCCGGTTGTGGGCAATATCTACCTGCTGCCGCTGGGCGCGGCCAGGCTGATGAACCGGAACGGCCTGCCGGGCTGTGTGGCGCCGGATAAACTGGTGGCTGACCTGGAGAAAGAGGCCCAGGCTCCGGATAAGGGTGTGGGAGCAAGGCTCGACCGGGCTGCCAAAATGTATGCCATGCTGAAGGGCATGGGTTACGCCGGCGTCCACATCGGCGGCCACGGCATGAAGTATGAACAGGTAGAGTACATCCTTGACAAGGGTGAAGAATACAGCAAGAACTGGATGGATTACGTCCACGAATTCGATTATCCCATTCCGGGCGGCTTCTACTATTATGAAAAAGATGAAAAGACCGGCCTGAACACCGACCGGCCGGTAGACCGCAAAGGCCGTCCCCTGGATGCGCCGGTGGAATTCACCTACAGGCTCTCGACGTTCATGCATAACTTGATGCTGGAACCCGGGACCCCCCTGTGGGGACCCATGCGGGCCATTGCCAAGGCTGTGGACGGGACTTCCATGGAAAAGCCCTACCACTTCTTTGAGCATATGGCCAAAGTCACCCTCTTCGACTGCAAGGACTGCGGTGACTGTGCGCTGACTGACGTGGGCTATGTCTGTCCCATGTCCAACTGCCCCAAGAATCAGCGGAACGGCGCCTGCGGCGGCAGTTGGGACGGCTGGTGCGAGGTATACGGCGAAAAGAAAAAGTGTGCCTGGGTACGGGCATATGTAAGGCTTAAAAACTCCGGCAAGGAGAACAAGCTGCAGGAATACATCGTGCCCCCGGCCAACTGGGATTTCTACCAGAAGGCATCCTGGCTAACCTTCTATCTCGGCATGGACCATACCGCCAAGAGGATTGGCGTGGAGCCGGTGGAAAAGAAGAAAAGTTAATTAAAGGACGGATCAGGAGCCTATTGAGTTTATCTCAATAGGCTTTTTCTTAGTGCGCCTTTTTGGTTTGCCGGTTTGCCTGATTCGCCGGCCAGGGGGTGGCGGGGGGCATGGACGATAGTAATGCTGTTCAAGACTATCTCGGTTTCTGTGCGTTTATCGGGCCCATCGTACGTTGTCTGCCGGAATTCGGCCCTGGGGACAAAAAGGGAAACTTCGTGCGTTGTATCAAGGTAAAATTTTCGTTTTAACACCATATCCAGGCCAAACAAAGATATTTCCGCTTCGTCTATGTTAGCTTTGTTGGACTGAAAAAAACCCTTTTCCACCGGTCGGGGCCTTAAGCGGGAAAGCAACCTGCCAATCCATTTCACTGCCAACACCTCTTAACATAATATGAAGGATTGCGGCAAGATGTTTGCAGAGAACACGCACCTGTGTTTTTGTGAACCTCCCCCGCCTACGCATACGCTAAGAGGCGGGAGCTTCAGGGAACATATCTTTAAAGCGGCCAGATTGAAGCTCGTTTGAGCCCCCTCATGCACTAGACATGCCCGCCGACTCGTTGAC
>JBMOPI010000093.1:0-8894 GCA_049324975.1 Bacillota bacterium
AGAGCGGCTCAAAGACTTTGAGCTGGTGACAGCGAAAGTCATCGGCCGCAACTCTGATAACTGGTTCAGTACTATGACGATCAACGTTGGCACTAATGACGGCATTGCAAAAAACATGGCTGTTATAACCGGTAAAGGCCTTGTCGGCAGGGTCATCAATGTGGCACAGTATTCATCAGAAGTGATGCTCATTTTCGACAGGAACAGTTCGGTGGGGGGATTAAGCCAGGTCACCCGGACGCCGGGGGTGCTGGAACGTGACCAGGACACGGGGATGCTGAGGATGATCCATATCCCCAAGGACCTGCCTATCAGGGAAAAACAGACCATCGTAACTTCCGGGTTCGGGGGCATCTACCCACCGGATTTGCCGGTGGGCATGGTCATAAAAGTAGAAATTGAGTCCAACGGCCTGGTGAAAGTGGCCACGGTCAGACCCTTTGTAGATTTCAACCGGTTAGAAGAGGTCTTTGTGGTTAAGAAGACCTTTGCCCGGCCGGGAGGGCAGTAAGATGCGCTTTGTCCTGATGGGTTTTTTCTTCGTTATAAGCCTCGTATTGGAATCCACCCTCTTCTCACGTCTTGTCGTTGCCGGTGTTAAACCAGATTTAATCCTTGTGCTGGTGGTTTTATATGCTATGCTGCACGGTTCCAGGGAAGGTGCCGTTGTAGGTTTTATGGGGGGTATCATGCAGGACCTCCTGTTAGGCCGTTTCATCGGCCTGAACGCCCTGGCCAAGCTGTTAACCGGCCTGTTATTCGGCATCCTGGAATACAAGATATACAAGGAAAGCATCATCATTGCCGCTGCGGCGCTGATATTCGGCACCCTTTGGCACGAGTCCGTTATTTGGGTTTTAGGGCTTTTCGCCGGGTTTTCGGCAAATTATTTTACTGCTCTTAAAGATATAATTTTTCCGTCTGTCGTATATAACAGCTGCCTGGCGCCTTTTATTTACGGGAGATTTTACCGTTCATCACAAAAAGGACTGCTCAAAAAACCTTAACCCCGGGAGGGCTGGTGCATGACCACTAAAACCGTGGAACGCAATCTGAAGATATTCATGGCTCTGGTTTCCGTTATTTTTTTGGTGCTCATCGTCCGGCTCGGGCAGCTGCAACTGCTGCATACCCAGCAATTCAAAACCATGTCCGAAGAAAACTACATTAAGCCGGTGACTATCCCGGCGCCCCGCGGCGAGATCCGGGACAGGAACGGCCAGGTGATGGTTAAAGAACGGCCGGTATACAGCGTTTCCTATGTTTATCTGGGCAAAGACGAACAGCAGGAGGAAAAAGTGGCCGCCAGACTGGCCGGGATCCTCAACATGAAGAAAGAAGAAATCCTGGCGGCTATCAATGATAAAAAAGTAAGGAAATTTGAACCGGTAAAAATTATCAAAGACGCTCCGCTGCAGGTGGTTACAAAGATTGCGGAAAACCGTCAGGACCTGCCGGGGGTGGAAGTAAATATAGAACCTATGCGGCAGTATGTCAACGGGGACTTTGCCCCGCATGTTTTGGGCTATGTGCGGGAAATCAAACCTGAACAACTGGAAAAGCACAGGGAAGACGGTTACGGTATGGGTGACCGTTTTGGCCAGGCCGGCCTGGAAAATGCCTACGAAAAATACCTGCGGGGGGTCGACGGCTACCAGCAGGTGGAGGTGGACCGGAACCAGCATCCTGTCAAAGCCCCTATCACAATCAAAAGACCGACACCGGGCAACAACCTGATCCTGAATATTGACGCCCGGGTACAGAAAGCGGCGGAGCAGGCCATCGATAAAATGCTTGTCAAGCTGCAGAACGGCGAGGGACAAGACAAGAAATACCCCAATGCAAGAGCCGGGGCTGTGGTCCTGCTGGACATCAAGACCGGCAAAGTACTGGCCATGGCCAGTAAGCCCGGCTATGACCCCAATATTTTTAACGGCAAACTCACCAAACCCCAGTTTGATGCCCTGTTTAACCCTAACAACCCTTTTCCGGCTTTTAACAACCGGGCCATGATGGCCTATGCGCCGGGTTCGACTTTTAAGATGATTACAGCGACTGCGGTCCTGGAAACAAAAAAAGTGACACCGAGCCAGACGATACGGGACCCCGGTTCCGTTTACCTGTTCGGGCGTTCATACAAATGCTGGAAGCCTTCCGGGCACGGCACGGTTGACCTGATCAAGGCGATCCAGGTTTCATGCAACGTGTACTTTTATCAGATGGGCGTTAAGGCGGGAGTCAATAACCTGGCCAAATACGCATGGGAGTATGGTTTAGGCAAACTAACCGGCATTGACCTGCCGGATTCGGAGGAACAAACCGGTCGGGTGCCCAACCCGGAATGGAAAAAGACTTTTGCAAACAATGAAAAGCGATTTAATGAAAG
Source organism: Bacillota bacterium (assembly GCA_049324975.1). Lineage (GTDB taxonomy): Bacteria > Bacillota > Thermincolia > Thermincolales > CAZWUW01 > JBMOPI01. The sequence goes on from JBMOPI010000093.1 coordinate 2,387, forward strand.
ATGGGATAAGAAGGTAGCCAAACTCGAGGAAAAATACGAAAAACTGCTGGCCGCCGCGGAAACCGAACGGGACCGCAAAAGCCTGCTGCGCCAGAAGGAACGGGACCTTAGGGACCTGCAGGGCCAGCGCCGGGTAGCTTATAAATGGGAAGTTGAATGGCGCGATTATGAGACCGTCATTATGGCCATCGGCCAGGGGGACAGCCTGTACACACCGCTGCAGATGGCCAGGTACATCGCCACCATCGCTAACGGAGGCAAGCTTTTTAAGCCCTATTTAGTCGATAGGGTAGTAGATTACAAAGGCAACCTGGTTCAGCAGTTCCAGCCGGAGTTGACCGCCAATGCCAGTATTTCGCCGGAAACCCTCGCTGTCATCAGGAGGGGGATGCGGGCGGTCACCGAGCCGGGCGGCACGGCAGCCGGGGTTTTCCGGGGGTTCCCGGTTAACGTGGCGGGCAAGACCGGTACAGCCCAGACCGGTGTGGACAAAAACAAAAACCCGCGGGATAACCACGGCTGGTTTGTCGGCTTTGCTCCCTATGAAAACCCGCAGGTGGCTGTGGCAGCCGTGATGGAATACGCCGGTCACGGGGGCAGCAGCGCCGGTGTGGTAGCCAGAGATGTGCTGGCGGCATATTTCAACATAGACCAGTCCAAAGATACAGGCAGTGTCACATCAGATGAGTAAGGCTATGAATTTGTCAAAATATTCGAGGAAAAACGGGGTAAAAACCCCCGTTTTTTTTTGGCCTTTTTAGCAGGATTTATATGGCTGATGTAGAATTTAAATCCAAGACCAGGACCCTGGTTTGTTGTGAGGTGGGAGGAAGATAGCATTGAAAAAAAATAAAAGTTCCAAAGTTAAGAAATTCCTGGAGTCAAAAAAGGCCCGGGTTCAGGCTGAAACTCAGGAAAACCCTGCCCCTCCTGATCCGGAAACGCCCATAGTGGAACATAAATCCATGCCCCGCGCTGCCGTGGAACACGGGACCACCTCCCGCCCCGCTGCCGGTGAAGAGAAAACCGTATACGGTGTCGAAGACAATACTATCCTGATTAAGCGCACGGTCCGTTCCGGCCAGTGCATACAATATGACGGCAACATTGTAGTGCTTGGAGACGTCAACCCGGGTTCCGAGCTTATTGCCAGCGGCAATATCGTTGTGATGGGCTCCCTGCGCGGGGTGGTACATGCCGGCGCCACCGGCAATGAGGAGGCCACCGTTGCCGCTTTCCGACTGCTGCCTACCCAGCTGCGGATTGCCAACCATATCACCCGGGCCCCTGATGGTGATTACCTGCTCCCGGAACAGCCGGAAATTGCCCGGATTAAAGACGGAGTTGTAGTGATAGAGGCGTACCAGATAAACCAGGATAAACAAATGAGGATTTGTTAATTCAGATAATAAAGAGGAGGACAAAAGGTATGGGAGAAGTTATTGTCATAACATCCGGCAAAGGAGGCGTTGGCAAGACCACCACAACTGCCAACATAGGTACCGGCCTCGCTGCGTTGGGTTACAAGGTTATCCTGGTGGATACCGATATTGGCCTGAGAAACCTGGATGTGGTACTGGGTTTAGAAAATAGAATTGTTTACGATATCGTTGATGTGGCCCAGGGCAACTGCCGCCTCAAGCAGGCCCTGATCAAGGACAAGCGTTTTGAGGGCCTGCACCTGCTGCCGGCGGCCCAGACCAAGGACAAGAGCGCGGTTACTCCCGACCAGATGAAAGAACTCTGTGCCGAGCTGAAAAAAGAATTTGATTACGTTATAATTGATTGCCCGGCCGGGATTGAACAGGGTTTCAAGAATGCCATTGCCGGAGCCGAACGGGCTGTGGTGGTTACCACTCCCGAGGTATCCGCAGTACGGGACGCCGACCGGATTATCGGTTTGCTGGAAGCCGCCGAACTCCACGCGCCCAAACTTATCGTTAACCGCTTAAGGCCTAAGATGGTCAAGAAAGGCGACATGATGGGCATTGACGACATGATTGACATCCTGGCCATCGGCCTTTTGGGTGTGGTGCCTGAGGATGAACAGATTGTTGTTTCCACCAACCGGGGAGAGCCCGCCGTGCTGGACAATAACTCCCGGGCCGGCCAGGCTTACCGGAATATCTCCCGCAGGATTACCGGGGAGGATGTGCCCTTCATGAACTTGGAGGATGATTCCGGGCTTATGAACAAACTAAAAAAATTGATGGGTTTTAAATAATAGCATGTGGAAGGAGAGGGAGAAATGGCATTGCTGGAATTTTTGAGTAGGATGTTTGGAAAGGAAAGCGTCGCCAGTAAAAATGTTGCCAAAGAGCGGCTGCGTCTGGTGCTTGTGCATGACCGGTCAAACGTCTCTCCTCATTTACTCGAAGCTTTGAAAGAAGACCTAATTAAAGTAATCTCCGACTACATGGAAATCGATGAAAAGGCTTTGGAAGTAAATCTGGACAGTTCCGATGACACGGTGGCTCTGGTAGCCAACATTCCTGTACTCAGGATGAAAAGGACCGGTAACAGGGCTGAAAAAATTGGGTAAAACCCAATTTTTTTGCTTTCTCCCGATACTAGACGTATATGGAACGGTAAGATATAATTAGGTTGTACTCATGGTGGAAGGAGTAAATAGCATTGGTTGACAAAAAACTATTTCGCAATTTTGATTATACTTTGTTTATAACCGTCCTGCTGATTATTGCCTTCGGGCTCGTCATACTGAGCAGCGCCACCCATGTTACCATGGAGAGGGGCGGTGACCAGTTCGCTTATGTCAAGAAGCAGACCTTTTCCATTATTCTTGGCTTTATCGCTATTATCACCATGTTATCCATCAATTACCGCAGCCTGGCCAGGTATTACCGTTTATTATATGTGGTAAACATCGGGATGCTGCTGGCGGTCAAGTTCATCGGTAAAGAAGCCAAGGGCGCCCAGTCATGGATTTCCCTGGGTTTCTTCAACCTGCAGCCTTCGGAATTAGCCAAGATTATTGTGATCATCACCTTTGCAGCTTATCTGGTCAAGCGGCAGGGGGAGCTTAACACCTTTAGGGATATCCTGCCATCCTTCCTGCATATCGGGATTCCGATGGGTCTGATTTTACTCCAGCCGGACCTGGGAACAGCCCTGGTGTTTACTGCTATCTGTTTCGGCATGTTGTTTGTCGCCGGCGCCAATCCCAGGGTGCTGCTCGCTGTCATTCTGGCCGGCGCCGTTGCAGTAAGCGGCGTATTGTACGGGCAATTGGTGCTGGGCTGGGAGAAACCGTTAAAGGAATACCAGTTGAAAAGGCTGACTATTTTTGTTGACCCTTATCAGGACCCTCAGAAATCAGGTTACCATGTTATCCAGTCCCAGATCGCTGTTGGGTCTGGCGGCTTATGGGGTAAGGGCCTGTACGAGGGGACGCAGAACAGGCTTAATTTCCTGCCCGAGCAGGAAACCGACTTCATCTTTTCCGTGGTTGGCGAAGAACTGGGTTTTGCCGGGGTTTCGGCAGCGCTCCTGCTTTTCTTTATTCTGGTTTACCGGGGCGTCAGGATAGCCGCCAAGGCCAGGGACATGTTCGGCACATTGCTGGCCACCGGGATTGTATCGATGATTACTTTTCACCTGCTGGTAAACATCGGCATGACCGCCGGCATTATGCCCATCACCGGGATCCCGCTACCGCTGTTCAGTTACGGGGGTAGTTCCATGCTGGCAAACCTGACGGCGATCGGGATAATGCTGAATATTCACCTTAGAAGACAGAAATTGATGTTCTAACCATTTTCCTTTATAATTACGAATCTTACAAGGGTACGGTATTTAATACCGTACCCCTTTGTTTGTACCCCAGGAAAGTATAGCGCTCCTGCGGCATAAAAAAGGCTAACTTGGCGCTTCGCGCCAGCGAAGCCTTTTTAATCATATTTATCATCCCCGGTCAATATAATAAATTAAACAAGCTCTTCGGGGAGGTTATGACATGAAAAATAACCGGGATAAAAAAGTCGATATAAATGAGTTATATAATTTTGCCACCTATAAACCCCAGCCTGCTTATCGCAACAGTTATAAATACAACCGTCTCAAGGTTATCGATTTAAAAAAGCACCGGCTGATCTTGCAGATTCTTGCTTCCATCATCATTCTGGGGGTGGTTTTTGGAATCAGCAGGCTTGACAATGCCATAGGCGAATCAGTTAGTTCAGGGGCCAGGTACCTGTTAACCAAAGAAGTTAACTTAAAACCGGTGTTCACCAAAGTGCTGCAGGTGGCCGGTCAGGCTTCCAATATGGAATGGCCAACCGTGCTTAACCTGCCGACCCAGGAATCCAAAGCCGTAATAGCGGAGTCAACCAACCCATTGTCACTGACCATCCCGGTCTCCGGACAGATCACGTCCGTGTATGGCTGGTTCATCAGCCCGGCGGATGATATGCAGCATTTTCACGAAGGCATTGATATTCAAGTGCCCCTGGGCAGTGAAGTCAAAGCCGCTTTGAGCGGCCGGGTGGTGCGGACCGGCGAGGACAGGAACATGGGCAGTTACGTTTTGATCGAACATGACCAAAATTATACATATTATGCGGGTCTGGGAGATGTTGCGGTCAAACCCGGGCAGGATGTCAGGGAAGGAGAAATCATCGGCAAGGTGGGCCTCAACAACGAATCACAGGAGCCCCACCTGCATTTTGAATTCCGGGAACGGGGAAAACCCGTGGACCCGCTGGCCAGACTCTATCCCGACCAGGAGCCGGGAAAAGGGATGTGACCTCCTACATGAAAATCGGCAGTGTTTTTGGAGTGGATGTAAGGTTAAACCGGTTTTTCCTGCTCCTTTTTTTTCTGTATTTTTTGCTGGGGGTGCTGCCCCAGGGTCTGATCGCTTTTGGCGTGGTGATTATCCATGAACTGGCCCATGTCATCACGGCCACAGGCTACGGGATCAGGGTGCGGGAAGTGGAACTGCTGCCCTTCGGCGGGGTGGCCAGAATAGAAGCCGGCCTGGAAGAAAACCCGGCGACAGAGTCAGTGGTTGCCCTGGCCGGGCCCTTAACCAACGGGATTATGCTCGTAGCCGCCCTGGGTGCCAAAAAGCTGGGTTGGGGGAATCCGGAGTGGCTCCCCTTTTTCATGCGCGCTAATGTGCTGGTGGGATGCTTTAACCTGCTGCCGGCCCTGCCGCTGGACGGCGGCCGGGTCTACCGGGCCTGGCTGGCCGGCCGCGTGGGGCTTAAAGAGGCAACGGAAAGGGCAGCTGACCTGGGCCGGCTTTTTGCTATTGGTTTTGCCGGGGTGGGCCTCTTTGCGCTGGTGCACGGCAAGACCGACTACAACCTCTTTGTGGCGGCGGTTTTCCTTTATTATGCCGCCAGCCGGGAGAAGGGCAGCGCCATGTACCTTTTCCTGCGCTACCTGGCCCGTAAGAAGGCAGTGCTGGCCCGCCGCGGGGCGATGCTTTCCCGGCAGGTAGTAGCGGCGGAAACCACGCCGCTTAAAGACTTGGTCCGGTATTTTGTGCCGGGCAAATACCATCTGGTGACGGTGCTGGATCATAACCGCCGGGTGCGGCGGGTGCTTACGGAGACTGAAGTGATTGACGGGATGCTGACTTACGGCTGGTACCTGCCGGTGGGGGACTTGCCTGATGGGAGGCGCCAGTAAGCAGGTACTTAACGTCCAAAACCTGACACTGATACCTGACAAAAGCAGGTCTACCAAAAAGGAATTCACCCCACTTATGTAGAACTTCAAATTAGGTATAAATTGGCGGCGGCAATTCCAATAATAGTTCTAAACACGTTGTACTGCAGGAGGTTTTGATGAAACAGTTCATAGAAGATACTATTTTGCCCAGGGTCACCAAACCCACCCGCTACCAGGGAACCGAGCTGAATTCTGTACACAAAGCATGGGAAAGCGTCAGTGTGCGTATGGCTTTTGCTTTTCCCGACGTTTATGAAGTGGGCATGTCCCACCTGGGGTTACGGATCCTTTATCATCTGGTAAACAAACGCGAAGACACGCTGATGGAGCGGGTCTTTGCCCCCTGGACAGATATGGAGGAGCAGCTGCGCCGGCATCAGGTTCCCCTGTTCAGCCTGGAATCTTACCGGCCACTCACGGATTTTGATGCCATAGCTTTTACCCTGCAGTATGAAATGAGTTTCAGCAACATCTTGAACATGCTTAACCTTGCCGGTATCCCGCTGCGTTCCGCCGGGCGAGGGGAGGACATGCCCCTGGTGCTGGCCGGCGGGCCCTGTGCCTTTAACCCCGAACCGCTCAGCGCCTTCATTGATGCTTTTGTCATCGGGGAAGGCGAAGAAATTATCCATAAGCTTATTGTCACGATAAAGGAATGGAAACAGCAGCGGCGGGACGGCGGCAAAGAGGGGCTGCTGCGACGGCTTACGGCTGTTCCGGGGGTTTATGTGCCCGATTTCTATGATGTCAGCTACAATGATAACGGGACCATCCAACAGGTGGTGCCCAAGTTTCCTTTTATGCCCCCAAA
>JBMOPI010000094.1:0-8882 GCA_049324975.1 Bacillota bacterium
TGATAACGATAAACTGGATTACAATCAGAATCAGGAAGATGACAAAACCTACCACCGGGTTGCCGCCCAGGACGAACATACCAAACTTTTCAATGATGCTGCCGGCGTGGCCATTCAGCAAGATCAGCCTGGTCGCGCTTACGTTCAGGGAAAGCCGGAACAGGGTGGTGATTAACAGCATGGTCGGAAAAGATGAGAATTTCAGGGGTTCGTTATTATACATGGTTACCAGCAGGATAACCAGGGCCAGAGATATGTTTACAGTCAGCAGCAGGTCTAAGAGGGGTGTGGGGATAGGGATGATCAGCATCACAATCATGCCCAGCACGGCGACCGCTATGGCTATATCAACATTTTTAAATTGCCTGGCAGCGGCCTGTTCGATTGCCAACAGTGATACCTCCCCTAAATTTTACCCTTAAGTTTATATACAAAGGCCAGTACCTCGGCTACCGCCTGGTACAGGTCAGCCGGAATCACATCACCGATTTCCGTTGTCTTATACAGCGATTGGGCCAGCGGCTTGTTTTCCACAATGGTGACATTGTGCTCTGTAGCCACTTGCTTGATCTTCAGGGCTATCATGTCCTGACCCTTGGCGATTACCACCGGCGCGCCCATGGTTTCAGCATTATACTGCAGCGCCACCGCGTAATGGGTAGGGTTGGTGATGACCACATCCGCCTTGGGCAGTTCCTGCATCATCCGGCGCATGGAGACTTCCCTCTGTTTCTGTTTGATCTTGCCTCTGATCTGGGGGTCCCCTTCCTGTTGTTTGAATTCATCCTTAACTTCCTGTTTTTCCATCTTCAGCGATTTTTCATGCTGCCAGCGCTGGTACAGGTAATCCAAAACAGCCAGGATAGCCAGGTAAAGGGCTACTTTATATGCCATCCGCATTATTAACTGGCCCAGGTACACTATAGAAGAACGGATGTCCAAATCGATCAGATAGGGAAACCTTGTAAACTCCGCTTTGTAAACGGAATATGCCGCATAACCGATAATCATGACTTTAGCCACAGACTTCAAAGCTTCCACAAAGCTTCTCAGTGAAAACAACCGCTTGAAGCCCTCGACCGGGTTGATCCGTTCAAATTTGAAAGCCATCGGCTCTGTGGTGAAAAGAAAACCAACCTGGGCATAACTGGCGGCCAAACCGCCAAGCATGGCAAAACCGACTACGGGCACGAGGGCTTTGGTTGTGGCCAGGATTACGGCCAGAAAGATCGCCCGCAGGTTAACAATGTTAAGCTCAAAACCTTTGTTGCCAAACTGATTAAAACTATAACGCAGCACGTCCGCCATCTGGTCGAACATGTACGGTGTAAAAAACTTTAAGGCCAAAAAGCTTAAAATCAATATTATAACGGAATTTATTTCCGGACTTTTCAGAACCTGGCCCTTTTCACGGGCTTTTTGACGTTTCTTGGCGGTGGGCTTTTCCGTTTTTTCTCCAAATAATTGCAGGTTAATGGTCAAACGGTCCGGGCACATGCCGGGTTTCATCGACATTCCTCTTTTCGTCAGCCCATAATCTTTAAAAGCCGGATAATGTCGGCAAAATTCCTTTCAAAAAGCACCGTCAGAAAACCTGTGTATAGGGGGATAACCATAATCATAACAGCCAGACCTACAAAAATCTTGGCCGGGATACCTACAATAAAAACATTCATCTGCGGTACAGTCCGGGCAATAATACCCATAGCCACTTCCGCCACAAAAATTGCTCCCACTACGGGGATAGCGATTTTTATCCCGGTTACAAACATAGTCCCAAACATATCCAATATAGCTTCCACCATGGTTGTTTTGCCCTGAAAACCGAATAACGGGATCAGGTCAAAACTCCGGTATAAAGCAGCCAACAGGTAATGGTGGCCGTTGGTAGCAAGGAAGACCAGCAAAGCCAGTATATTTTTAAATGACCCCACCAATGGCACCTGGGTTAAATTCAGGGGGTCAATAACATTGACGATACTGAAACCCATCTGAAAATCTAACATCTGGCCGGCCAGCGTTACAGCCGCGAAAACCAGCTGGGCCACAAAACCGATGACCAGCCCGATAATCAGTTCTCCCGTTAAAAGCAGAGTATAGGCGGTCACGCCGGAAGGGAGCCGGCCCGCTTCGGGCAGCCTCGCTGTATATATAATAAGTGCAATGATAAAAGTAAGCCCGATTTTTACCTGCCTGGGTACGGCCCGGTTGCTGAACAGCGGCGCAGCCACAAAAATCCCGGAAACCCTGGCCAAAACAATGAGGAATATATCAATTTTTGCAGTGAGTTCAGTAAGCATGTCCATGTCAGTTACCTTCTATTTCAGGCTGATAAACTGGTGTAAATTTACCATCAAGCCTGAAGTGAAGGACAGCACAACATTCCCCATCCAGGAACCAAAGAGGACGATGATAACCAATACGGCTACAATTTTAGGCACAAAGGTCAGCGTCTGTTCCTGAATCTGGGTGGAAGCCTGGAAAATACTGATCAGGACTCCCACCAACAAACTGGCGCCTAAAATCGGCGCAGATGCCAGTATCACGGTAAACAGGGCTTCCCGCCCCAGGTAAAGTACAGTGTCGGAATTCAACCGGCTTCCCCCTCTCTACTGGAAACTGCTGACCAGTGAACGCACCAGCAGGTGCCACCCGTCTACCATCACAAACAGCAGGATTTTAAAGGGCAGGGAAATCATCATCGGAGGCAGCATGAGCATACCCATGGACATCAGGGAACTGGCCACCACCATGTCAATTACGATGAATGGAATAAAAATGATAAAACCGATTTGAAAGGCTGTCTTTAACTCACTGATGGCAAAAGCGGGAATGAGCACGTAAGTGGGGATATCATCGTAATTCCTGGGCCTTTCCAGTTTAGCCAGATTCACAAACAAGGCCAGGTCTTTCTCCCTGGTTTGTTTGAACATAAAAGTGCGGACCGGTTCCGCGGCCTTTGTCAATGCCTCTTCCTGTCCGATCTGACCTGCCAGATATGGCTGCAGCGCCTGTTTGTTCACCTGGTTCCACGTGGGCGCCATAATAAAAAATGTAAGGAACAGGGCCAGACCGATAAGCACCTGGTTAGGCGGGGTCTGCTGGGTGCCCAGGGCGTTGCGCATAAAAGACAGCACCACCACAACCCGGGTAAAGGACGTCATCATCACCAAAAGGGCCGGCGCCAGGGAAAGTACCGTGAGCAGGAAAAGGATCTGCAGACTGGCGGCAACTTCCTGGGGATTGTTGGTGTCCTTTACACCTATGCTGATATCGGGTAACGGAATGGGAGCTGCCTCTGCCCGGTATACCAGAAACAGGCAGCTAAGAAGCAAAAGTCCGCCAACCATTCCAGCCGTAAGCCGCAGGCGGCTCCTAACGCCCATCGGTGTCATCATCTCGCTTCTGTGTTTTTGATTTTTCTACCAAAGAGTGCAGTTTCCTGATCTGTTCCTGAATATGAGTGCCGAAGGACGGAGTCTGGGGCAGTGTGCGGTTTTTTAACCTGGGCAGGAACTTTTCCAAAAGGCCGGGCGGAATGACCGGTTCATTCAACCGTTCCTGAGCCCTGCTGCGGAGACCGGCAATCACCTGGGCGTCGTTGATTTCCGATAGGATCGAAATGTTATGGTCCGTCACCCCCAGGACATAAACCCTGCCGGCCACTTCGGTAATGTAAATCCCCTTGTTCATGGCAAAAGCGTGCTGGTCCAGCACGGAAATAGAATCCCCCGCCGATGAATATGTAAGTTTGCGGCGCAGTACTTTGACTGTCAGGTACGTAAGGCCGACAATAACGGCGAGGCTGATTACCAGCTTGATAAACAGCCAAAACATGCTCGGTGGCTGTGAGATCTGAGGCTCGGGCTGTTCCAGGTTCAGTTGGCCGGAAACGGCCAAAACATTAGGCGCCGTAACAAATAAACATATAATCACCTGCAAGAGGAAAACTGCGGTCTTTTTCGTGGTCACGCCATTACCCCTCTCTAGCTCAATGCCTTACGGACCGCCTCCAGTACCCGGTCCGGCTGAAAGGGCTTGACAATAAAGTCCTTGGCGCCGGCCTGAATGGCGTCAATTACCATGGCCTGCTGCCCCATGGCACTGCACATGATGATGTTGGCCTGGGGGTCGGTTTTTCTAATTTCTTTTACTGCAGAAATACCGTCCATCTCCGGCATGGTTATATCCATGGTAGTCAGGTCAGGCTGCAGTTCCCTGTACTTTTCCACGGCCACGGCGCCGTTTTCGGCCTCGCCGACTATCTGGTAACCGTTTTTACTAAGGATATCTTTAATCATCATGCGCATGAAAGCCGCGTCATCAACGATTAGGATGCGAGCACCCATAATTGTCCTCCTTTTTTATTATTGTAAATTTGTCACTCTTTCTACAGGACTTATAATATCAGTTACTCTGACGCCAAAGTTTTCGTCGATGACCACCACTTCACCTTTGGCCAGCAGTTTTCCGTTAACCAGCAAATCTACCGGTTCACCGGCCAGTTTATCCAGTTCCACCACCGATCCTGAGCTTAAGGCCAGAATCTCTCTGATGGTTTTGCGGGCTTTCCCCAGTTCGACGGTAATCTGCAGCGGAACATCCAAAATCAGGTCAATATTCCCAATCTCCCTCGTCTGGTAACCACCCTGCAAGGGAGCGAACTGGGCCGGCTGTACAGCCATCCCCTGACCGGGCATCACCGGTGGCGGGGCTGCGGCAGGCGCCGTAAAGGCAGGCGCGGGGCTGACCGGAGGCTGGGACGGCATCTGCACTACATTAGGCTGCGGTCCGGGCATCGTCACAGGCTGGGCGGCCATCGGCGGCTGCTGGGCAATTTCCGGCTGAGGGGCTAATGCCGGTTGAGCGGCGGCAACCTCCTCCACCGCTTCGGCAGTACCGATATTGCCAATCAGGTTCCTGGCCATTTCCCTGGCAAAATCCAACGGGATCAGCTGCATCATCTCACTGTCCACCAGGTCTTCAATCTGGATGTGAAAAGCGACTTTGGCCAGTCGGACCCCTTGTTGACCCACTGCCCCTTTTACTTCGTCAGTAGCAAGGTTAATCAGTTCAGTGGAAGGGGGTGAAATCTCCACCCTTCTCTTAAGAATAGTGGACAGCGCGGTGGCAGACGCCCCCATCATCTGGTTCATGGCCTCAGCCATAGCGCTGATATGCATATCAGTCAGCTCCACCGGGGGGCTGGTGCCGTCGCCCATCATCATCAGGTCGACAATTACACAGGCGTCTTTATCCCGGATAATCATGACACTGGCGCCTTCCAGCCCGGCAACATACTCGACATTAACCAACAGGTACGGCAGCGGGTAGTCATGCCTTATTTGTTCCAGGGTGGTAATCTCCACCCGCGGGGTGGTAATCTCCACTTTTTTCCCAATCAGCGTGGATAACGCTGTGGCAGCGGATCCCATGACCATGTTGGCCACTTCGCCGATGGCGTCCTGCTCGGAATCATTTAGCTCCCCGGCAGTCCCGTCCGCCACCGGCGCCGGAGCAGCTGCCGCCGCAGGCGCCGGTTCAGCGGCAGCCTGAACCGTCCCCCCGTCATCCTGTGCTTCCTGGGCCATGGCATCTGACCGTAACAGGGCATCTATCTCTTCTTGCGAGAGAACACCGTCACTCATCGTCTTCATCTCCTTCCTTTATAACCGACGTAACTTCTACCGCCAGCTTGCTGCCGACCACCCCCGGCCGGCACAAAAACTTCTGTTTGGATCCGACCATCAGCGGCAAATGGTCATTTATCGATGTATCGAGCTGTATTACGTCCCCTTTTTGCAGTTCCAGCAATTCACCCAACCTGATGCTGGCGTGGCCTAAAACTGCAGATACGTTGACCCGTGCTTTTTCGATCCGGTTACGGAGGTTGGCCACATTTTCCGCTGTTTGTCCTTTGGCCGTCCCGGCGAACCAGAAATGGGCCGAAAGTTTACTTATAATCGGCTCCAGAACAATAAAGGGTAGACACAGGTTCATCAGGCCCTCATTTTCACCGATGGTTGTATGGAATGTCACCAGCACCACCATTTCTGACGGTGAAACAATCTGGGTAAACAACGGGTTGGTTTCAATCATATCCAGCTTCGGTTTAAATTGTATAATGTTTTCCCATGCTTCCGCGAGGAGCCCCAACGAACGGTGGACAACTCTCTCCAGCACAGTCCTTTCAATATCCGTCAGCCCCCTGATCTTGTCCGGGGCTTCCCCCTGCCCGCCAAAAAGGCGGTCCAATATGCCGAAGGCCAGGCCCGGATTTATCTCAAAAATAGCGTTCCCGGCCAGGGGGTCCATCTGGAAAATATTCATGATTGTAGGGTTTGGCATGGTCTTGATAAATTCGTCATATGTCAGCTGTTCCACGGCATGGACGGACATTTGCACCAGGGTGCGTAAATGAGCGGAGAAAAAGTTAGTCATAATCCGGGCGTAATTTTCGTGAATAGCCTGCAGGGTGTGGATCTGTTCCTTGGAAAACTTGTTCGGCCGTTTAAAATCGTAAACCCGGACTTTCTTATGAGTTTCGTCGGCTTTTTGAGGATCGGCTGATTTACTTTCGCCGGTTGAGAGGGCGTTTAACAACGCATCAATCTCATCCTGTGAAAGGATTTCACCCATTTACTCACCACCTCCCCCATAATAATCTTGGTTTATTTACTGAACAACGAAACTTGTAAAATAGACGTTGTTAACATTACCTTTGAGCAGCAGTTCGTTAATCCGCTTTTTCAATGTTTCAGCAAGTTTTTCCGTGGCATTGTCGGCCATCAGGTTCTCCACGGACTGAGAGCGTAATACGGTATTAATGGTATGCTGCACCTGGGGTAGCTTGTTGTTGACCTCCTCCTCCACTACCTTACTGGGCAAATCCAGCACAATCCGGATCTTTACATAACGGCTGGCGGCATTTTTATCCTTTACATTGGTGATAAATTCACCGATATCCAATGTCGCTTCCAGCTTTTCCGTCTTTGTCTTGCCGTAACCTTCCCCTTTTTCCGCCGGCGGCGCCGCCGTTTTCATGGCAAAGGTGGCTACGCCGAAGGAAATCCCGGCCGCCAGGATGATCATCACTACCCCGGCAATAATCATTTTTATAGTGTTCGGATTTACCTTGGGTTCTTTGCCCGCCTCTTCGTTTACAACTTCGTCAGCCATCTTACCAACCTCCCGTTACTCCTCACCGCAGCCGCTTTGAGGAATTTGTTCGACCACTTTGATGCCAATGGACCGTTTATAATCAATAACTTTTTGTATTACTTCATCCACAGTGTCTATGAGGACAAACTTTTTGCCGGTGGTCAGGGTAATCACGGTATCCGGAGTGGCCTCCAGGAATTCGACGAGGTCACCGTTGATTACCAGTTCCAGACCGTTCATTCTGGTCACTTTGATCATGGTCCATCCCTCTTTCCGTATATTTGGACCGGACCGGGCAGGGGTATTCCCCGCCCGGTACCGCATCCTTTAACCGTTAATCATTAACGCTTGAGGTTAACCAGTTCCTGCAGCATCTCATCGGAAACAGTGATGATCCTCGAGTTGGCCTGGAACCCCCGCTGGGTGATGATCATGTCGGTGAATTCCTGGGACAGGTCCACGTTGGACATTTCCAGGGCACCAGGGGTGATTCTTGTATTGACCAGGCCGTTCGGGTTAACGGTGTCACCGGCATAAGTATTTATTACCAGTCCTGAGTTGTTAGTTTCTTTATAAAGGTTGTCACCTATTTTCTCAAGACCGGAGTAGTTGTTGAATTTAGCAAGTCTTATCTGGAAGTCGGGATCAGGTAATACTGCAGGTACAGTGGCACCTGTGGTGCCGTTTATATACGATACGTTACCTAAGGTGTCGATTTTTAAACTCTGCGGGTTATTGGCCGGGTCAATAAAGATTCTGGCACCGTTAGCATTCATAACATACATTCCATTTGCCGGATTTACCAGGTAACCCTGGGCATCAAGTTCAAAATTGCCGGCCCGGGTATATACCGGGTTATTCCCGGCACTATCGGCCAAAACAAAGAAACCGTCACCCTGGAGCATCAGGTCAGTCATTTTACCGGTAGTTTGGGTACTTCCCTGAGTATGTATAGTATCAATTGTGGCAATGTTTACCCCCAATCCTACCTGTGACGGGTTAGTACCACCTAAAGTGCCGGCTGGAGCGGACGCACCCCGGATACTTTGATAAAGCATATCCTGGAATGATACCCGGTTCCGCTTAAAACCAATAGTGTTAACATTGGCAATGTTGTTACCAATTACGTCCATCCGGGTCTGGTGATTCCGTAAGCCGGATACGCCGGCGTAAAGGGATCTCATCATAGTAATTACGACCTCCAATCAAATCTAGTTTTTGCCGCTTCCGTCAATCCGCGGCTTCAGGGCTTCCTCTCAGAGGTCCGGCCCTGTTACACGATCACAGCGCTGTCAATGTTGGTGAATACATGGTCCTTCATACTGCTGCCGTCCACCGCTGTAATAACGGTTTTGTTCTTCACGCTGACCACAAAGGCCAGGTCCTTCATCAGGATCAGCGAATCCCTGGCGCCTTTGGCTGCCGCCTTGTCCACCGCCGCATCTATTTTGGCCATGTCCGCCGGTGTCAGTTCAATGTTTCTGACCTGCAGCCGCTGCCGGGCATGTTGGGAAAATTTAAGCTGGGTTATACCCACTTGTTCCTGCAGGATATCCCGGAAGGGTATCTTGGGGGTTTCCACCTGTTTAGGTTTTTCCGACCCCTGTGGTTTTCCAACAGGCACTATGGGTTGTGGATAAAAAACCTTGTCTACCATAAATCTCACCACCTAACCGACTGTTACTTTGGTCACGGTGCCGATATCCAGTTCGCTCGCGCCA
>JBMOPI010000095.1:0-3038 GCA_049324975.1 Bacillota bacterium
CTGATTTCAGGCATTGTCCAGCCTGTCGCTCCACCGGAACAGCAGCCGGAAGGAAACTCCCCCGGGGAGTTGGAAGAAGGCCGCCAGGAATTGCCCCAGCCCCGTTATGTCAGGGCGCAGGGGATTGTCCGGGCCCGCATCTGGTATGAAGGGTACGGGGAATCGCCGGTCTTGAGCACCGGCACCCGCAAAACAGGCCGCCAGGCCCGTTCGGTAAGTATTAAAATACTGGATAAGGAGATATTTTTAAAAGGGACCCCCCAAGGGGCTTTTCAAAGCTTTGAACGGGTGCAGAAAGTCAAAAGGCTCCCGGTATGGAGGAATATTCGGATTCCTGTCGAAATAGTAACCACGGATTATTATGAAACCAGGGCCTTCCGGGAAGAACTCGGCTACGGGAAAGCCCTGGCGGCGGCAAAAAGCGCTGCCCGTGCACAAATCAGCAGACAGCTGCCCAGGGGCGCCAAAATCCTGTCTGAATCCAATGAGGAGATTAACACGGGTGACCGTAACCTGGTCAGGGTCAAGGTATTGACCGAAACCCTGGAAGAGATCGGTTCTGTAAAAGCCATCCCCAGGGACCAGCTGCCGGGTGAACAACTGCCGGATTGACCGGCTTGCGTAAAACAGCTTCCAGAATAAACAAACAGGAGGTCAGCATTCATTGATCACAAGAGCTGAAAAAAGAGTCGCAGCAGAAAACCTTACAGACACTATCAACATTTTCGGCCACCATGACGAGAACCTGCGCCTGCTGGAAAAAGAGTTTGGCGTCAATATTGTGTTAAGGGATGAGCAGTTGGTTATCTCCGGGGAAAAGCAAGCCGTGGAACAGGCGTCCCAGGTCTTGTACCAGCTGGCTGACCTGAGCGCTGCCGGGCAGCCTGTAACACCCAGGGAAGTGCAATATACCGCCAAGCTGGTGCGGGACGGCCAGGGTGAGAAGATCGCCGACCTCAATTCTGACCTGATTATTATCACTTTCCGGGGCAAACCATTAAAGCCCAAAACCCACGGGCAAAAGAGGTATGTACAGGCTATCCGCCAGAACGATATCGTTTTTGGCATTGGTCCGGCCGGTACCGGCAAGACATACCTGGCTGTGGCCATGGCGGCCAGGGCCCTGAGGGACAAGGAAGTCAACCGCCTGGTGATTACCCGCCCGGCGGTAGAGGCAGGCGAAAAACTGGGTTTCCTGCCCGGTGACCTGCAGGAAAAGGTCAATCCGTACCTGCGTCCGGTTTATGACAGCCTGTATGATATCCTGGGCATCGACAAGACCCAGAAACTACTGGAAAAGAACATTATTGAAATTGCCCCCCTCGCATATATGCGGGGCCGCACATTGAATGACGCCTTTATCATTCTCGATGAGGCTCAGAATACGACCCCGGAGCAGATGAAGATGTTCCTGACCCGGCTCGGTTTCGGATCCAAAGCGGTTATTACCGGGGACGTAACCCAGGTTGACCTGCCCAAAGGCCAGTTTTCCGGCCTCCTGGAGGCCAAAAGGATTTTAAACGGTGTGGAGGGGATATCTTTTCAGATCCTCGGCACCGATGATGTCATGCGCCACCCCCTGGTCCTGCGGGTGGTCAAAGCCTATGAAAAAGCCGAAAACGACAGCAAATAAGATGGGAGTGGAACTATGGCGGCGATAAAAGAAGCCCTGCGCGAGCTTTTTTACGGGAGAATGCTGCCGGCCTTTAAGAATACGACCACCAAGCGGCTGTTACTGGGCATCGGCTTTTTTGTGCTGGTGACGCTGCTGCTTTCATTTAATTTTCTGCCGGAGCGCCTGAATTTAAAACAGGGACAAGTCTCCCCGCGGACCATCAAGGCGACCCGCACCATTGAGTTTGTGGACCGGATCCGGACCGAGGAGGCCAAACAGCTTGCTGCCCAGGCGGTAGGCAAGGTCCACGACGACTATCCTGCCGCTCTGTCCGATTTTAACAGCGATGTGACTGAGGTTATAAACAGGGTACGGGCTGTCCAGGGCAACGCTCAGTTGAATCCGGCGGCCAAACTGGAAAGCCTGCAGCAGGAATTAAACCTTGAAACCCCTTTAAATGTTTACCAGGCCCTGCTCAAAGCTGACCCAGCCATCCTGCAGGATATCGAAGCCCGGACCAAGGCTATTGCCAAAGGCGCCCTGAAAAAGGGCATCAAGGAAGAAAACCTGGAAGCCACCAAACAGGCTATTTTAGATGAAGAGGTGGCGGCCCTGCCGCTGGCTCCGGAATACAAAACCTTTACCGGGGTGCTTATCAAGACTTACCTGCCCGCAAACCTTATCTATAACAAGGAGGCCACGGAAAGGAAAATTGAAGCCGCCCGGGAGGCCGTCACACCTGTCCGGGTAACGGTCCAGCAGGGGGAAAAGATCATCGGAGAAGGGGATGTTGTCACCGCCCACCATATCCAAAAACTGGAAGCAATGGGCCTTTTGAAAGCCAAGGGTTCCGTCAGTGCGGTTTTTGGCCTGGCGGTGTTGGTAGGGGTCGGCATGGCCCTGGTGATGACTTACCTGCACCAGTATAAAAAGCATATTTATGAGAACGAAGGGCTGCTGCTGCTGTTAGGCCTGATCATAGTAAGCACGATAGCCCTGGCCAAAACCATCATGGCCATTGAATTAAGTTCTGATTATGCCTCCCTTTTGGGGTACTTGTTCCCGGTGGCCGCAGCAGCCATGCTGATAGCCATCCTGCTTGATTCCAGGCTGGCACTGCTGGTCATACCCATTATCAGCATCATGCTCGGCATAATCACCGGTAACGACATGCGGGTGGCCCTGGTCAGTATGATCGGCGGCATGGTGGGGATTTACAGCGTTTCCCGGCTGAGTACCAGGTCCGACCTGGCCAAAGCCGGACTGCTTCACGTCAGTGTGGCCAATGTGATCAGCATCATGGCCGTGGAACTGGCTACCCGTGGCGTTAATACGGGGATTTTGGCCGGCGGCCTGATGGTGGGGATATTAAACGGCCTGTTTTCGGCAGTACTGACCATTGGCCTCCTGCCGTTCCTGGAAA
>JBMOPI010000095.1:3048-8785 GCA_049324975.1 Bacillota bacterium
CGTTTCCGCGGTGAAACTGCTGGAACTGTCCAACCCCGGCCAGCCTTTGTTAAAAAAGCTGATGCTGGAAGCGCCGGGTACTTATCACCACAGCATTATCGTGGGCAACCTGGCGGAGGCCGCCGCCGACGCCGTGGGCGGCGATTCGCTCCTGGTACGGGTGGGCGCCCTTTACCATGATGTCGGAAAAGTAAAAAGGCCATACTTTTTCATCGAAAACCAGCTTTCCTGTGAAAACCCCCATGAGAAGATCGCACCGCCCCTGAGCACCCTAATCATTACCTCCCACACCAGGGACGGGGCGGAGATGGCTACCGAGGCCAAGCTGCCCCAGGTGGTCAAGGATATCATCGAGCAGCATCACGGCACCAGCCTGGTAAGTTTCTTTTTCCACCGGGCACTGGAAGAAGCCAGGGATGAAAAGACTGTAAATGAGGAAGACTTCCGTTATGAAGGGCCCAAGCCCCAGACCAGGGAAGCGGCCATGGTGATGATGGCCGACTCGGTGGAGGCGGCGGTAAGGGCACTGCAGAAACCTACCCCGGGCCGGATTGAGGGACTGGTGCGGCGGATTATCAAGGAAAAGCTCCATGACGGCCAGTTGGACGAGTGTGACCTTACTTTTAAAGACCTGGATGTGATTGCCAATGCTTTTGTCCGGGTGCTTTCAGGCATTTTCCATGCCCGGGTAGAGTACCCGGAAACGGTAATCAAGGAGATAGAGAGGAGAAAAGCCAGGGATGCCGGTGTTCGTAAATAACATGCAGGAGCAGGTAACGGTGGATGACAGCCTCGCTGAACTGCTGGAGCGGGTGGCACAAACCGTGCTGAAAAACGAAAGGGCGGCCTTGGAGGCGGAAGTGAGCATTGCCCTGGTGGATGACCGGTATATCCGGGAACTTAACAGGCAGTACCGGCACAAGGACTGTCCCACGGATGTGCTCTCTTTTGCCATGCTGGAAGACACCGGCGAAGCACCGCCGGTGGAGGGCGAAGAGGGGGACGGACCCGTTTTGGGCGATGTGGTTATCTCCCTGGAAACCGCGGAGCGGCAGGCGGCAGAATTTGGCCATCCCTTCCCGCGGGAGGTGGCGTACCTGGCTGCCCACGGCGTCCTGCACCTGCTGGGCTATGACCATGAAACTGACACGGACCGGGAGATCATGCGTTCCAGGGAGGAGGAGGTCCTGGCGCTCTTAAACCTGTCCAGATAATACCGGCATGAAAATGTGCGGCATTTTGCTTAAGGCAGCCGGTTAATGACAAGGGGGAGGGGTGGCGCATGTATAGAAAAACAACGGCGCTGCTGGTTATGGCGCTTTTGATACCTGCGCTGATGTTAACCGGCTGCGGCGATAAAAAGGACAAGGCGGTAGATACTATCGCCGGTGGCGGTCCCGCCGGGACAGCCGCCGAAACCCCGGATACCCGGGACCTGGTCAGATCACCGCTAACCGGGGAACTTGTGCCCAGGGAGAGCCTTGCGCGCCGTCCGCTGGCCGTAATGGTTGAAAACTCCCCGGCAGCCAGGCCGCAGTCCGGGCTGGACAAAGCCGACCTGGTGTATGAGATGCTGGCTGAAGCTGCCATAACCAGGTTTATGGCCGTGTATCTGCATAGTGAGGCGGCGGTGCTGGGGCCGGTGCGTAGCGCCCGCCCTTATTTCATTACCCGGGCGCTTGACTATGACGCCATTTACGCTTATTCGGGCGGCAGCGAGGCGGCCAAAAAGATGGTCCGCACCGAGCAGGTTGCCGCCCTTGACGAATTCGGTATCGGGCGGCGGGCCTTCTGGCGGATAAAAGGCAGGAATGCGCCCCACAACCTGTACACTGATACCGCGAAACTCCGTAAAGTGAGCGCGGAAAAAGGCTATAAACAGTTTTCGGAAATCACGCCCTTCAAATTTCTGGCGGAGGGGGAAGCCCTCTCCGGCGGCCGCAGCTCGGCCGGCCCGATAATCTACTACCCCCGGGATTTCAGTGTGGCAGCTTTTGAATATGACCAGTCACAGAACCACTATTTAAGGGCAACCGGCGGCAGGCCGCACAAGGACAATGTCACCGGGGAGCAGCTGACCGTACGGAATATCATCGTCCAATACGTTAATACTAAGGTCATAGACAAAGAGGGGCGCCGCTCCATGAAAATGACCGGCAGCGGCCGGGCCCTGCTGTTTACCGGCGGACAGGTTTACGAAGGCCGCTGGCATAAATCCGGGCTGCGGTTCCGGACGGTATTTACCGGTGAAAATGGGACGGAGTTTAAACTAAACCCCGGCCGGACCTGGATCTCCGTGGTTCCAATTGACACTAAAGTGGATTATTAAAAACAATAAACCACAGAGAACACAGAGTCTACTGAGAAAAACAATAAAAAAATGTTTTCTCTGTGAATCTCTGTAAACTCCGTGTACTCTGTGTTAATTAAGTTTTTAAAAAAAGGAGACCGATATGAGCCATGATTTATCCGAAAACCAGATTCAGGAGTTGATAGCGCGGGCCCGGGAAACCATGGGCCAGGCCTATGCACCATATTCCCGCTTCCGGGTAGGGGCCGCCCTGTTGACTAAAAACGGCCGGATTTTTACCGGCTGCAACGTGGAGAACGCTTCTTACGGCCTGACCAACTGTGCTGAGCGCACCGCTGTTTTCAAAGCCGTCTCCGAAGGGGACAAAGGGATATCCGCCCTGGCCCTGATTGCCGATACTGATGACTACTGCGTGCCCTGCGGGGCGTGCCGGCAGGTAATGGCCGAATTCGGGGATTTCCCCGTAATCCAGGCCAACCGGGCGGGGGCTTATAAAATCAACAATGTTTCAGAACTGCTGCCCGGGGCTTTTTCCGGCGCTGTTCTGCCGGGGAGGGTGGTGGAATGAAGGGCGATAAGTTCCGTTCCGGCTTTGTGGCGCTGGTGGGCCGGCCCAATGTGGGCAAATCCACGCTGCTGAACAAGTTCCTGGGCGAGAAACTGGCTATCATGTCCGACAAACCCCAGACTACCCGCAACAAGATCCAGGCTGTCCTCAATGTTGAAGGGGCGCAGATTGTTTTTATCGACACCCCCGGCATCCATAAGCCCAAGCATAAACTGGGCGAATTCATGGTCCGGGTGGCGCAGAACGTCCTGCATGAGGTAGATGTCATCCTTTTTCTGGCGGAAGCCAACCAACCGCCCGCCGGCCCGGGGGACCGCTACATAATTGAGCAGTTGAAGGAAACGGAAACACCGGTGATCCTGGTTTTGAATAAAATCGACCTGGTAGCCAGGCAAGAACTTTTGCCGTTGATTGATGCTTACCGGGGCCTGATGGATTTTGCCGGGATCGTGCCGGTTTCGGCCCTGGCCGGGGATAACCTGGACCAGCTGCGGGCGGAAATTACCCGCCACCTGCCGGAAGGGCCGCAGTACTACCCTGATGATATGATTACCGACCAGCCGGAGCGGGTTATCATGGCCGAGCTAATCCGGGAGCAGGTGCTGCACCTGACCAGGGACGAGATCCCCCATTCCGTGGCGGTGGATATAGAAGAGGTCAAGACCCGGCCCAATGACACGGTATATGTACATGCGGTAATTTACACGGAACGGGATTCCCAGAAAGGCATCATCGTCGGGAAGTCCGGCCAGATGATTAGCAAGATTGGCGCCAACGCCCGCCGGGAAATTGAAAACCTGCTGGGGTCCAAGGTGTACCTTGAATTATTTGTGAAAGTCAGCAGGGACTGGCGGAACAAGGAAAAAACCCTGCGCAACCTGGGGTACGAATCTTAACGAATGGGGAGATTTGGGTGACTGTTGAGCTCGCCGGATTTATCGACCATACCGTCTTAAAACCTGATGCCCGGCTGTCAGACATCGAAAAACTCTGCCGGGAGGCGGCAGAGTATAATTTTGCGGCTGTCTGCATCGCGCCCTGTTACGTGGAGAAGGCTGTCGAACTGCTCAACGGAACAGAGGTCAGGGTTTGCACGGTGGCGGGTTTTCCGCTGGGGTCGGCTACCACCGCGGCCAAGGCTTTTGAGGCCCATGAGGCTGTAACCAAAGGGGCGCGGGAAGTGGACATGGTGCTCAATATCGGCGCCATGAAAAACAGGGATTATCGGTATTTGCTGGAAGATATCGGCCAGGTTGTGCGGGCAGTAAAGGAAGCGTACGCCAGGGCTATCGTGAAGGTGATTATTGAGACCTGTTTTCTGGATGAAGGGGAAAAAGCCCAGGCCTGCATGATGGCTATGGAAGCAGGGGCCCATTTTGTCAAGACTTCTACAGGATTTGGCCCGGCGGGTGCAACTGTTGAAGATATCCGGCTGATGAGGCGGGTTGTGGGTGACACCATGGGCGTCAAGGCCGCCGGCGGCATCCGTACCAGGGAACAGGCCCTGGCTATGATTGAGGCCGGCGCCAACCGTATCGGCACCAGCAGCGGGGTGCAGATAGTCTCCTGATGTTGTTTTAAAGTCTGGACGCAGTTTTGACGATATTATAAAAAAAGCGCGGAGGCTGGCAACCGCAATAAAATTTGACAAAAACAATAAAACCCACCTCTGGCGAGGTGGGTTTGTGTTTTCACCTACAGTAAAAGTTCAACCATTCTGGAGGCATTAAAAAGGCTAACTCCTGCGCTTTGCGCAGTCGAAGCTTTTTTAATTGGGCGGGGGAAAGGCATAGGGAGGAATGTGAAATTTGTCACTAAGCTGGCGTTGCATCCGGATGAAAAAGAAGCGGTTTTTTCCCTGCGTTACCGGGTTTATGCGGAAGAGTACGAATACATAAACCCCGCTGATTACCGGGACAGAAAAGAATACGACCTTTACGACGAGCAGGCGGCGCTGTTTCTTACCACCCATGGGGACGAGCCTGCGGCCACCATGCGGATTATTGTAAAGTCGCCTGCTGTCCCGGAATTTCCAACGGAAAAGTTTTTCCGGCGGCATATAACTCCGGTAAATGAACAGTATTTCCGGCTGCTGCAGTCCCTGGAGAAAGAGGGACGTGTAGTGGCGGAAGGTTCAAGGGTGGCCATTCCCGCGGCTTACCGGAAAACAAGGGCATTCCTTTCACTGGTCCAGGCGGCGTTTTTTTACTGCCGGAAGAAAGGGATTACCGACATGATCGGCATATGCAACTGTTTTGACAACATCCCGCAGCTTTATGCCAAAATCGGTTTTCAACCTGTAGGGAAGAGTTTCTATTACCAAAGTTTTCACGCCGAGGTCCAGCTGATGCATGGAAGCATGGAAAACCTTACCGGTCGCCGCCGGAAGATGGTTCTGCCGCCGGCAGCTCAATGGTAAACACGCTTCCTGCCCCCGGTGTGCTTTGAGCGCTCAGCCGGCCGCCGTGGTTTTCCACAATCCGGAAAGACACTGCCAGGCCAAGGCCGGTCCCATCTTCTTTGGTAGTGAAAAAGGGGTCAAAAATTTTCTTTAAATTACCGGTCGGAATGCCCGGTCCTTCATCCTGTACACTGACTACACAGAGGTTCTTGTCTTTGTCATGGGCGGCTTTTATAAAAATATTTTTCCCGTGGGACATTACTTCCAGGGCGTTTTTTATCAGGTTGATCATCACCTGCTTGATTTGCTCTTTATCTACATTGATGTAACATTCCTCTTCACAGTCCGTAACCAGCCGGATATCTTTCATAATGGCTTCGCTCCGCATGAGATTAGCCGCTTCACTGACGAGAGCCGTCACAGAGTTGGTTTTACACATGGGCGCCGCCGGTTTGGC